>NZ_CM001240.1:3125028-3481278 GCF_000230835.1 Clostridium sp. DL-VIII
CATGGCTTGTTACACTAATTTTTAGTAAGTTAATACCTGGTGGAAGCATAGAAACAGGAATTTTTGCAGGTTTATCTGTTTTAGCAGTTATTTCCTGTATGGATATGACAAATGGTGGATTATATGCTGCATTAATGCAACAATATGGATCAAAAGAAGAAGCTGGTGCATTTATCTTAATGTCATTAGAATCAGGTCCATTAGTAAGTATGTTAATATTAGGTGCTGTTGGAGCTGCATCATTCCCACTTAATAACTTTCTTGGAGCGGTTATACCTTTCTTAGTTGGTATTATTCTTGGTAATTTAGATCCTGAACTTAAAGCTTTCTTTAATAAAGCAACTGGTGTTATGATACCTTTCTTCGGATTTGCACTAGGTAATACAATTGATTTAAGTAACATTTTCAAAACTGGTTTACTTGGAATCTTCCTTGGACTAGCTGTTATTGTTATTACAGGTATTCCTCTTATTCTTGCAGATAAGTACGTAGGAGGAGGAAATGGATTGGCAGGTTTAGCTGCTTCAAGTTCAGCTGGTGCAGCTGTTGCAAATCCAGTTATAATATCAAAAATGGCGCCTCAATTTGCGCCTGTTGCAGCTCAAGCAACTGCACTGGTTGCTACAAGCGTTGTTGTAACTTCAATTTTGGTTCCAATATTCACTTCACTTTGGAATACTCACGTTAAAAAAACCAAAGGAATAGATAATGGAGAGGTAGTAAGTTAAATAAAATATATTCAAATGATGAAGGAAAACCAAGTCCAGAGGGAGGAGGTTTTCCTTCATTATTTAATGTATTATTTTAAAATTTCTTCATGCTTTAAATAATCATCCCACCAAATAGTTAATTCATAAAGTAATGGTAACAGATCTTTTCCTCTGTCAGTTAAAGTATATTCTACTCTTACAGGCATTTCATTATATTGATTTCTAGTAATTAATTTATCATTCTCAAGTTCACGTAATGAATTTGCTAGCATTGTATTTGTTATTCCTGATATGTCTCTTTTTAATTGATTAAACCGACACACTTCCTTTCTTAGTAACTGCCCTAATATATTCAGTTTCCATTTACCTCCGATTACTTCCAATGGATCCTTTAGAGGACATTTTTGGTGAAAATCTGATTCTTTTATTAAATTTAAATATTTCTCTAATTCTTGTTTGCTTGCCATATCTATTCCTCCTAGATAAGAAAAATAATACCTAATCACAGAATTCTGCGTTCTTGTTAATATAAATTTATTTAGATATAATAATTATACCAAGTACTCTTATTTGAGTAAATATTAAATAAATGAGAACAAACATAAATAGTTAACTCAATTAAAAAAATGTTTGTGTTTCGAAGGAGAGATATTAAATGTCAAAAGTAGTTATTTTTAATGCTAGTCCAAGAAAGAATGGATATAATTCAAAATTATTAGAACAAGTGGCAAAAGGTGCTGAGTCTAAAGGTGCTGAGATTATAGAATTTGATTTAAACGATCCTGGGATTCGTGGATGTCAAAGCTGCTTGTATTGCCGTACTCATGATGGTTGCGCTATTAAGGATTATCTTCAACCAATGTATGAAGCTATTAATGAAGCAGATGCTATTGTATTTGGTTCGCCAATATATATGTATCAAATTACAGGTCAAGCAAAAGTTTGGTTAGACCGTACATTTCCATTGATTGATCATGATGGAAGCAGTAGTATTACACCTAGACATCCAGGTAAAAAGGTAGTAACAATATTTACTCAAGCTAATTCAAATCCTGAAATAGGTGCAGAAGGTATTAAATATGTTACTAATTTTTTCAACACATATGGTTGGACATTAGAGGATAATATTCACGTTTGTGGAGCTGAGCTTGTTCCAGATTCAAAAGCGTTAGAGGAATTCTCTTTAAGAGCATTTAAGGCTGGGGAAAATCTAGTTGGATAAATTTCTAACATACCCATTATATCAATATAAGCGATTATATATTTGAAGCTATAATAAAATAAAAGGAATACTCAAAGTAATCAAAGCTTTGAGTATTCCTTTTCTAGTTGATAAGGGGAAATTAAATTGAGGAAAAGCCAGATGACATTAAATTATAAGCAGTAAGTAGAGTGATTTATTTTGCAACTATTTTACAATTTCTCTAAAAGTTTTGTTATATAATGGATATATAAGTTTTATTTAAGAATTTACTGAGAAATATAAGGTTATTATGCAAGGAGGATCAGATTTGAAAATAAGTATTTTAATAATAGAAGATGATGAAGCCATTTCTAATTTAATAAAAATAAACTTGAGCATGGCTGGCTATGAAAGCAATCAGGTATTTGATGGATTAGATGCTTTTAATTTGTTAAAAGAAGAAACTTTTGACCTAATACTTATGGATATTATGCTGCCAGGAATGGATGGTTTTGAATTGATGAAAAAAATAAAAGATTTAAATATTCCTGTAATATTTTTAACAGCAAAAAATGGACTGGCTGATAAAGTTACGGGATTAACATCAGGTGCAGAGGATTATATTGTAAAACCATTTGAGACAGTTGAACTTTTGGCAAGAATTGAAATAGTATTAAGGAGATATTCTAAAAATAATAATTGTATAGAATTTAAGAATCTGAAAATATACGAAGATGAAAGAATTATAAAAAAAGATAGTGAGACAATAGATTTAACTTTAAAGGAATTTGAACTTATGCTTATGCTTGTGAAAAATAAAAATATGGCATTATCTAGAGAATATTTATTAGAAAAGATATGGGGATATGAATATATGGGGGAAACTAGGACAATAGATACTCATATTCAAAAAATAAGAAAAAAGCTGAATCTTACGGATAACATAAAAACTGTATATAAAATTGGATATAGATTAGAGGAGTAATAGATATGAAGTTATGGCTGAAAATATATCTTTTTTCTTTGATTTTATTAGTGCTCACTTTAAACTTAGCTGGATTTATACTAATACAAAAGTTTCATAATGATTTGCTGGAAAAGGAAGTGGATAAATGTCTTTCAGAACAAAAATCTGTTTCTTCACAATTAAGAATTAATTCTCTATATATGCAGAAAATTTATTCAGATACTGATTATGATATTAATTTATTACTTGGCACATTAATGGATGAGTATAACAAGTCTGTTAATGATGAACCCTGGCAGCATGGAGATACAGAAATTTTAGATTCTAAGGATAACATACTGTTTTCAGATATGAAATTCCCTGTTTCAAATGAAAATGAAGAATTAGAAAATCTTTCAGCAGGGAAAATTAATTATATTATTCGAACTGTAGATGATAAACAGTATTTATATGTAAGTAGTTTGGTGGATGTTTATAATTCTCAAGTAAAAGTACATTATGCTAAGGATGTTTCAAGTATATATGTTGAAAAAATGAATCAATATACGCTTTTTATGAAATTAGATGTTTTAATTTGTTCTCTTTTTGCTGTTTTTATGTTTTTTATAAGCAGATTAATAACAAAACCAATAAATACCTTAATAGCTTCTACTCAAAAAATATCTCAAGGGCAGTATTCTGAAAGGGTAAGAATTAAATCAAAAGATGAATTTAATATGCTTTCAAATAATTTTAACCTAATGGCACAGACAATAGAAGATAAGATAAATGAGCTGGAGATGTCTAATATTGAGAAAGAAACCTTCATAAATAATCTTACTCATGAGCTTAAGACACCATTAACGTCAATAATTGGATACGCTAATCTAATAAGAACCTCCAAATATAATGAAGAATTATTTTTTGAAGCTTCAGATTATATTTATAAAGAAGGAAAAAGGCTTGAACAAATGGCTTTTAAGATGATGGATTTAATTTATGCAAAGACGCAAGAAATTAAATTAACACCCGAAAAAATAATGCCAATAGTATTGGAAGTTAAAAAGTCTGTATCTGTTAAGCTTAAGGAGAAAGATATAGATTTAATTATTGAAGGAGAAGACTGCATATTAAATATGGACAAGGATTTAATTAAAATGGCTTTGTGTAATTTAGTAGAAAACGCTATAAAAGCCTCTGAAAATAATTGTAAAATTAACTTAAAGGTATCTAATTTAAATGATAAAACTACTATATCTGTAAGGGATCTAGGCTCAGGCATATCAAAGGAACATTTAGATAAGATCTGGCATCCATTCTATGTAGTTGATAAAGCAAGGAGCAGAAAAAGCAATGGAGCAGGCATTGGACTTTCTATCTGCAAAAAAATAGCAGAGGTTCATAATGCAGATATTAAAATAATTAGCGAACTTGGCAAAGGAACTGAAGTTGACATAATTTTCACCAATTAAAATAGTAAATTGAGTGCATGACCATTTTAGAGATAAGTTATATGCTTTGAGGAGTATTTCAATTGAAAGATAATATGTAGCGTACTTTATATAAAAATGTAATTTGGTTAAAGTTTACAACTATTTTACATTCGGAATAAACTTCTGGGACATCTTAATTCTATACTTAAAGAGTGGTAAGTACTTACGCACGACTAAGATCGAATTAAAAATAAAAATAAATATAGGACTAAAAATTAATAAAATAAGAATATTGGAGGAATTATTATGTTATCAAAAAAAATAACAGCAGCATTAGTAGTCGTAGGAGTAATAGCATCTACTTCTGCTATATTTGACCAAGTTAATATAAAGGGAGCTTTTGCAGATACAGTAAAGCAAAATACTGTATATACTAAGGAGGATACTCAGGCAGCTTCTCAAGATGATGGTACAGGTAAAGTAACTGGTGCAGAAGAGGAAGATTATAGACAGAAGTCTTTAGATGTCTTAAAAAAATATTTTAACATACCAGAAGTTAAGGAAAGTGAAAGCAATCAGTTTAGTGCATGCATATTAAATGAAAAAACTTTGGATGAAATAAAGCCAAAAGAACAAGAATGTGTTCAAAGGTTATATGATAAGAAAGAGATGTCAAAGGAAGAGTATGATAAGCAAATGGCTTATATTGAAGATAATGATAATGGACTTAAAGAGAGAGTAAGACAATTAAAGCATGGAATGGTTCAAACAGGATGGACTGATATAAGTAGTGATAATTGCTATCTTTTTGATTTTAATGAAAATACAAAAGAATTAGATATGGTAATGGTTAATGACAATAATCTTGATAAAGGGACTGAATTAGTACTTAGTGGCGACCAACTAAAAAATACAGCAGAGGACTTCATTAAAGAGAACAAACTAGGAGATATAGAAAAGCCTAAGTTTATCCTTTTAAAAGGACATCGCCTTTTTTATGAAGACGAAAATGATTCTTCTAAAAAAGTAGAAGTATCTATTAGCCCATTTACAGGTAAAGTATGGGGCTTTTCAGTAAAAGGGTATGCAGAGTTAGAATATAATATGGCAGTTAGTGAAAATAAATAAAGCTAGGAAGAATGAAGAAATAGATGAGAACCAAGTCAGAATAAGAAAGGTTATCTTTACAAAAGCAGATTTTTATTGTAAACTATATGAAAAGCAATGAAAAGAAGAGTAGATAGAATAGTTCATTTTCAGAGAGCTCTAGATGGTGGGATTGAGCAATGGATTTTTATTGAAGAAGGTCTTGGAGCTGCACACTGAGTCTATTTTCATAGAGGTAGGATGTGACGGAATACCCCGTTATAGGTATAGAGTATCTCACATTTTTTGATGTACTTGAAGAGGTGTATACGGCAACGCATACATAAACTGAGGTGGTACCACGAATTTATAACTTTCGTCCTCAAGATTAGAAATCTTGGAGGTGAAGGTTTTTTTTATTTGTGTTAAGGCAATATAAGAGAATAATAAGTAAATCTGCTTTCTTGCCTAATAAAATATTCATGGTAAATTGAAAGTGTTATTTTCTTTTATGTGCCTAAATTAATCAATAAATAAGTAAAGGTGGTAACAAAAATGTATGAGCAATATGAAAATCTAAATGAATTAGAAAATATAATGACAGATGCAAATGAATTTATAGTGGAGAGAATAAAAAAGTTAAATAAACTTAGTGAGCTAGGAATAAATCCATATCCTTATAATTACGATTTTAACAAAAAAACTTATACAAAATATATATGTGATAATTTTGATACTATTGATGAAAGTAAAGTGCTTTCTTTAGCAGGAAGAATAATGTTTCTTAGAAGAATGGGAAATGCAACTTTTGCTAATATAGTAGATGAAAGAGGAAATATACAAATATTTTTCAGTAAAAAGTTAATTGGAAGTGAAAATTATAATGTTTTAAAATTAATCGATGTCGGTGATATTGTTGGGGTAGAGGGAACTGTATTTAAGACTCAGACAGGGGAAATAACTATTCGAGCAAACAAATTTGAATTGTTATCTAAATCAATAAGAACCCTCCCTGAAAAATATCATGGAATTCAAGATTCAGATTTAAGACAAAGACATAGATCTTTAGATATGATAATGAATTCAGACGTTAAAGAAAGATTTATTAAACGTTCTAAAGCAATTACTACAATTAGAGAATATTTGAATAATATGAATTTTATTGAATGTGATACTCCTATACTTGATACTAAATATGGTGGAGGAGAAGCAAAACCATTTAAAACTTTTGTTAATGATTTAGACTCAGAAGTATATATGAATGTTTCTCCAGAATTATATTTAAAAAGACTTATTGTTGGAGGAATAGAAAGAGTTTATACATTTGCAAGATCTTTTAGGAATGAAGGAATTGATAGAACACATTATCCAGAATTTACTCTAATGGAATGTTATATGTCGTATGCAGACTATGAAGATATGATGAGAATTATGGAAGGAATATATGAATATGTATTTATGTCCGTTAATGGCTCTACTAAAATAAAATACGGTGAAGAAGAAATTGATTTTAAAGCTCCATGGAAAAGAGAAACTATGTGTAATCTTGTAAAACAAGATACAGATATTGATGTAGAGAATTTAACTAAAGAAGAAATTATAAGTAAAATTAAAGAGAATTCTCTTTTGCTTGAAGAACAAAATGAAGGTTTAAATATAACTGAAGTTTCGAAAGGAGAATTAATAGTAAATCTTTTTGAATCATATAGCGAGAAGAAACTAATACAACCCACTTTTGTTATAGATTTTCCTAAAGAATCATCACCACTTTGTAAGGTTCATAGAGAAAATCCAGATTTAATTGAAAGATTTGAACCATATGCCTATGGAGTAGAGCTTGGAAATGCTTATTCAGAATTAAATGATCCATTAAGACAGCGTATATTATTACATGACCAAGCTGAAAAATTAAGAGGAGGACTAGAAACAGCAAGTCCAATGGACGAAGAATTTGCTGTAGCTATTGATACAGCAATGCCACCAACTGGAGGTTTAGGTATTGGTATTGATAGAATGATAATGTTTCTAACTGGATCAAATACAATAAAGGATGTTATTGCATTTCCTTTAGTTAAAAGATAAGAATACTTCTCCATTTTTAAATTATATATTTGTAAGTTAATTATAAATCTACTATATATATCGATGAGTTCAAGATATCACATAATTTTCAAACATGTAGAATATGCGTCGTAATTAAAAAGCAGGCTGCATTATAGAATTTATTTCTATAATGCAGCCTATTTTAATATATGATTAGTTTCAAAATTGGAAGAGCTGTTTTGCATTTTTGTAACCTTTAAAATGCATTATTGTAGTATAAAAGTATTTAATACCAATATTTACATATAATTTACAAGTTTATTCTAGATATAAATACCTTTATATTAAATTAATGGTAAAATAGAAATATAATTTAGACATGAGGTGAAAAGATGGAGAATAACAAAATATTAGTTGTTGAAGATGATAAAAGTATAAGGGAAATGCTGATTTTTGCTCTTGAAGCAGAGGGATTTAAGGTGGAGAGTGGGAAAAATGGAACGGAAGCTTTAAAGAAAAATAGTGAAATTAAACCTAACTTAGTACTTTTAGATTTAATGCTGCCTGATATAAATGGATTTGAGGTATGCAAAAAAATTCAGCAAGAAAGAGACATACCAGTAATTATGGTTACGGCTAAAAATGATATTGTTGATAAGGTGTTGGGGTTAGAAATAGGTGCTGATGATTATATTACTAAGCCTTTTCATATAAAAGAGGTAATTGCAAGAGTTAATAAGTCGCTCCAAAGAATAGAGAAGGTAATAAAATTAGAAAAAGAAAAGAATTTAATAGAAATAGGAAAAGATATATACATAGATGAAGATGGACGAACTGTAATTAAGAATGGTATAGAAATAGGTTTAAGGCCTAAGGAGTATGAGCTTCTATATTTACTAGCAACAAATAAAGGGAAGGTCTTCTCAAGAGAAGAGCTCCTAGATAAAATATGGAGTTATGATTATTTTGGAGAACTTAGGACCGTAGATGTACATGTTAGAAGACTTAGAGCTAAGCTTGAAGATGCTCAAAATAAGTACATAGAAACAGTATTTGGTGTTGGATATAAGATGAGGTAGCAATATGAAAAATAAGAAACTAAGAACTAAAATAACCATAAGAGTTGGAGCTTTGTTAGTTTTAGGTGGTGTTACTTTAAATATAGTGGTAAAAAATATTATTGATTATAGTAGTAATAGTACTATAAAAAATGATATGGTTATGCAGCAAAATAATTCTATAAATTTTATTAATGAATACTTTATGGTAAATAGTAAAAGTTTGGATAGAGAAACTTTAATAAGTAATAGCGCTAAAATAGCAATAAGTTTATCAGAAAATAATAATTCAACAATAGGTATTTATGATGATAAAGGACAACTTCAATACCAAAATGTAAAGGGTGAAGTTAACAAAAAAATTAGTGAGCATATTGATAAGGCGAAGGAAAATAAGGCGTATATATATTTTAGTGACGAAAATAATGATTATAAAGGATATTTTGCATATCCGTTTTATTCAAACAACGAATTTATTGGAATTGTTGAAATTATTAGAGATTACAAAGAGATAATAACAAATAATAGAAACATATATTTACTCTTTACATTAGTAGAGAGCTTTTTCTTTCTTATAATTTTAATATTAACTTATCTTATAATGAGAGAATCAACAAGGCCTATTGAAAATCTATTAAAAGGAGTTAGGGAAATATACAATGGTAATTATGGGTATGAGGTATTAGAACATGCAAATAAAGATGAAATCAGTGATCTTGCTTATGAATACAATAAAATGAGAAGAAAGATTAAAAAGCAGATAGAACTAACGCATCACTTAGAAAAAACTAGGAGAGATTTTTTCTGCAACATTACTCATGAATTAAAAACTCCACTGACTTCAATATCTGGATATGCGGAACTTTTACAAACTAATTTTCATAATGAAAAATTTAGAAAGCAGGCAATAAATTCGATTGAAAAGGAAAGTGATAAATTAAATAGCATGATTTCAAGCATATTAGAAGTATCAAGAGGCCAGATTTTAAGCAGGGAAAAAAGCGAATTTAATATAGGGAAAATGTTAAATGAAATTTCAGATGAAATGAGGATTAGAAATAACAATTGTATAAAAGTTAAAGTTAATATTGAAGAAGGGAACATTCTTGGTATATATGATGATATAAAAAGTATTTTAATAAATTTACTTGAAAATGCATATAAATATTCAATTGAAAATGGAGATATGGATATTGCAGGCTATAAAGAGAGTGGCTTTTATAACGTGATAATTTCCAATAAAAGCCGTAATCTGAATTCAGATTTTGAAGCAAAAGCATTCGAACCATTTATAAGGGGAGAGAATGCCAATGACATGGAGGGAAACGGATTAGGATTATATATATGTAAGCTAATTGTAGAAGAACATAATGGAGAAATAAGAATAAAGATTTTAGATAATATAGTAAAGGTCATTGTAAAGTTAACATGTTTGTAACAACTTATGCATACTTTGAAACATTTGCAGCGTAATATGAGTGTAAGAAACATTTTAAAATTAAATACTGTATATTTTAGTTTATATTGCATGTTAGGGATATTAATTATAAAGTAAAATATTTAGATAATTTTTTAAAATCCTAAATGTATTAGGAGGAACTACAGTGAAATATATGACAAAAACAACTCTTATTGGGTTAATTACTGCAACTACAATATTAAGTGGATGCACTAATACAAAAGAAATTAAGATTTCAGAAAATGTTAAAAATGATATTTTAGCTAAAACAGAGGACAATAAAATTAGAAGTGAACCAGCATTACAAAAGAAATTAGAGGGCCTAGATAACAAGATAATATTGTTTTGGATTGATGACGAGAATATTTTAATAATTAACAGCGATGCATTTAGTATGGAAGATAAAAATATTATTTTAAGTAGTTATAATTTGGAGAGCGAAGAGAGTACGGAATTATTAAATGATAGTAGCATAACTAGGGTATATGGATTTGATGAGAGTGGTGTTGTGCTGCTTGGAAGTGATAATAAAGCGTTTATATATGATGCTAAGGAAGAAAAGCTTAAGGAAGTACTTGACTTTAGTAAAGAATTTGAAGATAAAATTTCAGATATGGAATCTCTAAAAAATAAGGAAGATGTATTATCTCAAACTCATTTAAAATTGATAAATCGAGATTATATATCTTATGCTAATAAAGTGAATTATAAGCCATCTAATGATATAAAAGAGACAGAAGGGACAGCTGAGTATACAATATTAAATTATAATGAAAATAAAAAATATACTATTGAATCAAGTTTTTATGGCGGGGGACTTAATTGCAAAACTGATTTAACAGGTAAGAATATCTTCATACAAGAGTTAGGTCAAATAACTAAGTTGAATTTAGAAACTGGAGAGAAGTCATCAATGAAATTAAGTGAACCCAAAATTGAAAAGGTGTTTGAAGATGGAACGTTATTAGTTGAGTGTGTTGAAAAAAATAAAAGCGGCAATGTTAGTGAAAGGTGGTACAAGTTAGATTTTGACAATAAAGATATAACTAAATATGATGTGAATTTTGAAAGTAAGAATTTGTCAATCGATGCAGTTGATTTAAAAAATGAGTTTGTTGTGTTTACATATCTTGGTGAAGGAAAAGAGAGAAATAAAAATATAGCAATGTATGGAAAGCTAGAAGGAAATAAGATAGTTATTAAAGATAAAATATTTAAAAATAAAGAAGACAATGGATGTAATACAGCAAGGCACTTTATTTTTAGCCCTGACCATAATAAATTTATTACTGGAGTTGAAATAAATAAACAACAAGATGATTCATCTAATAGTGAAATTAATAAAATAGACTCAGAATATCTCTTTGAATTATATTAGATTGCATAATGTTAAATAGAGCGCTTTTGTTATATTAGCTCTTCGTATTTGTTTACATTTTATCTTGATTTGCTTAACTTGTAATAAACTAAAAGTATACGTGTATTTTGTAGAAAGGATACTTAGTTATGAATAAATATGGAATACATAAAAAAAAGTATGTAAAGCTAACATCAAAAGTAAATCGCAATATAAAAAACAAGAAGAAATCACGCTTTACTAGCCTGCTTTCTTTTATGATATTTGAGCTTATTTTTATTGTATGCACATTTCCTTTTTTACTTTTATATGGACCTTTTGAAAATGCAAAAAGAACATTTGTTGGATCAGCAATGGGTACAATGAATACTCAATATTTGGCTACATTGTTTTTATCAGAGGAGAAAATAAACAGTATTATAGGGAAATCATCATCTGGCGCAGAAAATGAAACTACTAACATTAGCAACGTTAAGATACCTAAGATTAAAGATGATAGTATTGAATTTTACGAGATAGCTGATAATCCTAAGTATAAGGGATACTATCTTGTAATAAAGGATCCAACAAGGGTAAAAATAGGTGTTAGTTCAAAATTGCAAACAGAAGGTGAAACAACATCTCAAATTGCCCAAAATAATGATGCGATTGCAGCTGTTAATGGAGGCGCATTTGTAGACAAGTCTTCAGTTACGTGGACAGGTACAGGGGCATTTCCAGATGGGATTGTAATGAGTGATGGAAAAGAAGTATGGAATAGTTTAGATAAGAATGGTAAAACAGATTTGTTTGGAATAACAAAGGATGGAGTATTAATTGTCGGTAAGTATTCAGAAAATCAACTTAAAGAATTAGGCATTCAAGAAGCATTGAGCTTCGGACCTACACTTATTGTAAATGGAAAAGAGAGTAATATTACAGTAGATGGAGGAGTAGCTCCAAGAACAGCAATTGGCCAGCGAGAAGATGGTGCAATAATTCTTATGGTTATAGATGGCCGAAGTTTAACTAGTTTAGGAGCAACATATAAAGAAGTACAGGAAGTAATGCATAAGCTAGGCGCTATTAATGCGATTAACTTGGATGGTGGAAAATCTACAACACTATATTATGATGGAGAAGTTAGGAATACACTATCAAATAGTATGGGCGAAAGAACAATTCCAACAGCAGTCATTGTTAAGTAAAGTTAAGGAGATTTAAAACAGAATGAAAAAAATAATTATTTGGGCAATATTAGCTTTAATATTAGAAGTTGGTTCGTTATACATATTAAATAATTTTGTGTTTACAAATTCATCAGAATTTAATAGTAAAAAGATTGAAATTAAAAAAGATCTTACAAACGGTATCAATGCAACTATTCCAAGTAATGCAGAGAATGTTGATTTATCTTATGAAGGAAAATACTTAACATATATTAATGAAAAAAGTTTATATATTCAAGATACTAAAACAGGAGTAGTAAGTGAAATTAATACTGAAAATAATGAAGAGATTATGTACTATAAATGGCTAGCAGGTAGAGACTTAATTGCAATAGTTGAAAATATAAAAAAAGATGGAAAAGAAAAAGTTCAACTTATAACATATAATCCTGCAAATACTTCTAAAACCTTAGTAAAAGAAATCTGCAAGTATGAAAAGAATATGGTAGTAAACAATATGACAACATCAGTACTTACTAATGTGTTTTATATAGTTATAAATAATGAACATTCAGGAAATATAGTCTATAGGATAGATAGAAATGATGATCTTACAAATGTAGATATCAAAGCTAATAGTTTAGGTAATATGCAAGTAATACCGCATGAGGATAGATTAATATACGAAGATAAGGCAAATGATAAATTCTTTATTACAAGTCCTAATAAACAATTGATATTTAGTTCAAGTAAGAAATTAGCACTTTTAGGCATTGATAAAAATGATGTAATATATATGGGTGAGATTAATGAAGACAAAATATCAAGTATAATTTATGGTAAAGTTGATGAAGATCCATCTACTTGGAATAAAGTAACACTTGATTCGGGTGTAGATAAAAATGATTTGTACTTTAGCGATGAAAGCGAAATATTAATTAACGACAATCTTAAGGGAGAGGTAAGAAATTTTGCAAATGGTAAAGAAGTTAAATACGAAGGGAAGCTTATTCAAATTAAAGATGGATTTATAGCTATTATGGACAACAATGGAAAATTAGTATATAAGAGCTTAAAATAATTTTGACTGCTATGACAAAGAGGTTGGTGACGGCAGTAACCACTAAGACCTATTGAATTATGCACGGAAATTACAATTTAATACTTTAAATGTCAACATAGATAATAAAGGTGAGGTTGAAGAACCAAATCCAGATGGAGGAGGTTCTCTTTCTTGATGAAAGCAACTTTTGGTTGTCAACTTTGTTATATTTAAGTGGTAGAAACATGATAATAATATCAGTATACTAATATTAGGAGGGATTAAACTATGAGTTTTCAAGAACAATTGCAAACACTTAGAAAAGCGAAAGGTCTATCGCAGGAAAAATTAGCTGAATTTTTAGGTATATCAAGGCAAGCAGTTGCAAAATGGGAAGTAGGACAGTCTTATCCTGATATAGCTAGATTAATTGCATTAAGTGATTTGTTTAAGGTAAGCATTGATAAATTAGTTAATGATTATGAAGAAAATTGCCGCTTGTCCATAGAAGAAAATAAAATTAAATGTATAAATGAAAGTATAATTGATTTTTTATGCAGGGCTAAAAAATCAACATATGCTGGAAAAGGGCCAGAAGGTAAACCCTCAAGACCAAATTCTCATGACTTAGAATATGTAGAGGGCAACTTAAAATATATTGATACTTATTTGGGCACAGAAAGATTTTCAGGAGAAGAAGGTTTATGGCAGGATGATATCCCAGTTTGGGCAATGAATTATACTGGAAGAGTTTTGGATGAAAGATTTTCAGGCGGTTTTTTAAAGGAAGCTTTGAGTTTAGTGACTAAGGATAATCCATATAGAGGCCCTATTATTTATCAAAATGGACAGTATAAATATCATTGCATTATAAATGGAGAATTTAAGTGGTTTCAAGGGTATGAGGAAATATATTTTGATGATACTAAAGTTTATGAATGTTATTTTCATGGAGGATCAATTAAATAGTCAAGATAAGGAGTAATATAATGATATTAAACAGAAATGATTTATGTTGGTGTAAAAGTGGACTTAAATATAAAAATTGTCATTTAGAATTTGATAAAAAATTAAGTGACTTAAAAAGAAAAGGATGTATAGTACCAACGAAAAAGCTTATAAAAACAAAAGAGCAAATTGAAGGAATAAGAAAGAGTGCGGAAA
The DNA here is from genome assembly GCF_000230835.1 of Clostridium sp. DL-VIII. Classification (NCBI taxonomy): domain Bacteria; kingdom Bacillati; phylum Bacillota; class Clostridia; order Eubacteriales; family Clostridiaceae; genus Clostridium; species Clostridium sp. DL-VIII. Next base: position 3,139,658 of record NZ_CM001240.1, read on the forward strand.
TTAATAATGGTCTTTTAGACTTAATTAGTGAGAACATTAAAGAAGGCATGACAACAGAGGAAATAGATAAATTAGCATATGATTATACAATATCAAAGGGTGGAATTCCAGCAACGCTTAATTATGATGGATACCCTAAAAGTATTTGTGTATCAATAAACAATGTAGTATGCCATGGAATACCAAGTAAAGATGTTATCATTAAAAGTGGGGATATTGTAAATGTAGATGCAACAACTATTCTTAACGGGTATTATTCAGATGCATCAAGGATGTTTATGATTGGAGAAGTAAATGAAGAAGCTGAAAGGTTAGTTAGAGTAACTAAAGAATGCCTTAATAAAGGATTGGAAGCAGTTAAACCTTGGGGATTTTTAGGAGATATTGGAGCAGTAATTCAGGAACATGCTGAAAGTAATGGGTATTCAGTAGTTAGAGAATTTGGAGGACATGGAGTTGGGTTAGATATTCATGAAGAACCATTTGTTTTTCATTATGGAAGAAGAGGAACAGATATGGTTTTAGTGCCTGGAATGGTATTTACAATTGAGCCAATGATAAATGCCGGAAGTCATGAAATATTTATAGATAAAAAAGATGGATGGACTGTATTGACTTCTGATGGTTCTCTTTCAGCACAATGGGAACATACAGTTCTTGTAACTGAAGAGGGGATAGAAGTTATTTCAAAATAATTATGCAGGAAATTCGTTATTTGGATAAGCTAATCAATGAATTAGCAAAGGGAAAAGCCATGGATAAGATTTTAAGAAAATAATGGTTTAAAACGAAGAAACACTGATTTTATATGTAAAATATAAAATCAGTGTTTTTTGACCAGATTAATACCCAAATAAGAAAGAATTATGTAGATCTTAAAAGATGTTGAATAACACCTATATTCACTTTGACTTATTATTGATATCTTTATAACGAAGTCCATCAATAACAATGGACATTAATTTATTGAATCGTTCAATATCCAAATCACCTTTACGCTGATCTATAGCAAACAGAAGACGCATAACTAACATTCTCACTGCCTCAAACAATGCTTCTTTGCTCGAGAAATGGCGGTATACTGTACCAATGCCTACACCAGCCTGTCGAGCAATTCAAATTATAGGAATTGACGTTCCTTTTTTTATTTTACTTTAAAATTTGAATATTGACAATGGAATCATGATTCCGTATAATATTTACTATAAGCGGAGCTTAAGTTCCGTTTTGGTAAATTAATATTAAAAGCCGGTGTTTGTTATGAATGAAGAAAATAAAAATATCAAAAGTCCAAGGGAAATATTTGAACTTGCCCAAACTATGTTTCTAAATAAGGACTTGAGCAGTTTTTCTAACTTATTTGCAAGTGATGGTATATTGGAATTGCCGTTTCATATTCAAAAATCAATGAGGTTAATTCAGGGCGAGAGAATATCCGCTCTTATCTTGCGACTATGCCAGCTACACTTTTAAAGCCAATAGGATATAAATCCATGATAATACATGAGATAAGCAATCCTGAAATTATTATAGCTGAGTATGACATGTATGGTGAAGTTACGGCTAATAGCAAGCCTTTTCAGAGAAGTTATCTTCAAGTTGTTGAGGTTCGTAATTGTGAAATCATAACTTTACGCGACTACTGGAATCCTATTGATACTTTCGAAATGCTTGATCGTTTGCCTGAGCTTTGTACTATTCTTACACAAAATTAAAAGTGATTATTAGAAGGAGAGATGTAAAATGTCAAAGGTTGTTATTTTCAACGGTAGTCCAAGAAAAAATGGGTATACCACAAAATTGTTAGAACAAGTAGCAAAAGGAGCAAAATCTAAAGGTGCCGAAATAATTGAATTTGATTTAAATGATTCTGGAATTCGTGGTTGTCAAAGCTGCTTTTATTGCCGTACACATGATGGTTGTGCGATTAAAGATTATTTACAGCCAATGTATAAGGCCATTACTGAGGCAGATGCTATTGTATTTGGTTCTCCAATCTATTATTATCAGATTACAGGTCAAGCAAAAAATTGGCTAGATCGTACATTCCCAATGGTTGGAGATGATTTTGCACCGAGACATCCCGGCAAAAAGGTAATATCGGTATTTACTAAAGGTAGTCCAAATCCTGAAATGGGTGCAGAGAACATTAAAGTTATTAATAGTATGTTTGTAGCATATGGTTGGGAACTAGAAGATAGTATTGTTTGCTGTGGAACTACGAATTTTCATTCAGAAAAGCTTGAGAGGTATGATTCTAATTTAGAGCAGTTTAAGGAACTATCTTTGAGAGCATTTAAGGATGGAGAAAATCTAGTTAGGTAAATTTCAAACACACAATATCATTATTAATCAATAAAAATAAATAACAGATTTTAAAGTCGCATTATTCAAAGGAATTTGCGATTTTTTTTATTCTTTAGTCGCTTGCGATTTTGTTCACTCTTTTTCAAATTCAAGTTTTATATTTTGAATAAAAGCAAATAATAAATCAAGACCAAGTATAAAGGCTAAGAAAAAAGTTATAGTTGACAATTAGTCTAATTAGACTATAATATTTAAGAGAAGTTAGTCTAATTAGACTAGTGGTAAATATATTAAGAATAACTAATATATAAACAAAGTAAATACTTAACATTTATTAAGAATCAGAAGAATTTCTTAGTAAAGATAAAGAGAGGATGAAAAAAATGATTAAATCGTTTTTAATGGTAGGACAATCAAATATGGCTGGGCGCGGGTTTATTCATGAGGTGCCACCAATTTATAATGAGAGAATACAAATGCTTAGGAATGGTAGATGGCAGATGATGACGGAGCCCATTAATTATGACCGTCCTGTTTCAGGAATAAGTCTTGCTGGTTCATTTTCAGATGCATGGTGTCGTCAAAATGGAGAAGATACAATTGGTTTAATTCCTTGTGCTGAAGGTGGAAGTACACTAGATGAGTGGGCTGTAGATGAAGTGCTTTTTAGACATGCCATAACAGAAGCTAAATTTGCTATGCAAAGTAGTGAGCTCACAGGAATTTTATGGCACCAAGGAGAAAGTGATAGCCTTAATGGTAACTACAAAGTATATTATAAAAAATTACTTTTAATTATTGAGGCTTTTAGAAAAGAATTAAATGCTCCAGATATTCCAATTATCATTGGGGGATTAGGAGATTTTTTAGGCAAAGAAGGATTTGGAAAAAGTTGTACTGAATATAAATTAATTAATGAAGAGTTACAAAAATTTGCTTTTGAACAAGATAATTGTTACTTTGTCACAGCATCAGGTTTAACTTCTAATCCTGATGGTATTCATATTAATGCAATTTCTCAAAGAAAATTTGGTTTACGGTATTTTAAAGCCTTTTCTAATAGGCAGCATGTATTGGAGCCATTAATTAATGAAAATGAGCTGCTAAATTTAGATAATGCTAGAACACATACCAAAACAGAAAAGATATATATGAAAAGTATGGATTTTGCATTAGGAAAAATATCATATGAGGAATTTGTATCTCAAGTAATGCAAACTAACAATGATTAAACCCTATAATTATGAAATAACCGTTAATATAATTTCGATGAAGAGCATAAAGGAGATGTTTTTTTGATACCATTACTAATTTTAGGGCTGTTAAAACAAAATCCAGGTTCTTACGGATATGAATTATTAGCCTTAATGGAAGAGAGGCACTATAAATATATAGTAAGTTTCACTAAAGGTTCATTCTACTACAATCTTCAACAATTAGAAGAAAAACAATATATTAAAAAAATTAACCAATCAGATACTACTAGAGAAACGAATAATTATATCATCACTGAACTAGGAGAGAAGGAATTTGAAAAATTAATGTATAAATATGGTTCTAAGACTGATTATATAAATCTATCCTTTTATGCAGCAATGTTATTTGCTAATGAATATAAAAGTGAGGATTTAATAAAACTAGTAGAAATACAAATTGAACAAACTAAAAAGAAAATTTCTTTATTAGAACAATCGCTTGAGCATGATGACACTCTTCATACTTATTTTAGGAAAATGATGGAAAATTCGCATTCTCATCATTTAGTAAATGTAGAGTGGTTTGAAGGACTGTTAAAAGATATAAGAAATGGAAATTGATTTAAAGTTCTTGAAAATGCCGATTTTTCGGCGTTTACAAGGACTTTTTTGATATCTAGGAAATTTTTTAATAATTGTATTATATATAAACAAGGGATGTGAAAGCATTGACACAAAATAACAGCAATAAAAACAACAAAAAATATATAATAATTGGCCTGACAATAGGTGCTGGATTAGGTGTAGTCTTTAATAAAGTTGGTATAGGCATAGCAGTAGGTGCTTTTTTGGGAGCATTCATTGGTATTGTAGTAGGAAAAAAGTAATGGATAATTTGTAGATTTGACTCAGTAAATAAAAAATATGTTCTTTGAAAACAAAATAGTGTGATATTTACAAATGTGCTATAATTAACCAAAGGATAAATTGTACTTTGTAAAGCAACATAATAAATACTTTATGTGATACTTGGGAGGTTTGGTATGAGTTTTAATATTGAAATTCTTAATTTCCTGAAATATGTTATTATAACAATATTTTGGATTATAGTAATTGATGCATTAATTATGTCTGTTCCGATACTACAGTTAAAAAAGAGGAGGGAAATTCCACTAAAGTTCAGCATTAATATGAAAAATAGGATTGATTTTCAACATGGAAATAAATGTGCTGCTTTTGCCACTGCATATGTTTTAAGACATTTTAACATTAATTCTGATGGCAATACATTGTATCAACATTTTCCCTGTAAAGTTCCAGGTGGTGTCACACCACTTGGAATTCGAATTGTTTTAAGAAAGCATAATTTAAAAACTAAATATAAAAAAGGTAGTATATATAATTTAAAAGAAGATTTAAATAATGGAGCGCCAGTAATTGTATTTATTCATCCAAGTCCTAATTCAAAAGGAAGTCATTTTGTTCCTGTAACAGGATATGATGAAGATGGATTTTATATGGCAGAATCTATTGAAAAATTAAGTAATATTACCAATGAAAAAGGGATATGTAACCGTAAAGTAAATTATAAGGATTTTAAAATAATGTGGAATATAAAGAATATATATATGCCACTATACAGTAACACTTATATTGTAGTTAGTCCTAAAAAAGATAAAAGTTAAGTATATGTTACTAATAATCGAGTGATAACCGATAAATTCAAAATTTGTAGAGTTGCTTTACATGTTATTATATCTGAAAATTTAATAATAAGTTAGGATATCGCAGTATTTTATAATGAGAATAGATTTGCGGTATTTTTTATGCTCAAAATACTACGAAATACTAAAAAAGGGTACATTAAAAGTTATATCACTTGTTACTGATATAGCAAACCCTATCATGAATAAGTAAAGTTTTTATATAATAATTAAAAGTGGATAGCCCTCACCATATAAGCTCTTGACGGGAATGTTGGGGCGTACCAGTTTATAAACTTATAGAAAAATTAAATCTAAAAATGAATTAATTAAACCAGTTGGATCATCTAATCCTTTCTCAGGTTCTAAATGTCCAGTAGAATTAAGCTCAACCAGACCGTAAATAAATGCAGATGCCATTGCTGTCAATTGTTTCGGAGATTTACTGATAGTGCATTTTTGCTTATAAGCTTTTTCTAAAGATTTATAGATGAGTCCAAATACTTCAACGGCTGAAATGTGTAGGTTAGGATATTGATCTTTGGGCCATTGTTTGCGGAACATTAATTCACAATGCTCTTGATTATTTATCCCGTAATCATAAAAAGTATATAAAACTTCATAAACAAGCTTTCTAGGATTGTTTATTTCTTCAATTGATTTGCAAAGGCGATTTTTTAGCGTTTCAAAGTTTTCAGTCACAATGGCTGCAAGTAAATCGTCTTTATTTTTAAAATATACATAAACCGCACTTCTAGATAAATTCATTTCTTTTCCAAGATCACGCATACTGACTGAATCAACACCATTAACATCAATCATTTGTCTTGTAACATCAATTAGCTTTTGTTTTGTATCATTAATGCTTTTCATAGTATCCTCCAAATATATTTATAATTAATTTTACAACATCATGTTGACACTGTCAATGTTCTAGATTATAATGAATTTAAGTTGACGGTGTCAATAACAAAATATACTAATCCCACTTTTAGAGAAGGAGTGTAATTATGTTAACTGAAATGAATTTAAATAAAAAAACCATTATTATAACTGGGGGGAACTCAGGATTAGGTTATGCATGTGCTAAATACATTGCTAAAGCCAATAAAAATAATAATGTTATACTAGCTTGCCGTAATGCAGCTAAAGCAAAGGAAGCAGTAAATTCACTAATTAAGGAAACGAATAATAACAATATAACTTCTTTGGAACTTGACCTTGCATCTTTAGAATCTGTAAGAAATTTTGTAAGCAAATTTTCAAATTCAGATTATCCACCACTATATGCGCTAGTTTGCAATGCGGGATTAATCATGGTTGATAAAACTCATTATACTAAGGATGGCTTTGAAAGTACCTTTGGAACTAATCATCTTGGACATTTTCTATTAGCTAATATGCTATCAGAAAAAATTATCAATTCAGGTAGAATAGTTTTTGTTAGTAGCGCAACTCATGACCCATTACGAAAAACAGGGATAGCTGAGCCTGTATATGAGAATGGCAGATTATTAGCTTATCCTAAAGAAACCAGTGAAAATAAAAATATGATGTTAATCGGTCAACGTCGATACACTACTTCAAAATTATGTAATATATACTGCACTTATGAGTTAGCTGAAAGAATAAAAAAGCAAACTAATAAGAATATTACAGTAAATGCTTTTGATCCTGGACAGATGCCAGGTACAGGGTTTTCTCGAACTTTTCCTCCTTTAATGAAATTTGTTTGTGACTATATTCTCCCTGTTACTACTTTATTTCGACCAAATGCTAATACTGCTGACAAATCAGGTAAAGCATTAGCATCTTTAGTGATTAATCCTGAATTAAACGAAGTTACAGGTAAATATTTTCAAGGTACAAAGGAAATAAAATCTTCGGAGCTTTCCTATAACAAAGAAAATAGGAAGGATTTATGGAGGACAAGTGTTGAATTAACAAAACTAAACAAAACTGAAACAATCTTAAACTTAGACTAAGAATAATTAATTAAGATACAATTCAACCACTACATTCTTGTAGTGGTTGAATTAAGCATTTTATAATTACGATGGTAATTGAATTAAAGTTCCATCAGCTTTTCTACTGAATTTGTTTAAATAGTTCCATGACATTTCAGCATAATATGGATTTGGATTACTGTGCCACATTTCATTAACTGTACACATCATCATATAATCTGTCTTTTGTAAATTATCATTACTATACCATTCACCAGTATTAATTTTATAACCGTACTTTTCAAGAGTTTGGCTATTTTTAAGAGGAGAGCCGAATGTATAATTAGCATCAAAAGTTGTTAAAGATATATTATTCATTTTCTTAAGTGTGTTGAAAAAAGACTCGTATTCAGTACGTAGTTGAGGTTTGGAATTACTATCTGCCTTTAAGAAATTAACACCATCATCTGTTCCAACTCCAAATGTTATCGGAAGACGTGTCAAATTTTGTGACACTCTTTTTTGAATGCTTGAAACAGTATCAGCGTTTAATGAAGGCCCACCTGCAACTACATCTATTCCCGAAAAAATTTCAGGATGTAATAGGCCCATATCAGCAGTCATTGTTGCACCAAGTGATATTCCTGACATATATATTTTTTGAGTATCGATTGAATAATGTTTTTCTACAGCATTAATTAATTTAAGTAGAAATTCTTCATCATTATAAGAAGTTGATTTAGAATTTGGTTCACTCCAAAATCCAGGTGTAGTTGAAGCTGGAATAACAGTTATAAAATTTGCCTTTGCTCCCACATATGGAAAACCTAAGCCTTCAGCTTGTTCTATATTGTTACCTGCAGCGTGTAACACCATAACCATAGGTACCTTTGAATTTTGATGATCTTGTACATATTTAGGAATATATTCGTTCCAGTCATGAAGAACATTATTATTATCACCTAGCGCTTCGTCTCTATGTTCAATAACAATAAGTTGATTTTCCATAATATTTTTCCAAGCTTCCTGTAGTGCGGCATATACTTCTTTATTGGTTGAAGGCTGAGGTAATTCACTAGGGTTAGAAATACCAATTAAATTTTCATTATAGGATTTTGCAGCTAAGGCATTATCAGTAAAGGTATTATTCATTGATTCATATCTTGCTCTTCTTACAGGATTTTTCATGCCCATAATTTGGTTGTTTAACAAGTAGGCTGTAGTATCGGATGTGTATTCGCACCCATCAAAGCACATATAAAAATTTGCTTTAGTTATTTTACTGTCTTTCATTGTAACCTGCAGCCTGTAAGAAATAAGATCATTATCTGAATCGGTAACTCCTAAATAAGTGGCATCTTTTAAAGATGATGGCTTTTCTTGTGAGGTTTCCAGATTAATTGAAGTAGTTTGTTCCGCTGCAAACACATTGCTTGGTGTGATAAAGAACATAGAAATAGCAGTTACACATGCTAAGATCATATTAAATGACTTAATAACTTTTCTTTTCATAAAAACAAATCCCCCTATCAATATTGTTTGGTGTTTTTAAAGTTCTGAAAATATATTTTCATCAGGCTATATGTACATACTAATCCTAATAAAGTTTCCAATAAATATAATACTTTCCAAAAGTACACTTTTAATATCCAAATGTCAGTTACAATGATTAAAAGTTTAGCTAATAATAATGCAGTTTGAAAATCTAACATATTGTATTAATAAAATATGTTATAATTAACGCATTATAGTAAATTATTACAAAAGCGGTGGAGACGATGGATGTATTAGAAGATAGACAATAAATTTAAATATTGGAGGAATTTTTGATTGAAAAATAAGTTATTTATAATAGAAGGATTACCTTGCACTGGTAAAAGTACTACAGGTAGATTTGTATCAGATTTTCTTTTAAAGCAAGGACATGCTACTTTATACTATGATGAGAGTGCTTTAGAACATCCTGCTGACTATGAATTTCATGCATTTATGACAAGTAATGATTTGCAAATATTGAGTAATACCGAATTACAGCAAGTCAAGAATATTGGAGTCGAGGAAAATTCAGGTTTAGTTATACCACTTTTCAAGCTAAATAGGGAGTTATTTGATAAAATAATTCCTTTTAAAATATATGATTGTCTGCCATGGGAAAGAGAAAAAACAGTAATGCTAAATCATTGGGCCGAATTTGAAAAACAGGCATATACAGAAGATAGAATTTATGTTTTTAATTGTTGTTTTTTACAGAATCCATTATGTGAAATGATGATGAGATTTAATTACTCTTATGAAGATATTCAAAAATACATAATAAATATTTTTGAATATATCAAGACTTTAAATCCTGTTGTGATTTATTTACAAAATTCTAAAGTCAAAGAAAGAGTTTCCGAAATTGCTATGGAACGTGATGATGAATGGCTGAAAAGTGTTATTGATTATAATACGTTACAGGGTTATGGAAAGGCAAATTGTTTTAATGGATTTGATGGATATATTTCATGCCTTGAAGAAAGACAGAAAGTGGAATTAAAAATTTTAGAACAACTTCCTATTGATAAAATTATTATTGATACACCTTTTGAAGACTGGAAAAGAACATATAATACGATTACAGATTTAATTAAATCGTTGGAAGTTTATTGATACAAGAAATAAAGAACTATATTGAAAAACAAAAACCAAAAGGGTGTAAGATATGCTTGGAAGTTATGAGTGCTAAAAATAAAGAAGTATTTTATAAAAAATTGGATTTGAAAAAGGACCATCTGAACATGATGGTTCTGGAATTATAATGATGGTGTAATGTCAGTATAGTTTTTGAATATAATTTTTATAAGTAAAGAAATACTATATTCTCTAAAAATCGAACAATACTGAAGTTACAAGATGTGTTATAATTTGTATGTAATGGAAAAATAGATATGGGAATAAAAATGGAATTGAGGCTAATGTAAGATGAAAAAGTTAAAATTGATAGCGAGTTCATTACTAGTAATGTCAGTATTAACATTAAATTCAGTTGGAGTAAATGCAAAGTGGAAACAAGATTCTAACGGTTGGTGGAATACAGAGGGAAATTCATGGACAGTAGGATGGAAAGAAATTGATGGTAAATGGTATTATTTCAATTCTGATGGCTATATGGAACACGATACAACTATAGATGGATATAAGATAGGTTCCGATGGAGCATGGATTCAAAGTACACAAAACGTTTCAGCAGATTCTGAAAAAGATGAAAAGACAGCAGAGAACTACCTTGCAGATCAAGGATATAAAATTATTACTTCCAGAGGAAAAACAAGTGAGTACATTTTGGAGAAAAATATGCTTTGGGGATCAAGTGGAGATTATTCAGAAGTATGGGGAGTGCAGAGAGTAGAACCTGATAAGTATTTTGGAAAACAAATTATAGGATATAATTTTATAGTTAAAAATCATCCTTTAGAAAAGATTTATAATGTTAACACTAATGTTTATGTTCTAATTTCTGATGGTCAAATTATTGGAGGAACATCATTTCCAGATGGAGATTTTGTAGGAGGATGTTATTCATTAGATGGGAAAACACTAGAGGAGATAACAGGGTTAAGTTATGAGCAATGGTGTGATAATTGGAAGAAAAAATATGCTTCTTAATAGTCCTTCTTAAAGGAGGGGGCTTGATTATCTAATAAAGATAGATTAAAGGGGAGGCTTAAACTTGAACATAAGGAATAAATTTGTACTTGGTATATGTATAGTATTTTTAATTAGCACTATTAACGGCTGCGGGTCAAGTAATAATAAAAAAGATATATATAGCAGTATGTATAATGATAATGAAAGAATTGCACAAGAATCTGAGGATCACACTCATACAACATATAATATTAGTAGTTATTCTGATAATGATATAGAATTCCAATATGGTGGCTTTTCTGGTGTTGATACAGTTTGGATTTTAAAATCAACAGATAATGAGGAAATTACATTAGATTATGATTCAAAAGTTAACAGTGGTGATTTTAAGGCGATTTTGGTTAATCCAGAAAAGAAAATAGAAAATATATTAGAAGGAACAGACCAAGGAAACAAAACAATAAAGTTAACAAAAGGAGAGTATAGATTTAAGCTTGTAGGAAGCAATGCTAATGGAAAAGTAAAACTTTCAATTACTCGAAATAATAATGTTGATATAAAAAGGATATTAAAATAAATAACAAATTAACTAAGGGTTATTGCTTGAGGAGGGCAATAACCATTAGTTAATTCAAATAGAGTAATAAGTAATCTGAAGACTACTTATGTTTCAAAGAATCTAATAACATTTCAATTGTGAATTTAATAAAATCTTCCTTGTCTAAACCAAAATAATTTGTATAGGTGCTACCTGATAAAGAAAGCATTTGAAAAAATCCTGTAGCAACAAAAATTGAGGAAAAGGCGAGTGTAGATATTTCTAAATCAGAACGAATGCTTCCATCTGTTTTCCCTTCATAAAACATCTTAGTTAGTTCTTCAAATAAACTTTTATCAAAATCTGTGAATTTCTCACGATAAGGGATGTTTATACCTTCAGAATTTGATTTTATAACTCCGCATGTATTTGTTAATTGCAGCAGTTTTGGAAAATTGCAAAAATAATCATAATAGGCATAGTAAGATAAACGTATTTTTTCAAAGCCTGTATTTCCTTTTTGACTTTCATTTTTTATCATGTCAAAAAGACGTTTATAACCTCTTAATGCAACAGCAAAGAATAAGTCTTCCTTACACGTAAAATATCTGTAAATTGTCCTTTTAGTAAATTCACATTCTTTAGCTAAATTGTCCATAGATATCTTTTCAAATCCATGGTCGCAAAATAATTCTTCAGCCGTAGAAACAATAGCTTCTTCTCTTTCAAACTGTTCACGCTCTCGTTTTGTTAATTCCTTCAAAAAACATCTCTCCCATCTATTGACAAAGAAATTGACATTAAGTATACTGCAAGTATACCTGTATACTAATAGTATACCAATGTGAAGAAATTTTATCAAGTCATTAAAAATAAGGGAAGAAGTAAAAAAGGGGTGTTGAAATATGAAATCAGTTATAATTTATTATTTTTCAGGTACAGGAAATACGGAACTTGTTGCTAATGTGATTAAAGAAAGATTTGTGAATTATAAATATAAGGTTAGTATTCTAAGGATTGAAGATGTTCTAAAGAAAAATCTTAAAATAGATCTTGAAAGCTATGATCTAGTTGGAATTGGATGCCAAGTTATTGGATTTGGAGTTCCCAATATAGTATATGACTTTATTAAGTGTCTTCCTAAGGCACAAAACAAAAAGGTATTTCTTTTTAGAACTTCAGGAGGTATAGCACCGATTAATTATAATGCTTCAAAACCAATAATAAGAAAGCTTTCAAGAAAAGGATATGAAGTGTTTTATGAGAGGTTATTCTCCATAAGCAGTAATTGGATAAATAAATTTGATGATATAATTATAAGGAAGCTTTATGAAGCAACAACTAAGAAGGTGTCTATCATGTGCAGAGAAGTTATAAGCGGTGAAAGACGAATACTCAAAACAGGAATTGGACTTAAGGTGCTTATGGAAATGGTTATGTTTATAACTTCATGGATATTCCCTTTAATTGGAAAATATTTGAAGGTTAATAAAGCATGTTCTCATTGTGGACTGTGCATAAGGAATTGTCCTGCCGGAAATATATATGATAGTAATGGAAGAATTAAGTTTAAGTTTTCTTGCAACAGTTGTATGAGATGTGTATATTCCTGCCCCAAATCAGCCATTAATTATGGGATTTTTACTTTTTTCCCTGTATCAGGTGGATATAATATAGAAAAAATTCTTAAACAATCACCTAATCAGAGTGAAATAAATGATAAAAAAGTTCCTCAATTTTTTAATGATTATATTAGAGATGATAACATGTGAACTTTTATCTGCAGAGGCATTTTGAATTTATGTTATAATTGATCCAAAATAGTAATTTAAGGCTTACAAATCGCAAATTTGAAGTTGTTGCACTAAAGTGAATTTTTAAGCATTAAGTATATTTTTAATATGTTTAAATTATGGGGGGAGAATGGTGGTATTAGGATTTTTCTTAATAATGGTGTTTTTATTTTTTATAGCATTATTCTTTATAATGCTGAATGTAGTATTTATAATTATCTGGACAATAAAAAAGCGTATGGGAAAGACTCCTAAAAAACGCTATATTATTATTCCAATAATTTTTTTAATCATAAGCATTTTAGTAGAGTTGGTTCCTATTGGTTGGGTCACTATGGTGCGTTCAGGAAACAAAAGTATCTCTAAAAATATTATTATAGTGCAATCAGGAAAAATTGGATATTGGGGACTTAAAGCAAATAGCGATGCTACAAATGAATATTTTGAAATGGATGGTGTTACCTATGTTCACGTATTAGATGCAGATTCATCGCATACGTGGAAACTTGGGAAACCAGTTGCTAATATTAAGTATAAGTCTAGCGAAGAGGTATTTAACAAAATATTAACATTAATATTTGGGCGTAATGATATTTCAACATTATATCAAGTTATTAATGTTGAAGGGTTTGAGTTATATAGTACAGGAGGAAGTATAATCTATTGTCCTGAAAATCAGAAAAATACGGTTTTAACATATTATAATGGGGGATAATATTGTTAAACTATTACAATTGTAAGAATTATAATACTAGTATGTATTAATTGGTGTAGTAGTAAAAACAAATAGTAATTTTAAATATCACATTATTCATAAAATAGAAATTCAAACAACAAAAGAGAAGATAGTTTTGCTTTTTACACAAAGTTGTCTTCTCTTTAGGTTTATAAGAATCTAATAAACTTTTATAGAATTTATTTTACGATTACTGTTGTTGGAACTTTTTTTTCTCGATTTTCATCTGAAGGTTTATTAATGACTTCATCAGTATAATACATTGTTGTGGACTTACCACCACCTAAATTTATGGCATTTACTGCACCTAACTCATATATGATTTCTTGTTCTTCTTTTATTGTAGCACCTAAACTACTACTTTCGTCGAAATTACCATCTATAGCAAGCATGATTATAGCACCATCTTTTCTTTGTCCAATTGCTGTTCTTGGAGTAGCACCTAATCCACCATCTCCTTGAATTTGAGTCTTTTCACCATTTATTACAAGTGAAGGAAAACCAGTTAATGCTTCCTGGGCATCAAGATGAGTTAAATCATTTAAGGAATAACTTCCGACAATTAATTGTCCAAGTTTGTTTATTGCAAATAAATCTGATTTTTGGTCATCTTTCAATCCATTATATATCACTTGCCCATTTGATAAGACTATTCCAGTTCGGGTTTTCCCTCCGAACAATTTAACTTCTGGATAAAAATCACCAAAACTTATGCCATTAATTGCTGCCACAGCATTATTATTTTTAGCAATTTCACTTGTGGTTTCTTCTTCGGTCATGAGCTTAGATGAATATGCTATTTTTACTCTTGTTGGATCTTTTATTATAAGGTAGTAACCCTTGTAGCTACTGGTCGCAATACTATATTGTTCAATTACATTTTTATCTGAGCTAGTGTCAATACTTTCTTGTGTTTCTTTTAAAACATTAGGAGCAGCTTTAGTTGATACTGCACCTAAAGAACAAATACCAATTATTATAGCTATAGCTCCAAGGAATATTCCACGTTTAGTTTTTCTATTTAACATATTATCAAACCTTCTTTTTAATATTTCTTTATTTCCAAGTTCAGTTGCGAGCTTTGTATAATTAAGATTAGATTGGCTTTGTTTTAAAGAGTTTAGAAGTGTTAAAGCATAATTTTTTCTCTCATTAAAATCGCACTTGTGTAGTATTTTTTCATCGCAAGAGAGCTCACATTCAATATTTATATATTTGTTCATTACGTAAATTAAAGGATTAAACCAATAAATTGAAGTAACAACCATAACTAATAATTTATATATCAAATCCTTCTTTTTATAATGCATAAGCTCATGTCTTAAAATCCAGATAACTTCTGATTCTTCATAATCTATTTTTGGCAATATTATATAAGACTTGAAAATACCGATTCCAAATGGTACAGAAGTATAATCAGAAATTTTTAATATTATATTTTTCTTTATCGTTGTTTCATTTAGCAAGTCATTATATATATAATTTGTTTTCTCATCTTGGACATTAATTGATAAATCTAATATAGTTCTTTTTAATTTTAAATAAGAAAAAATTCTATATATAATAATTATCAGAGTTATAATTAACCATAAATAACTTAGAATTTCAAATGTATTAATATTAAAATGCTTTGTAGCATCAATGATTTGGTTAGTATTCGATGAACTGTTAAGTGAGATACCATTATTGCTTGCTTCACTTATAGCTTTATCTGTATTTAAAGAGCTGAAGGTAGAGAGCTTATTAATCATAAGATTTTGGTTTAGATATATTGGAATTTTAAAAGGTAAAATCATTCTAATTATGACTATAAGCCAAATGTAGTAATTGAAACTTTGAGTATATTTTTTAAATAAGGTTTTCTTTAAAAGTAAAATGATGCAAATTCCAATACTACTGATTAGTGCTATTCTCAATATATTGGTAAATAATGCTTGAGCCATATAACCACCTCAAAATATAAATTATTCTTTTTGATTTTTTATCCACTTTTCAAGATCAGCCAGGTCATCATTAGTAATTTCATTATTATCATGTAAAGCAGTGATTAAACTTTTTAAGGAATTTTCATGAATATTAGTAAAGAAATATTTTGTTTCAAATTCCAAATATTCTTTCTTGCTTATTAATGCACTGTAATAAGTATATAGTTTGATTTTTTCTGCCATTAGGAATTCTTTTTGTACTAATTTAGATAGCAAAGTTAATGTTGTTGTTCTCTTCCATCCAATTTGTTCTTCTAATTCCTTAATAACATCTTTTGAAGATAAAGGCTCATTATGTGCCCATATAACCTTCATTACATTCAATTCAGACTGTGGGATTTTTGAAATACTCAAATTTATACATCTCCTTAAAATTTTTAGTCTATAACTATAGACTGATTAAAATCAGCTTACCATATGAATGAAGTGGTGTCAATATTTTACTGGTAAAAAGTTCATGGATGAAAATATAGAACTGAATTGTAGTTATATAAAATTTAATCTTACATATCAAATTTAACCTTGCAGCTGGTTGCTTTATAAGATTTAATAAATGGAATATGGAAAGTGTTGTGGATAATATTATAAATTAATATAAATTTATAATAAGTGAAGTATAATATTTTAAACAACACATGGGAAATGTAGGATAACTATTAATTTTTTTGTTAAAGATGAACCAATTAAGAACCTAATGTCTCTAATATATAGATGCATCCATAAGAAGTTAAGGGAGATAGTAAATTGTGTGAAGAAGAGCTTATCATAAAAATCCAGTCTGGTGATATGAACGCATTAGGTGAACTGTTTGAAATATATAAAAATGAGTCATTTAAATACGCATATCTTATTACAGGTAATAAGCATACAAGTGAAGATATTGTACAAGAAGCATTCATAAACTGTTACAACAATATTAAAAGCCTTAAAAATGCTGAATTTTTTAAATCATGGTTTTTTAAAATGCTTACGCGGATTGCATGGAGATATGCAAAAAAAGATAAAAGATCACTGCCAGTTGAAAATATATTTGAAAAATCAGATGAAAAAAGCATAGATACTTCTATAGAGCAATATTTAACAAAGGAGCAAAATAATAATCTTTATGAAGAAATTGAAAAGCTTGATTTAAAACAAAAAACAGTAATAGTTCTATATTATTTTAATGGTCTTACAGTTAAGGAAATTGCAAAAACAATGGGATCCTTTGAAGGGACAGTCAAATCGAGACTTCATAGTGCAAGAAAAAAATTAAAAAGCAGTTTAATTAAATGTGATGATGAATATAATCATAGAAATTTAAAGAGGGTGAGACTTAATGAATAAAAATTTTAATGAAAATATAGATGAAAATATTAAAGAATGCCTAATTGAAAAATCAGATAATGCTTCAGTACCAGAAAATATGTTTTTCAAAATCAGAAATGAAATATTAAAAGAAAAGGATAGTAAAGGAGTTTTTATTATGAAACATAAATTATTAAAATCGAAGACAGTTATAATTGCAGTAATGTTCATCATTGCAACAAGTGTTACATGTGTTGCAGCAACTAAATTTCCTGTAATATTTGGTTCCTCATCTCATCTGACTGAAGTTAAAACTTTTCCAAGTGCAGATAAAGTAAAAGAGAGTGTTGGTTTTACACCTAAATATGTTGAATCCTTTAAAAATGGGTTTGAATTTATTAAATTTAACTATTCAAACAAAGAAATCAGAGATGATAAAGGAGATGCTACTCAAAAGTATAAGAGTGCAGATTTTGATTATAAAAAAGATGGCTCCGAAAAAGACCAAGGTTTGACTATGTATGCTGAAAAAATAGATGAGAAATATTTCAATGAAGAAATACACCAAAATGCCGTATCAGAAGAATATAATGGAGTTAAAATTATATACACTAGCAGCCAATACAAGACAGTTCCAGATGGATATAAACCAACAGATGAAGAAAAAGACTTAGAAGATAAAGGGGTTCTTGAAATTGGATATGGAGACAAGGATACAAAGGTGAAGGTTATTAAAGATCAAACAGTCATGTGGTATGAAGATGGAATATCTTATTCCATTACCAATATGGGTTATACAGAATTAAGTAAGGATGATATGGTTAATATGGCAAAAGAAGTTATAGGCTAAAAAATAAATATGGGCAGTATAATTTAAATTAATGATAGCACCTAGGTTTTTAGCTAAGATATATTAATTTACAAAAAATAAATATAAAATTGAAATGTCACATTGTATAGAAGTAAAAATGTGGCATTTTTTAATACAGAATACTAGAAAATTACTAAGCAGTTTAAGACTCATATAAAATATAATAAATAGTAACACATCAAAAGGGGAGATGAGCGTTACTATTTTAGATTTTTTATCCACTTTTCAAGATTAGCCAAGTCATCATTAGTGGCTTCATTATTATCATGTAAAGCAGTGATTAAACTAGTATATAACAATTAATAGTTAGTAGTATATAACAAGTTTGACTACTATAGTAAGTTATTTTCACATTTTTCCTCATGAACTTTTTTTCTTTCTTCGTTAATAATTTGGACTGCATCAGGAGATGTATACTTGTCTATTTTTGAACGAATAAGGCATAAATTTTCATTGAGTTCATTTATTTGGTTTAAAATTACTTCCTGATGTTTTAAAAGTAATTCTTTTCGTGAATCTATGGTGCTAGTACCTTCCATGCAGAAATCAATATACTTTTTTATATCCTTAAGCTGCATGCCAGTATTCTTTAGACAGCAAATTGTTCTAAATAGACTCACATCTGATTCAGTAAAAACTCTGTTTCCCGATTTATTTCTCATGACAAATGGTAGAAGTCCTTCTTTGTCATAAAAACGAATTGTATATATAGAAATTCCAAACATTTTTGATATATTTTTTATTGTATAAGTCAATTTTAAAATCTCCTTTAAAATTTATTAAAAAAAGCTTGACCTAGAGGTATCTCTAGGTATTAACATGAGTATAAATCATAGGAAATTAAATTTCAAGTGACTTATATCTTATTGGGTAACATTAAAATTGATGATTAAGGAAATACTATCTTTGAAATATAAGTAGCAGTATAAATAATGAGATATTAATTTCTAAATGATTAATAAATATTTAAAGGAGAGATTTTGAATGAATCAAAATAGTAAAATTGCATTAGTTACAGGTGGAAGTCGTGGAATTGGCAGAGATTCTGCAATATCATTAGCTAAAAAGGGGATAGATGTAATTATCACTTACAATAATCAAAAAGAAAAAGCAGATGAAGTTGTAAAAGAAATTGAAGCAAATGGTGGTAAAGCTGCTGCTATTCAGCTTGATGTAAATAATATATCTTCCTTTGATTCCTTTGCATCTAAGGTATCAGATGTTTTAAAGGATGAATGGAATAGAGAGCAGTTTAATTTTTTAATTAATAATGCTGGGATTTCAAATCACACTCCTATTTTAGAAGTTACAGAAGAGGAATTTGACAAAATAGTTAATGTACACTTTAAAGGAGTTTTCTTTTTAACACAGAAACTAATTCCACTTATTGCTGACAAAGGTGGAATTGTGAACACTTCAACAGGATTAACTCGCTTTACAGCTCCAGGTTCTGGACTTTATGCTGCTGCAAAAGGTGCAGTAGAGGTCTTTACTAGATATTTGGCTAAAGAATTAGGAGCTAGAGGTATAAGAGCGAATACTATAGCGCCTGGAGCTGTTAACACTGAATTTAGTGGAGATACTTATATTAAAAATCCAAGTTTGAAAGATACTATTGGTTCTTATGCTGCACTCGGAAGAATTGGAGAAGCTTCTGATATTGGAGGTGTTGTGGCTAGTTTATGTACGGATGAAATGGGATGGGTTACCGGTCAACGTATTGAAGCATCTGGTGGTATGTTATTATAATTAAAAGATATTATTTTTAATCAACAAGAGTTTATAAGCTTTTGCTTATTAAGAGTTTGAATATTGAATGATCATTCAAAAAAAGCATTGACTTTAATTGAATGATCATTTAATATAGAAATATGAAGTACAAAGATATATATAAAATAGTTGGTAAAACAGTATAATACCAAAGGATGAGGTAGAATTAACTATGAGATATAAAGATGATGACAAAAAAGAAAAGATTACTAAAGCAGCAATACAACTAATAAATGAAGTGGGGTTAGCGGAAATCTCAATATCAAAGATAGCAAAAGAAGCTGGAATTGCCCCTGGGACAGTTTATACTTATTTTGATAATAAAGATGATATGCTTAGAAAACTTTTTTTGGAAGCTAAAAAAGATATGCAGCAAAAAGTATCAAATGGAGTTAATATTCTACAACCAACAGAAGCTGAATTTAAAAAGATATTGAATAATTATATTAATTTCTTTATAAACAATAAGGAAAATTTTCTCTTTATTGAACAGTTCATGAATTCACCATTTGTTTTAAAAATATATAAAGAAGTTCAGATGATAGGCAGACCCTTAGTAGAGTTTTTAGAAAATGGTAAAAAATGTGGTGTTTTTAAGGAAATTGATATTGAGCTATTGTTTATTTATTCTTTTAGTCCATTAATGCAGATTGCTAAAAAGTATTTCAATGGAGAGTTTGAATTTACAGAACAAAATATTAGGGAAATAATTGAACTGAGTTGTACTTCAATAAAAAAATAAATTCTTTATGATTAATTTAAATGAATATTTAACATCATAGCCCAGGTTCCAAATTTTTAGGCTCAAAAGTATTTTAAAATGGCTTAACAAAATTAATACAATATATTAAGGAAAATCATTGAATGAGTATTCATTTATTATAATATATTTCACAAATTAATAATGTGAAACAAGATTATGGAGGTAACAAAATGAGTAAAATTGTAGCATTTATTGGAAGTCCTAGAAAGAAAGGGATTTCTACGCAGCTCCTTAATAAAGTAATAGAAGGGGCAAAGTCCGAAGGAGCAGAAATTATAGTATATGATCTCAATGATACTGGAATTAGAGGATGTCAGGCATGCGATTATTGCAGAAAGGAGAATGTCTGTATTATAAAAGACAAACTACAATCTATGTATAGCGCCATCGAATCTGCTGATGGAATTATAATAAGTTCACCAATTTATATGTCTTACTTTAGCGCTCAGGCAAAGACTTGGTTTGACCGTTTACGTCCTATGTTTGGGCATGACTTCAAGCCACGTTATCCTGGAAAAAAGATTATTGCTGTATTTGCACAGGCTGCAGATAATGAAGATTTATGTAGTGAGCTTTTTGAATCCCTAAAGATGCGTTCTAAACTTTTTGGATGGGATCTAATTGATAATATACTTGCTTGTAGCACTGAGGCTCCAGGATATAGCATACCTCAAGAACTCATGGATAGAGCTTTTACGGGTGGTAGGAAATTAGTAGAATAATAAAATAAAGTTTCATGGCTAAAAGTAAATGCAAATGATGTATGGAATTAAATTTACCCATAGCGATTCGCCCCCACCATGAAACCCACGACCATTTGCATATGACTTAAACAGTTACTTTTTTTAAAATCATAATACTAAACGCCGCTTAATGTGAAGTTAAGTGAGGCGTTTTTATAATTAGGTCGTCTTTTCAAAATGGTTTAATCTTTTCAGAAAACTTTCTAAGTCAGTCGGGGAGTAGTTTTTTTGTGCAGCCTTAATATCTTTAAGAGGCGGCATGCCAAAACACCTACGGTATTCTCTGCTAAATTGGGATGGACTTTCATAGCCAACTTCAAGTGCAGCTGTTGTTGCATCCATAGAGCCACTAAGCATAAGACGTCTTGCTTCTTGAAGACGCAGCTTTTTTTGATACTGGACTGGACTCAGTGAGGTTATAGCCTTGAACTTATGTTGTAGTCCGGATACGCTCATATTAAAGGATCTTGCAAGTTCTTCAATAGTAAATGAATGAGTGTAATTTTCTTTAATCCATGCAAGAGCTTTTCCAACTCCATCAGATTGCTGGTCAAAAAATACCTGCTGCAAAAATAAGTGCCGATACTCTCCTGATAATAGATGAAAAATCATTTCACGTTTTATAAGTTTAGATAAAAACTTAGCTTTTGAGGGATTATCTACAAGCTTGAGAAGTCTTACAAATAATTCTAAAAAGTCAGTATCAGATTTTCCAATACATGTTCCAAATATTAACTTATTATCTCTCTTGTCAACGCTTATGTCAGCCTCCAGCATAACAGAAGTTATTTCTTCCATGGTAAAACTAATGCGAATACCTATGTAAGGGGAGTTGTTGGTGCACCCGGTTACTCTGGCAGAGGCTGGTATATCCACTACAGACGCCAAATAATCTCCAGGATTTGCTTGAAAAATATGCTCGCCAAGATAAACTTCTTTTCTACCTTGCAGAACGAGGCAAAACGAAGGTGATAATACACCTTGAACCACTGGAGTTTCATAATTATGTCTGCAAATAATAAGGAAAGGAATTATTGTTTCAGTATATCCATCAGTATTTGTAATTTTTTCAGTCATACTAATGATTTTGTTGATTAACTTCTGCTTATTAGAGGGATTCTCTTCAGATAAAGTTATGGAGCGGGGGTTTTGGGTTAACATTTACACTCACCAGCCTTTAATTAAAAAATCCTTTATCAATTTTGTTAATTTAAGAATATGTTTTTATCAATTATATTGTTATTCTAAATAATACTCGATATGATGAAAGAATTCAATACAGCTTATTAAGTTGAAATTATAATAGGTTGCAGTTTTAGGCAATTTTTTTGCAGCAATGGTCTAGAGTAGTTAAGGAATTTTAATGATAATATTTCTAAGGGCATTTTATAAAGGTACTTAAAACTAATAAAATTTAAAAAAGGAGAGAAATATTATGGAATATTCACAATTTGGAAAAACAGGAATGCAAGTGTCAAGATTTGGACTTGGATGTATGCGCTTTCCTTCTGATGAAAAGGAAGCTATTGAAATGGTACGTTATGCCATAGACAATGGCGTGAATTATATTGATACAGCATTTATTTACAAAGAAAGTGAGAGAATAACAGGAAAGGCATTAGAGGACGGATACAGAAATAAAACTTATATAGCTACTAAAAGTCCTATTTGGAATATAGAAAAACATGAAGACTTTGAAAAATACTTGGATGAAGAATTGATAAGGCTAGGCACAGATCATGTTGATGTTTATCTTCTTCATAATATGAATCATGGCAACTGGGAGAAGGTCAAGAGATTTGATGGTCTTACTTTCTTAGATAAAATGGTGCAAAAAGGAAAAATAAGTCATAAAGGTTTTTCGATTCACAATACCTTAAATGCATTTAAAGAAATTGTAGACGCATATGATTGGGAAATGTTTCAAATACAGTTGAATATATTGGATGAAAATCAGCAAGTTGGAGTAGAAGGTCTTAAATATGGTGCGGCTAAAGGTTTAGCTGCAGTAATAATGGAACCACTTAGAGGAGGCAACATACTTAATATTGTTCCAGAAGAAGTGCGTGATTTAATTAAGCAATATCCAGAAAAACGTCCATTAGTAGAGTGGTGTTTTAGATGGCTGTATAATATGCCCGAGGTATCTGTCATCCTAAGTGGTACAAATACGTTACAACAATTAAAAGATAATTTGAAAATTTTTGAACATTCAGCTCCAAATGTCATGTCAGAAGAGGATTTGAATTTTATTAGTAAAATACGAGAAGCTTATGAAGCTAAGAAAGCCATTGGATGCACCGGATGCAGATATTGCATGCCATGTCCAAAAGGTGTAGCAATTCCTGAAATATTTAAGCTTTATAACAGCCAGAAGCTAATGGAATCTCATGTAATAGATAAAGCTGTTTATCAAAGTAATCTAGTGCCTTCAGGCTCTGGAGCAGATCAATGCGTATCTTGTGGAATTTGTGCAAATCACTGCCCACAGAATTTGAAAATTCCTGAATTGTTAAGAAATGTTCATGAAGAATTTATGGAATATACTTATCCATCACAAAGATGACATTTAAAAATTAATACAAAGGAATAGCAAAAAAGATAATTGATAAATCCTGTGAATATAAAAATTTATATATAGCTAATTCAAAACACATAAATTTAGAAATCTAAAAAGAATTTCTCTATACTTTTATTTATAGGAATTTCTGAAAATATAATATGTGTAGAAGTTGTAGAGTCTAATGATGAAATAGAATCAACAAATTTTTCGATTTCAGATATTGATTTAACACTTAATTTTAACAATATGCAAGAATGACCTGCAATTCTATAACAGAAAATTACACGGGGATGATTATAAATAAAGTCTTTGAATTTTTCAAAATTACTATTTTTAATATCAATTTGAATCATACATTGTATGGAAAAGTCTAAAGCAGCTTCATTTATTTTTATAGTGTATCCTTCAATTACTCCACTATCTTCAAATTTTCTTATTCTATCAGCAACTGATGGAGGAGATAGGTTGACTCTTTTTGATAATTCTCTAATAGATAGACGACTATCTAATTGAAGTTCCTTCAAAATTTTAATGTCTGTATTGTTAATTTTCATATGAAATTAATTACCTTTCTTTTTATTTAATTTGAAATGTTTTTTATTTAAAATGATAACAAGTATAAGGGAAAAATTATCATTAACTTATTATAATATAATAAGTTGCAGGCCTCAACTTTTATAAATAACATGAAGGGAAGAAAAATGGTGGAAAATAGTAACGATTATGTGATTCTAAATAATGGAGTTAAAATGCCTTTACTTGGATTTGGTACTTATAATGCTGAAGACTGGGTTAAACTTAGTAACGCAATAAAGGAAAGTATAAAAATTGGATATCGCCATATAGATACAGCTTCTTTTTATGGAAATGAAGAAGTAATTGGTTGTGCATTGAAGGAAAGTGATGTTTCAAGGAATGAAATATTTTTAGTTGATAAAGTTTGGAATTCAGAACAAGGTTATGAGAAAACTCTTAAGGCTTTCAAAGAATCTATAAAAAAACTTAAGACCGATTATTTGGATTTATATTTAATCCATTGGCCACAATCCTTAAATAAAGAAACTTGGAAGGCACTTGAAAAGTTATATAAGGAAAGATATATAAGAGCCGTAGGGGTTAGTAATTTTACAATACATCATTTGAAAGAATTAATAGAAAATGCTGAGATTATACCAGCAGTAAACCAAATAGAATTTCATCCAAGGCTTGTTCAGAAAGACTTGATGGAGTATTGTAAAAAATATAATATTCAGCTAGAAGCTTGGTCGCCTTTAATGAGGGGGTTAGTTTTTGAAATTCCATTTTTACAGGAACTTTCACAGAAATATGGGAGAACAATTTCTCAAATAGTATTAAGATGGGATTTGCAGATGGGAGTTGCTACCATTCCTAAATCAACAACATATAAAAGGATAAAAGAAAATGCAGATATATTTAATTTTGAAATTAGTAAAGAAGATATAAGTAAAATTGAAAAACTAAATGATGGATTTAGGATTGGAATGAATCCTAATGAAGTTTATGAGCATCCAGAGATAATAAGAGACTGAATAGTCATTGAAACTGTTATTTCATTGGATCCAGAATTCTAAAAACAAGAAGTAATAAACATCTAGGCCAGGTGTTCTTCTTTACTAATATTTTTACTTATAAAATATCTGATATTCTAATATGGTTTACCATAAGTATTCTGTACCATATTTATTCTGAAGAATATTACAATATAAGAATATATATTCCGAACAATATTACCATAAATATTCTTCAGAATATGCTTGGAGAATGAGGCTTAAGAAGGTATGAAAAAGTAAATACCATAAGATTTATTATTGAAGAAGAAAACAAATGCCTGGTGAAAGATAGGAAAGATTATAAGTACTGATATGGAAATGCCATGTGGTAATAAGATGTGGTGATTACCTGCAGTGCTGTTATTGGGGATATTGAGAAGGTACTTAAGTTTAAATATGATGTTGATGGATGCAGCTGGCTGTTTTATAAGATTTAATAAATGGAATATGAAAATATTGTAGATAATATGGTAAATTAATATAAAACTTGTAAAAATTGAAGTATAATGAAGATAGAATATTTAGAGATAAGTGTTCTATCTTTTTTATATTTGGGAGATTTATTCACTATGGTTGAAGTGGTGATTATGTCTATAATGTGAACTTCATTCGACTAGATAAAAAATATTTAAATGATAAATAAAGTTTAGGATAATGAAAGATGTACCGTACCACAAGTGACGAAGATTTTCTTTGAAGGTGTTAATATGATTACTTTTAAGAGAGATGATGTTGCTTTGAAGTTTGTTTTAAAATAAATGAAAATATCAAGGCGGCTAAAATAACTAGAAAACAGAAAAGATGGAATTTTAGGTTATGTATTTAATTAATATAAATAAGGGGGTAAGATTTTGAAAGCAGTAGTAAAAAGAATTTTAGTTGAAAAAGATAAAAGAGTTATAGCAATAAGTGATATCCATGGAAATTTAAGTGCCTTTAAAAGAGTATTAGAAAAGATATGTTTTACTGAAAAAGATATTTTAATTTTGGTTGGAGACTTAATTGAAAAGGGTGAGATGAGCTTAAAGACTTTAAGATACATAATGGAGATATCAATGATAAGGGAAGTTTATGTGGTTAGTGGAAACTGTGATACGGTATGGGAAGATATAAAAAGCGAAGTTGATGATGAAAATCTATTAAGATATATGATGTTTAGAAAAAACAGCATTTTAAATGAAATGTGTCAGGAGTTATCAATTGAAGTAGATGAAAAATCAGATATTAAATATATTAAAGAACAAATAAGACAAAATTTTAGCTGTGAGCTTAATTGGTTAGAACAATTACCTCATATTATTGAAACTGAGAAATTTATTTTCGCTCATGCAGGTATTACGTCTGATAATTTAGAAGAGCAACATATTAGTGAGGTTATCAAAAATGATGCATTTATTGAGAAAGGATTAGTTTTTTCTAAATATGTGATTGTTGGACATTGGCCAACGGCAAATTATGGGAAAGAAAGAGGCTGCTGCAATCCAATTATAAACGAGGAACAAAAAATTATCAGTATTGATGGCGGAAATATGATTAAATCGGAAGGACAGTTGAATGCACTAATAATTAATGGTGATGGAAATATTACTTTTGATGCAGTTGATGATTTTTTAATAGGTGAAATTGTAGAAGAGCAAGCTTCAAATTCAAATACAATTCAGATTTCATGGATGGATAATGCAATAGAGGTATTAAAAGAGGGGAAAGAATTCAGTTTATGTAGGCATATTTCTTCAAATCATGAGCTTTGGGTGAAAAATGACAAACTTTTTAAAACTAAGGAAGGAATGCGCTGTTATGATTGTACAGATTATTATCTTTCTGTTAAAAAAGGAGATAGAGTTTCTATAATAGAAAAATCAAGTACACAAACTCTAGTTAAGAAAGATGGTATAATCGGATGGGTTTTAAATGAAAAATTGAGAGAAGGCAAAATAGATAGAGAATGGTGATTAAAGACAGTAAATACTTCTCGTTCAGGAATAGACGATGATATAAAAAAATTGTTCCTCTAAATGAGCATCTTTTACAATATGGTGGTCATATAGGGTATTCTGTAAGAAAGTCTGAAAGAAACAAGGGATATGCAAAAGAAGAATTAAGACAAGCATTGATTTATTGTAAAGATATATTACATAGTAATAAAGTTTTATTAACTTGTGATAACGATAATTTTGCTTCTCAGAAAACTATTTTATCAAAAGGAGGAAAAAAAGAAAATGAAGTATTAATTAAAGGAGAAAATCGTGTTATTGAACAATATTGGATAGCCTTATAAATTGTAATTTATTGAAAGATTATATAAAGAGGAGAAAGAAAATGACTGAAATACAAATGTGGAATGAATATATTAAAATTAACATGAATGCTAAAGATTACGAGGCATGGTCATTTGGCGGAAATGCACCTGACATGCCAGATTTATTGGCTGAATTAGTATTAAAAGGGATTAAAATTGCAACAGCTAGTGCGTATCCTTGTTATGTTGCAGAAAATGCTCCATTGCCACCAGTTGGAGGATACAATTTGATATTAAATACAAAAGGAGAAGCTGTTTGTATCACAAAAACCATAAAAGTATATATTGTACCTTTTAACCAAGTGAAGGAGGAACATGCATATAAAGAAGGGGAGTTTGATCGTACACTTACATCTTGGAGAAAATGTCATTCTGAAATTTTCTCTATGGAGCTAAAAGAGATTGATCAAAAATTTACAGAAGATATGCTTGTTGTTTGTGAAGAATTTAAGGTTGTATACCCAATAATATTAGATAACTAGTGACTTTCAAATTCCTATTATTCATATAATCTATTTAATATGTAGATTTAATCTAATAAAATATAATAATGATCTATTAAATTGAATAGTGTAGCATTTACAAATTATGTTATTATTATAGATGTAATGAATATTAAATTGGAGGGATATCAATGAACACAATGCAATTTTTAGGACAGGTTCTATCTTCATTTTTAGTTATTGCTCCTATAGTTTTAGGTGGATTAAGTATTTATGCGCTTATCTTATTAATTAAAGCATTAAAGATTTATATTAATAATAATTCATAATATATATCAAAATAGTAATCAAATAAAAGGAGGATTAACTTATAACTTATTATTGCTAGGTTTAATGTAAAAATGAGGAGTGGCATTATGGAATTTATACTTATAATAATTATAGTATTATTTTCTTATATTATAATACAACTTGCTATTGATAGGTCTACTAACACAAAAATATTGAAAGAAAACCTTAAAGTTCTTGTAGAGATAAGGGAATTGCTTAAAAAGCAAGATAAAGATTTTTAACTATAATAATTAAATCTTGAGTAAAATAATTTTAAGTATTAAAAACAAAATTCCAATTATTCATATAACATAAGCAATATGTAAATAAGGGTGCAGTATTATTAATAAGTATTGCTGAAAAGATAAATAGTAACCTGAACAATAGTTTGAAATAAAAAATATTTATATAATTAGGAGAAATGGTAAAATGAAAGTTGCTAATATATATGTTATTCACGGTTATACATCTTCTAGCGAAGCAGAATGGTTTCCATGGTTGAAAGAACAGTTAAAAAATAGCCCTGTTAAAATTTATATTCCCAATATGCCTGATTCACAAGATCCGCATCTTGAATCCTGGCTTAAACATCTTAGGAAAAATATTTTGGATATTAATGAAAATACAATATTTATTGGGCATAGTCTTGGATGTGTTACGGCACTACGCTATATTCTTGAAAAAAACATAAAAATAAAAGGTGTAATACTTGTTTCAGGTTTTATAAATGAAAATCCCATGGATGAACAAACAGAAGGACTTCAGGAATTTGTAGATGGATCACTTGATATTGAAAGAATAAAAAGTTTAATTCCTTCAAGAATCGTTATTACTGCAACAGATGATGATATTGTTCCAACAGAATCTACACAAAATTTAGCTGAATCTTTAGATGCAAATCTTATTATCCTTTCATCAGGAAAGCATTTTATTGCTCGTGATGGATATACTAATTTTCCAGTTTTATTAAATGAGATTCAGAAATTGATTAAGGCTTAATATTCTTATTGTAAATTTTTTGTTCTTTTATGGGAATTAAACTGTACATTCTTTACAAAATATAATATCATTAGCATCGTCATGGATAGCTTTTATTTTACTTAAGCTTCGGACTGTTGAGCGCCTTAAGGTATAGCTTCTTACCATATCAAAGGCTTCACCATCAATAGAAGGGGCATGCCATTTGGATTAGCTTTTTGATTTCTTTGTAGTTAATTTCATTAATAAAGCCTAGTTATTTGTTTTTAAATATGCATCAATGGAAATCAGAGGGTGTAATTAAATTATCCTTAACAGATTTAATTATCTTATATAATAGAAATATGAAAATATATAAATACTTAAATAGAAAAAAATTAAAATTTTTATATATTTTTAAATATTCATAGGTTCATATAAAGCTATAAAAATTTGAAAATATGTTTGAATGTTTCTATGTAAGTTTATTTATAGAAAAATATTTAGATAGGAATATATGTACAAATAAAAACAAATAAAAATATATTCATATAAAAAAATTTTACTATGAAAATATATAAATATTTATAGGAAACATGCGGGTTAAGGTGAATTTATAATTTTAAATATATGTATTCCTATAAAATAGAGCAAGAATTCAGAAGTAAAAATGTAAAAAATTTTTACTATGGCAGAATAATTTTATAATATGGAGATAATAAATCTTACAATAGTTGACAAACTTGAAAATGGATGATAATATACAGTTGACGTTAACGTTAAGAAGAGGTGCAATCATATGAGCTATAAAATTGGTGAAATTGCGAAGCTTACAAATTTGACAACTAGAACTATCAGATACTATGAAGAACTTGGACTATTAGGAGATAGAAATAATAGGGTAGTAGGGGAACTCCGAGTATTTGAAAATGAGGATATTAAGCGTCTAAAAAAGATTCAGCTGCTTAAAGATTTAGGACTCACTTTAGAGGAGATTGGTCAAGTTATAGATTTATATTTTACAGACGGACGACTTTTAGAAGGAAAACGTCAGGTAATACAAATTCTAAAGAGCCATATTGCAAGAGCTGAAGAGAAAATAAATGAGTTAGACACGTTTAAAACTGAGTGTAAGAACAATATTTGTAGGATAGAAGCAATTATTAAAAACAATGAAGATAAGTCTTAAAAGTAAGTAACAGGTATGGGCCTGTACTTTTTTACATTACACTTAACGTTTACGTTAAAGTGATTTAATGAAGAATTGAGGGAGTGATATTTATGTATAAAAACACAGATATAATTATAAAGAAAGAATTTGAATTGAGTAATTTTTTAATTGTACTAATGTCGGTAGCTTGTGCGGTTAGTGTAGCTAATCTATATTATTACCAACCTTTACTTGAACAGATTTCTAGATTCTTTAATGTATCATCGTCTACAATTGGCATTGCAGCAATGCTGATTCAAATTGGTTATGCAATAGGATTGATCTTTATAGTTCCGCTAGGAGATATTAAGGAACGTAGGAGCTTAATAATGATAATGTTATTTTGTTCTGCTATATCGCTGCTTTCTTTATCAATTTCTTTAAATATATGGTGGCTATTATTAAGTTCTCTTATAGTTGGGGTGACTTCTATTACTCCAATGTTAATTGTGCCATTAGCAGCACATCTGGCTAAACCAGCAGAAAGAGGCAAAGTGATTGGAAGTGTAATGAGTGGATTACTAATTGGTATATTATTATCACGTGTATTTAGTGGAATTATAGGATCAATTCTAGGATGGCAAATTGTTTACCGTATAGCTGCTGGAATGATGATTTTGTTAATTCTAGTATTTAAGTTATGGCTTCCTAAATCTATTTCAGATTCTTCAATGAGTTATAAAGAATTACTTAAATCGCTAATAGGGTTAGCGAAAAATCAACCAATTTTAATGGAAGCGTCATTAATTGGTGCAATGATGTTTGGAACATTCAGTATATTTTGGACGTCCCTATCTTTTTTACTTAAGTCGTCAGCTTACAATTTGGGAGCTCAGGCTGCTGGGATATTTGGATTAGCAGGAATTGTAGGGGCTTTGGCAGCTTCTATGGTAGGGAGAATTGCAGACAAAAGAAGTCCTAGATTCACTTTAACTATAGCCATCATGTTTTCATTTTTATCATATATTTGGTTCCTGATTTTTGGATATCAAATGTGGGGACTTATCATTGGAGTAATATTGTTGGATTTAGGAATTCAATCGGGTCAAATTTCAAATCAAGCACGTATAAATACCTTAGATGCTACAGCTCGTAATCGTAACAATGCTGTATATATGACATTTTACTTTTGTGGTGGAGCATTAGGTTCATGGCTAGGAACATTTTTCTGGGGACTATTTGGATGGATTGGAGTATGTGGTGTTGGGATAACTTTTCAGATAATCGCAGCAACAATTCATATTTTAGGTATAAAACGCAGATAAGAGGATATAGAATGCAATGGTTATAATCAAATACCTGATTGCTTTTAAATAAGCTAATATCAGGTATTTAATTATTTTCTAAAGCAGCTTCACGATAAATTCCACCAATGTATAAATTTATATATAGTAATGAATTGAAATGTAAAATAATGTTTATAAGTATGCTATAATCGATAGATAATGATAAGCTAAATCGGAATAAAATTGAATTTTGAATGTTAGATAGAAAAACAACAGAAGGAGTAATCAAAATGGATGTTCTACGAGGCGTAATAGTAGTTTTAATATTTATTATAATTGGAATGCTTTTTGGAAGAATTATGGTCATTGCAGGTTTAATAATTGAAGCTATAGTTAAATTTTTTCGGAAACTGTTTTGATAATTAGAGAATCTATTTATTGTACTTATTATAGTTTTTGGTATTTCAAATTTGTATATTGAGAGATAATAATTAATTAAAAAATAGAGATTTGTGCATCAAGATAATTTATACGAGGAGTGATAACCATGAAAGAATTCTTTTTGAAATCAGTAAGAATTGGATTTTCAATATGGAGTGAAAATGATATGCCTGACGCTTTAGAATTATGGGGCAATCCAGAAGTGACAAAATTTATTATAGCAGAAGGAAAGATGTCAGAAGAACAAGTGCAACAAAGGCTAAAAAAGGAAATAGAAACTTATAATAAGTACAGTCTTCAATATTGGCCAATATATTTAATAGAAACTAATGAAAATTTAGGGTGCTGTGGTTTAAGGCCATATGATTCTGAAAACAATGTATTTGAAATTGGGATTCATTTAAAAGAGAAATACTGGGGAAAGGGAATTGCTAAGGAAGCATGCGCTGCTATTATAGAATATGCCTTTAATAATCTTAGTGCTAATGGACTTTTTGCTGGACACAATCCTAAAAATGCAGCATCTGCTAAGCTGTTAAAAAAACTCGGATTTACTTATACTCACGATGAATACTATCCACCAACAAAACTATATCATCCTTCATACTTGATGAAGAAAGAAAACTACATGGGTGATAACTAAGACATAACACTCATATGTTTTATAACCTTTAAAAGTAAAATTTCATTGAAATAGAACTTTAAGAAAGAAAGGTACATGGCGTATTTACTACGCACTTTCCGCATACTTCACTGCCAACACTGTTTGGACAATCACCAGATTCAGTAGTGTAAGAGCTTCCGAATTCTGTATATAATTCTGCATTTTTTCTTATCACTACATAGCATTTATGCCTGTCATATCCATCTAAAGTTAGTGCACCTGATGGGCAATGTTTTACACATACACCACAGTTTCCATTCTTTTTATAAAGACAAAGTTCATCTTCCAAAGGAGAATCTGGATTAACATCTAGATTAGTTACAATGGTGCTATATCTCCCGCAGCATCCAACCTTAGTTATAAGCATATTATTTATGCCAAAGGTTCCAAGACCAGCAGCTTTAGCAAAATGTCTATGAGACCAATTGCTTTTTAGTATCTTTTGATCAAAAGTAGAGGATTCTGGTGAAACATCTGCATGGTACCCAAGTTTTCGTAGTTCTGAGATAATATATTCATTTAACTTAATAAACATTGCATTGGTTTCTTCATAAGCTAGTGCCCACTCAGGAGAGGAAATATCTCCAGGAGCTTTATTAGTATGAGCCAATTCTTTAGTGAATGGAACAAAATATGCGATTACAATTGATGCATCTAAAAGTACATCAGTGGGTAATCCATGGGTAGGGGTAATAAGTTCTTTCAAACTTAAGATGTAAGGATGATTAGCATCAGCAAAGCCTACTAAAGGCTCACCCCATTTTGTTGAAATATAATCTTTATGCTCGTATTCCTTAACAAAGTTTTGTATCATTTTAGTAATTTTCTCTTTCATGCTAAAGCACATCCTTTCTCTGTATATTATATCATTTTGACAAAGTAAGTCTTTGCTGAAATATAGTAAGTTTTTAGTCTATTTTTTGATTGTTTTTCTAAACTCTGCAGGTGATATTCCTTCAAAGTGTCTAAACACTTTAGTAAAGGATGAATTATGTTCATAACCTACCATTTGAGAAATTTGTAAAATTGTTAAGTTTGTATTTAAAAGGAGCTCTTTAGCTCTCTTTACCCTTAAATTTTGTATATACTCAGTAGGCGATATGTTCATATTATTTTTAAACCACTCACTATAATAACTAGTATTATAATGTTCTATATCTGCCAATTTCTTTAAATCGAATTCTTCTGTAAAATGTTCGTTTATATATCTGATGGAATTAGGCAGATTTTCCTTAGTAATAAAATTATAAAAGTAAAGAAATAAATTATTTATTGAATTAGAATTTTGATTAGTATTAGCTTCATTTAGTAATAAATATCTTATGGCTTCCCATTTATCATCAAATAAAAAGTCTTTTCCTCCATGCATTTTTTCCATATCATACTTGTTAAGCATGTTATTAGGAATATCTAAAACTAAGAATTCATTAGTATTATTGGCATTAAAAGTATGCTGACAATCTGGAGGAAGAAAGAATAATGAATCACCTTTTAAGTCTAATTTCTTACAATCAGTTTCTATAGAAAGCACACCTTGAAGTGGCAAAATTAATTGTCCATATTCATGAGTATGAGTATTGCTTTTAAAATTATATATTCTACGTTCACATTTTATAGTATTCAAAATTAGTACTCCTTCCTTTATATAAAAATTATTATTAAGGAAGATTAATGCTTCCCCAGTCAGACATAAGCTCTAAAATTGGAATTAAAGTCTGTCCTTTTTCTGTTAATGAATACTCAACTTTTGGTGGAACTTGTGAATATTCCTTCCTTGAAATAAGACCATTAGCTTCAAGTTCCTTCAAGTGTTGGATTAAGATTTTGTGAGTAATATTTGGGAGAAGTTTTCGTATCTCTACATATATTTGAGTTCCCTTATAGTTGATAATATCCACATTAAAACCCATTTCCATTTGCCTCCAACTATAGATAAAGTGTATGATATTGGGCAAACAGAGGGATCTATAATACCATCTTTCATATAATACTCTCCTTTTGGTATAGTACTAGACAAAAAAGTGCGTAATTTTATATCTAAAATTAATTATATATAATAAAAGCACAAATTCAAGTAGAATAAATTTAGAAAAGGCTGGTGTTTTTAGTTATGAAAGTATTAGGAATAATGGGGAGTCCAAGATCAAATGGCAATTCATCTACTCTTTTAAAGAAAGTGTTAGAAGGAGCAAAAGCAAATGGTGCAGTTATAAATTCAATTTCATTAAATAACCTAGATATTAATGGCTGTATTAATTGTAATGCATGTAAAAGAACTGGAAAATGTGTAATAAAAGACGATATGCAAAACATATACGACATGATCAATGATGCTGATAGTAGTATTTAGGTCACCAAACTACATGGGAGGAATTCAAGGGAAACTAAAATGTGCTATAGATAGATTATATGCATATATGAAAGAAGGTTTAGAAAAGTCATTTGATAAAGAAAAGAAGGTTGCACTTATAGTTACACAAAATGCTCCAGAAGAAACATCTTCCTGCTTGAAGCGTTTAATCATCTAAGATATGTTTTAAATGTTACGTTTGAAGGTAATACTGAAGTTCCTTGCAAATTTCTTTTAGGAGGAGGATTAGTTACTCGCGATTCTGCAATTTCTAATAAAGACCTGATGAAGAAGGCGTACGATATTGGAAGTGAGCTAGTAAAAGAATTCTAATTTAATAATATGATATTTTTGAGCAGTAGCTAGAAGCAATTAAGCTATTGCTTTATTTCATGAAATGTATACATCACCATCCCCAATTATTACAACTCTATAATAGGGTATAAAAGGAGCTAAAATATACTTTATGATATGTGGTAGCAATTCATGTTGAATATCTGGCTTTAAATGGGTATAATTGTAATAGGAGGTGTTTGAATGGAATTGAATAGGATAAACAATAGACTTTCTTTAGTTGGAGCATTACTAGGCTTAACATTATTTATTGTAGATGGTTTGTTAAATACTATCTTAGGTACTTATATAATAATTATCCCAACTGCTACTATAGTAGTTAGTTTAATACCATTGATGAAATATAAGAAAAATAATATTAAAATTCAAAGTTACGCTTGTATTGGATTAATACTTGGTGGATTTTACTTTGTTTTATCTTTATATGAATTATTGAAATTATAAATTTGTAAAATTTATATATTTTATTACCATCCTGATTGGAGAAAAAACATGCCTTATTATTTTCACTTAAGTGTAAATGATAAGAGCATGTTTTTATTATTTTCATTCAATATTATTAAGCCATTTGTTCATTTATGTTAAATACTTAAATATAAAATTAGAAAACAACACATAAAGGTAGAGTTTGTAGAAATATTTATTGTGTCTTTATTTTTTTGTAATAATATTTTAACAAAAAGTTATGATGTTTGTAAAATAACTGTAAAGAAGTAATGATAATATTGATTATAAGAAAAGGGAGGAGATATTATGGTTAAAGAATTAGAAATTAGAAATATTATTACAATAGAAGAAAAGCAAATGCTATGGGAAGCAGTGGATGGAATCAATGGATGGAACTTTAATCCTATAGCAGTAGTTACTAATAATATGGAAGATTATTATTTTATATGTAAAGTAAAAACAGTAATAAAAAATTTAGAAATGAAATTAGCAAAAGTGTGTATTAAAATTCAAGAAGGAAATAATCCGAGATTATTGGCAATTGAAAGCATTTCATAGATTAATTATTTTTAAATACAAAAGTCACCTAGGAATATCCAGGGGAGAGGATGAAAAGGAAACTATGAGGAATTTTTGCAAATTAAATAATGATTTTTAAAGGGTAGTAAATAGGAGAAATCTTGTTTGCTACTCTTTAATTTTATTTATGAAATGTATACATTACCACGCCAATTATTACAACGGTATAATAAGGTATAAAAGGAACTAAAGTATATTTTATGCTATGTGGTAGTAATTTAATAGATTGAAGTATAACAAAATTATCATCATTATAGTAATGGATAAAATAATTGAGAAGTATGTTATTTCCAAAACATGTTATAATTAACTGAAAGATAACTTATAATTTGTTGAGGTGGTCAAGATGACAGAAAGAGAAAAAATGTTAGCAGGTCTACTGTATGATTGTGGTGATAAAGAATTATTAGAACAGTGGCATAAGGCGAAAAATTTGATACGTGATTACAATCTAGTTAATTCAGAAGATAGGCAAAAGAAGCATAACATATTAGAACAACTTCTTGGAGGATATGGAGATAATTTATGGATTACTGCGCCGTTTTATGTTGATTACGGTAATAATATTTATTTTGGGGACAATTGTGAAGTAAACATGAATTGCACATTTTTAGATGACAACAGAATTGAAATAGGTAATAATGCACTTATTGCGCCGAATGTGCAGATATATACAGCGTTTCATCCAACAAATGCAAAAGAACGTTTTGGAGAGAGTAAAGATGATGGTTCCTTTGAATTTTGTAAAACACAAACTGCGCCAGTGAAAGTAGGCAATAATGTCTGGATTGGAGGAGGGGTCATTATTCTACCTGGTGTTACAATTGGAGATAATGTTGTAATTGGAGCAGGAAGTATTGTGATAAAGGATATTCAAGCAGATACGATTGCTTACGGAAATCCATGCAGAGTTATAAGAAAGAATGTATAAATAAATTTAAATTAGGATTGAGTTATAAATAATAATATTGAAGTAATAAATTTTAATTTGGATAGGATGAAAGTTGATGAAAAGAATAATTTTTGTTATTGTTTTTATAAGTATTGTATTAGGTATAGGTATTTATAGCGTAGGCCAATATAAAAATAATCCTCAAATTAGTGTGAAATTGAATGTATCCAGTTTAACTGATGAAGAATTTATGTACGTAGGAACTAAAGGATTAGATAATCCAAACAAAAATGATTTTAAAAATATTGAATTTACTTTAGATGTAAAGAACTCAGATGCAATATCAAATAGAAAGATTACAGTACCTGATTTAAAAGCAGTTATCAGTTCATATGATAAAAATCGATATTGGTTTGGTAATTATGGTACTGATGATAGCCCGGTGCATAAATATGCTAAATATGATTCTAAATCTGTATTTTATTCTAATGGACTAACGGATCAAGATATTAAGAATATCTTTAATACATCAGAAGTGAAAATTTCTTGGACAACAAGCGACGGTAAAGACAAAGAAAGAATAATTAATTTGGGAGATATCATTAAGTTTGAATGACCTATTATAATAGTGGATTTTTAATTGAATAAGCTAAAAAGCATACAGGACAGAATTTGGCAAACTAGGACCAGAAGATATTTTAAGGAGACCTTATAATACATAGTGAAAGGGGAGAGAATAGATGAGCTTAGCAAAGTTTTTACAAAAGGCAATTGATTACATGGAGAGCAATCTTCTTGAAGAAATAAATTACGAAAATGTAGCAAAAGAGGTACACATGTCTTGTTATAACTTTCATAGAGTATTTAGCTTAATGGCTGGAATGACAGCTAATGAATATATACGTAACAGAAGGTTGTCGCTAGCGGGACAGGAATTACAGCTAAGTGAAGGTAAGATAATAGATATTGCATTTAAGTACGGTTATGAAACTCCTGAAAGTTTTGCAAAGGCTTTTTCGCGATTTCACGGTGTATCACCAAAGCTGGCTAGAAAAAAAGGAACTCAACTATGTCTCTTTAACCCTTTAGTCATTAAAATTATATTGGAGGGTGGAAGCACTATGAATTATAGAATTGAAGAAATTGGAAGGCAGAGATTTATTGCAAAGGTACGCGCGTTTAATAATGAAATCATCAATGAGTCTGGCAACCATGATATTCCTGATTTCTGGGGGGAATGTCATAAAAAAGATTTGATAAATGAAATCAAGAATACCAGAAAGGCTGGTAAAAAAGATTTATATGGTTTATGCAGCCCTAGTAAAGAAAAGGAGACAACTTTTGATTATGGAATTGGAATAATTATTGATGAAGATACTGATGTGGATAATGTAGAAGTGATGTTACAAAAAGGTTATCGTATATGGGAAATTGATTCAAGAACGTATGTAGTTTTTAAATGCTATGGTAATAATGGTGATTGTATTAGCGAAATGTGGAGTAGATTTTTTAAAGAATTTTTACCACAGTCTGAATATGAACAAACAGAAGATACTGACTATGAACTTTATCCTGATGAAGGGGAGCCAGGTTTATTTTGCTTCAAGAAGAAGGTGATGATTTTGGGGGCAGGTCTGTTTTGCCTCTATCAAATAGGAGCTAGAATTTTAATACAATGCAAAGCTACTGATTTCAGTGGCTTTTAATGTTGTGTGCCCAGCATGGGCGCAATCTAACGGGTGAAAGTCCTGAGTTCGGGTTGATAGTGTCAAGCACATAGCCAAAAGCAAGGGTGTCCTCGGCGACAAGGAATCTGAAGGAAGCTGGAGGCAAACTTCTGGTCTGACGAACAGAAACTACATCAGGCATATATATGTTGGGTAAAGTTGCAACACAAACTAAAGCCCTAAACTATCCGGAAGCATATGGTGTAAATGTAGCAGATATATGAAAGGAAAGATTGCGTTCTTACCTGGGAAGATCTCATGGACATGTGGAAACATAGAGTATGAAACACGGTTGAAATAAGATTTATCATGAGAAGTCAGCCGAGGTCATAGTACTGAATGTAGTAGACGACATATAGGAAGGACTGAACTTTAGGAGATGATAGTAAGTGAATGTTACCAATAAAGAAATTAAATACAGACAACTTTATAAGACTTCAGATGAAGTGCTTGAAGACTACCTGCAAATAGTATCTGCAGAATAGAAAGGGTATGTGGGCGTGTATGCATTTTCAAGTATAAGAACTACATTTTGTACCAAATGTGGTTATGATAGAATTAATAAATATATTCATCAACTCGCTAAATTGTATCAAAATCACAGTCATTAGAGATATAATGCGAAAAAATACGCATGATAAGGTATATAAATAATTCTTGACCGATCGTTCTCAAAATGCTATTATTGATTTTATAAAGGAGGGAACTTAATGGGACGAAGTAAGGAATTTGATGAAAATGTAGTTCTTAAGAAAGCAATGGAATTATTTTGGGAACAAGGCTACGAAAAGACATCGTTAAGCGATTTAGTAGAGCATATGGGAATTCATCGTAGAAGTTTATATGATACCTTCGGTGATAAGCATACATTATTTTTAAAAACAATGGATTTTTATGAAGAATTAATAAAAAACAAAATACAGGCTGGGGTATTACATGCAGAAACAGCAAAACAAGCTATACAATTTATCTTTGATTTTACGATTGAAGGATATGAAGATAAACAATGGGGTTGCTTAATTGTAAATTCAGCAACAGAGATGGCTCTTAGAGATAAAGAGATAGAAGAAAAAATAGAAAAGACATTTATGCAAACAGAACAACTCATTGCTGATCTTGTTCGAAAAGGCATACAAACAGGTGAATTTTCCAGTGATTATGATCCTGAAGTTTTATCCGAAATATTTCAAAATGCATTGCTTGGAATTCGTGTACAGTTAAGAATCTCAGCGAGCAAAGAAAAATTACATGGTATAGCAGATTTTTTTATGAATTTATTAAATAAATAATTCTTTTTTACACTAATTAGAATGAGCGTTCTCAAAAAATACTTATGTTCTTCTGAATCTTATCATTTAAATCAATGACAAAAAAATTCATAGAGCAAAGAAAAGAGCATGATATAGTTTTTTTGCTTATTGAATAAATATTTTTGCACTAATTAGAATGATTGTTCTCAAAATATTATTAATATTTTATTTTAAATTCCGTTACTAACTAATCCCAATTAAAAGGAATGAAACCAATGATGAGATGCCAAATAAGTAATAGCATATGAAAAGTTACAACGATAGTTTTAACTTGTATTATAGATCAAATAAAAATTGAGTGTATTCGTATCAGATATGAGTGCAAAATTAATAAGGAGTGAATAAAAATGAGTTTAATAACTGTAAATGAAGAAAAATGTATAAAATGCGGAATGTGTGTGGTGGAATGTCCAACAGGAGTACTAAAACTAGAAACTACTGGTCCAAAAGAAGTCAAGCCTAATGCCTGCTTAGAATGTGGACATTGTGTAGCTGTATGTCCTAAAGAAGCTATAGACAATAAGAAATCGCCATTATCTATGCAAAGTGAAATAGGAGAAATCAAAAAATTAAATCCAGAAGAAGCAAAGAATTTCATTCGATCACGACGATCTATCCGTTCATATAAGAATACACCAGTTGAAAGGGAAAAATTATTGCAACTCGTTGATGTTGCTCACTTAGCTCCAACTGCAAGTAATTCACAAGGTATATCGTACCTAATAGTAGATGATAAAAAAACAATTGAATTAGCAGTTGAAGAATGCATTAATTGGTTTGAGAATAATGAAACTTTGAGTAAGGCATTGGCAGGAATGATTAGTGGCTATAGGAATACTAAAGTTGACACTATCTTAAGGGATGCACCTAGTATAATTTTAACTTTGGCGGATGAAGATTTTCGTAATGGTAGAGAAAATTCAATTCTATCATTGTCGTATCTAGAGTTATATGCTCCATCTCTTGGGCTTGGATCATGCTGGGCAGGAATATTTGAAATTTGTGCTCGCAGTGAAAATTCGCCAATGTACAAGATTTTTAATATTTCAGAAAAAAAGAAAATAACAGGAGTTGTAATGGTAGGATATCCTAAGCATAGTTTTAAAAGATTTACAGAAAGACAACCATTATCGGCTTCCTTTTATGAAAATTAAATGATTAAATTCTGATTTGTAGAGTAGGTTATAATTATTAATATTATTACACTTAAAAAAGTGTTATCACTTACTTATGGCACGGTGAGGCGTATACATAAATAAACGCTAAACAAAAATTGGATAAAGGTATATGGTTTTCCATATGCTTTTATCCATTTGTAAGTGATTATAATTTTTTGCTGGTATTATAATTTTATTTTACTATATTAACAGTTCCTTCTTTTCTAGGTGAAGCCTTTGGTTCTCCTTTACTGCTAAAACCTAAAGCAGCAGTACCGAATATAGCATAATTTTCTGGAATACCAAGCTCTGTAAGTATACTTCTAACCTTAGGATCATCTCCAACTATACCTAAAGCATGTATCCAACAGGAACCAATATTAAGTGAATGAGCAGCCAGCATTATATTTTCAAGTGCTACAGCAGAATCGGATTCTTTTGTTGGCGAGTTTTTATCATAGGCTGTGATAATTATAGTAGGAGCATTATAAAAAGGATTGAAGTTTGGATTACTGCCTATCTTTTGTAATTGCTCCACAGGAGACTTTTGCAAGACTTCTTTTATCTCAGAAATCAGCTTATTAATTTTATCTTTATTTTGCACTGCTGTGAAATGCCAGGCTTGAGTGCCATGTCACTTGGAGCAAATTTTGCAGCTTCTAAGAGTGTATTTAAATCATCATCAGAAATCTGCTCTTCTGTATAGGCTCTTACACTTCTTCTTGTTAAAATATTTTGTATTACTTCATTCATAATTTTTCTCCTTTCATTAAAGAAACATTTTAATTTTTCTTTATGATTTATTATTTACTAAGTACTTAACAATTATCAAGTTTTAATTTAAAGTGTTAAGAAACTTGAATTGAACTAAAAAGCAGAAACAATTAATAATATGACTATGATTTGTTAACGAATACAATTATGGTATAATATGTATGCAAAGCAGTGAAATATTAAGAATTAGAGGTAGGTATTAAACATATATGATATTTTTTAAACAAGTAAAACTTTATAGAGTAAAAATCACTGAATCCTGCGACAACAAAGGTATATTTCAAAAGACGTTGAATTTCAATTATACCCCTAATGGTTCAGGAATAGGCTATAGAAAGTTTAACAATATTATACCAAGCGGGATTACTGGTTGGATAATACAATGGATGGGAAAAAAGTATTTTGCTCCTGACGATAATCAAGAAGACTTAAAAGACTTTTTAAATAGGGTTCAGACTGCGGATATATTAATACCTTATAAGAGAGTTGAAGGGCACTATTGTATAATTGATTCACAGGAGCGATTTGATGGAAAGAAAACATAAGCGTTCAGAAAATTTTAAGTCTTTTCAAACAAATATAAAGAGAAAAAACACTTTTAAACTTAGCAAGCAAAGAATACTTGAGCTTAGAGATGAATTGATGTCAATGATGATTATATATTTACCACCTGCAATCTATTATAACTACAGGTAATGAGATATCACGTAATGAATTAGTTAGATTTAGAACAATGTTAGATATAAATCAATTGAAAAATTACACAACGGATGTTTTACTAATACAAATAATAAGATAGGAGATATTAGATTTGAAAATTAGCAATAACGTATTTTATTTAGCAAGCATTATATTTAGCATACTTACAATTGTTTCACTATTCCTTTCATTTCCTTATTATGGAGATAGTTATATTGTAATGTTATTTTTGG
The DNA here is from genome assembly GCF_000230835.1 of Clostridium sp. DL-VIII. Lineage (NCBI taxonomy): Bacteria > Bacillati > Bacillota > Clostridia > Eubacteriales > Clostridiaceae > Clostridium > Clostridium sp. DL-VIII. Next base: position 3,183,149 of record NZ_CM001240.1, read on the forward strand.
GATTTACACAATTATTTAGCGGTTTATATCAAATCAAATTGTCACAAGGTTTAGATTCAAAAGAAACTCACAAGGGAAATAAGGCTGTTGGAATATTTTCAATAATTGTAGGCTTATTAATCATAATTGCTGATATTGCAAAGCTAATGTTTTAGTTAAGTAATAGTAAAATATTATTTTATAAAAATAAATAACAGTTTTAAAACCGTAGTATTAAAGAGATTGTATCCGGAGTTTTTGCTTTGTAATATGAAGAAATTGTATGTAAGCAAAAAGATGCTATTAGACAACTTTATTTCAGAACTATTTATAAACTGGATATGTTAGGAAAGATATAGTTATAATTTTATTATAAGAATATCTTAAGCATTAACTTAGCATAGGAGGAGATTATGAATAGTAAAATAATTTATCCAAGAACAGGGGATAAACAGACAATATATTTGAAATCAGTTATTACAGATCCGAATATTATAGTTGGAGATTATACTATGTATAACGACTTTGTAAATGATCCAATAAAGTTTCAAAATAATAATGTATTATATCATTATCCTGTAAATGACGAAAAATTAATCATTGGTAAGTACTGTTCTATTGCTTGCAAAGCAAAATTTATGTTTACATCTGGGAGCCATAAGATATCATCCCTTTCAGCTTATCCATTTCCAATATTTTATGAGGAATGGGGATTAAATAGTAATGATATAACAGATGCTTGGGATAATAAGGGTGATATCGTAATAGGAAATGATGTCTGGATTGGTTATGAAGCAGTAATCATGCAAGGAGTCAATATAGGAGATGGTGCAATAATAGGAACAAGGGCTGTTGTAACGAAAGATGTCCCAAGCTATACAATTGTAGGAGGAATACCTGCAAAAGAAATTAGAAGACGTTTTTCTGAAGATGCAATAGCAAAATTAATAGAAATGCAATGGTGGAATTGGAACGATGAAAAAGTTCAAAAGAATTTGCACAGCATTATGAGTGGGAATATTAATTGTATAATCTAAAAAAGTAGTTAAAAGAGGCTATTTGCCTAGTAATAAAAAAGAATTTAGCAGTGAATTGGTTTAAAAATTGTAAAATAGAGAATAAGGGAACTTTAAATAGAGTTCCCTTAAAAATGATATATTTAGTTATTAAAACTTAATATAATAAGATACAAAATTTACATTTACATTATTACTCCCAACTATAGTTGGAACTAATACATTAACAGGACCGTTATTAGAACTTTCAATTGGAGTTGGCTCAGGTTCTGGTGAAGATGTTTCAGAAAGCTCAGAGTTGTTTTTTAAAAAATCAATAAAATAAGATACATAATTTATATTTACATCGTTACTATAAATTGTGGTTGGGACTAATACATTAACAACACCATTATTTTTAGTTTCTGCTGGAACTTGTTCAAGTACTGACTGTATATTATTTTCAGCATTTGCATCAGAGGTCATTTCAGCTTTTTTGATAGAAGGGTTATTTTCTTCAAAAATTTTTTCTATAGATTCACGTATTTCTTTTTCAAACTGCTCAAAATTTTCATTATTCAAAATCCCCATAGACAAGCCTCCTTGCAGTACGTTTAATATTAATATATTCATGGTATACATAATGTGTTACATGTAGTGTGAAGATTTTTTCTTTGCTACTTCATGTATTGAATAACTTCATTGCATGTGTAGTATTTTTTTTGAGCAATTTGTAGATTTGGTCAAAGCAGAGCCTAATAGCCACAAGGCTCTAATTAATAGTTTTGATTGTCTTAGTTAGCCTGGTCATATCTTCCAATAGAATTTTCTCATCCATAGTTACAAATAGATTCATTGGACTTACAGAAGTTGGAGCACCTTTGGACACGTTAATTTTATAGGTTCTAATTCTTCTGTAATATTTGCTTCCTGCATTTAATGCCTTATTCATTAACTCTATGTCATTGGGATTTTCGCTTAATTTAAAGAGAAGCTCATAATATTTTCTTTTATATGGTTTTGTCTCGAGTCCATTAAATAATATTTGAAATAATCCGACAGCAATACATGCTATAAGTATTATAAGAATTGTTATAAACATAATATAATCTCTCCAATACAAATTGAAATATTATAATAATATTTATAAATTATAACATGATATTTAGAAGTATAGGGAGATTTTACAAAAATATTATACTATGGAAATAAAAATGCTTGTAAAGAATTATAAAAGCAGGTCTATTCGAAGCAAATACTAAATATTATGCAAAGTGATTTTTATTAATCTTTGTTACAATTATTTTGGAAAGTGTTGACCCTAACACTACGTCATAGTGTAATATAAAAATAGAGCTTGGATATATTAGCCAAAACTCATGGCCGGCAGAGTAATATATAGCAGACATAGCTCTAAAATCTAATTTTGAGGTGTAGCAATGAGGACAATAAAACAAGTTGCGGATTTAACAGGGATAAGTGTGCGTGCATTGCATTATTATGATGAAATAGGCTTGTTAAAACCAAGTGGAATTACTGAAGCAGGGTACAGGCTCTATGATGAGGAGGCTCTTAAAACTTTGCAGCAGATTTTATTTTTTAAAGAGCTTGATATGCCTTTAAAGGATGTTAAAGAAATAATGCTCAGTCCATATTTTGATAAAATGGAAGCACTAAAAAATCAGAAAAAGCTGCTTATTCTAAAAAGAAAAAGATTAGATGGTTTAATTGAGCTTATAAATAAAACCTTAAAAGGAGAAGGCACTATGAATTTTAAAGAATTTGATATGAGTGAATATTACAATGTATTAGAAGAATTTAAAGAGGAACATGAAGATACGGTAATTAAAATGTATGGCAGCATAGACAAGTATAATGAATTAATTGAAAGAGGTAAGTCTAAGAAAGATGAAATTGCTAAAATGGCAATAAAGCAATATGGAAGTATAGAAAGATATGCTAAAGCTGTAAGGAATAATCTGAATAATAGTTCTATGTTTACTTTAGCAGAGAAAATTGATAAGTTTAAAAAAGATTGCTTGGAAAATAAGCATCCTAAATTAAAAGAATTATATGAAAGACTTACAGCTGACTTAAGTAAAGATCCTTTATCAAAGGAGATTCAAGAAATTGCTGAAGAAATAGTAAATACAGCTAAAAAAGATTATGAAGCTTTCAAAGGTGAAAGGGGAGAAGATTGCTGGTACTATATGACAAATTTTTATTTAGTATATCCTGAATGGATGGAAGCAGTTGATAAGAAATATGGAAATGGCGCATCTAAATTTATTGGAGAAGCTTTAAAAAAATGTCCTATCACTAAGTTGCCTAAAATAGAAGAATTATATGAGAATCTTACATCTGATTTAAGTAAAGATCCATATTCAAAAGATATTCAAGAGATTGCTCATGAAATAGCAAATGAGACTAAAAAAAATACTGAAGCGCTAAAAGTAGATGCGGGAGAAAATAATTTAGGGTATACAGCAGAACTCTATTTGACAAATGCTACTTGTATAAAAGTAACTGATAAAAAGTATGGAAGTGGTTCAGCTAAATTTATTGGAGAAGCTTTAAAATTTTATTCTGAAAATAATTAGAAATGGAACACATAGTTAGATTAAAAAATGTATGAAAAAGAAAAGGAAAAAAGGGATAAGCTAATAGATATTATTAATATTGAAGGAGGCGGCCCTCCTTCTTTTCTCTAGAATAAGTCTATTAATAAATCCTGTAAATATAAAATGTATATACAAGAATTAAATAATTATGTATATGACATGGATGAATAATATTAAGAAGTTTATCAATGAAAATTGGAGATATGGTTATTGGCTATATTAATGAAGCTTTTAAGTAAAGTGTTTATTTTTAAATTTTTATTGACTATAAATGTAACTTCTAATTCGTTAAAGTTTTCCTTTAAATCATAAACAAAAAAATTATTATTTTTAGGTAAAATACTTCTTGGTAAAAGTGATATTCCTAGACCTTCAGAGATACCTTTAATAATAGATTCTAATGAATCAAATTCAATAACAGCGGCAGGCTTAGAATTATTGTAAATCAACCATCTTTGCAACAGTTTACGATAGGGACAATTAGCATCTGAAGCTACTATTATTGGAGTAGTTAAGTTATTAATATCAGCAATGTTTATTGACGACACTAGTGCAAGTTCTTCTTTGAAAGTAATGACTTTTTTTATTTGTGAAGATGAAGTGTTGTAAGATATAAAGGCGCCATCTAATTCACCTCCTATGATCATATCTAGAAGTGTTTTTTGTTTTTCTGTTTTTAGTATTAAAGATACGTCTTGATTTTTCTCATAAAATAAAGAAAATAATTTAGGTAAAATGGAAGCGGAAATAGTTTGAGCAGCTCCTATTTTAATAGTTGAAGTGACTTTAGCATGAAGAAACTCCTCATTAACTTCATCGATTAATTCAAGAATTTTATCTGTATATTTAAGTAATTTTTCTCCGTTAGATGTAATTATCGTACCCTTATTGTTTCTAACGAATAAAGTAGTGTTCAATTTATTTTCAAGCAATTTAATGCGCATAGTTATATTTGATTGTGCATAACCAAGTTTCAAAGCGGCTTTTGATATAGATTTTTCATAAGCAACTGTTTGAAATATTTTTAAATCATTAATTTCCATAGAGTAGAAACCTTTCATTTCATTAAAACTGATTTATCTTTGCCATCACTGTTAGTGATATTAAAGATTATTTATAAGTATTATACAATTTTTATAGGAAAAGTTAAACTGTAAGAGTAAAAACTTATGGATGAGTTGATAATAGTTTTATTTAAAAAATAAAAAAGAAGTGAAAGGGAGGCTAAAGAAAATGATAGCAATGCAATATAAGATTATATTACCAATGGATTATGATATGAAAATAATAAAGGATAGAGTGAAAAATAACGGATATAAAACAGATGGATTTGAGGATTTGAAGTTTAAATTATATTTAATAACAGAAAAAGGAAAGAATAAGAATTTACAAAATAGCTATTGCCCTTTATATATTTGGAAGGATAGTAATGGATTAAACAAGTTCTTATTTAATGGCTTTTATGACAATATAATAACTTCCTTTGGATGGCAGAAAGTAAATGTAGGAATACCGTTAATTGATACAATAACAGAAAGACTTAAAAATAGTAAGTATTTATTTGAAATATCAAGAGAAATACAGCCACAAGAAAGCCTCAATAATCTAAAAGATAAAATAGAACAAGATATCCCTAGAATTAAAGAAACAGAATATATGGTTATTTATAATCCAGACAAGTGGAAATATAATGTATTTTACTTTATAGATGATTTAAGTGAGTTAAAATCTGAGGAAGGAATAATTTATGATATACTTCATATATCAATATAACATTATGCACGAAGTAAGGATAAAATTGAAGTATTCTTTATAGAATAATTTTATAAATGTATGTGTATGTAGAGAATGTGAAATGTCATATTATTGTCACAAATCTTTTGTATTATATAAATATAAAGTAGTTAAAACATTATTTACCCCTTAATTAAATAAATATTAGTCAGTATTTAGAATGGTCTATAACACCCTAGTAGATCATTCTTTTTTTTATTTATGATAACTGTTTTAAGGTATATTAGAGTACTTAATTGAATGGTCTTTTGATATTCAAAACTAATGAATGTATGTTGAATATCTTCAGTAAAAGTGATATATTGGTAATATTGTATTTAGTAAGGAGATTTTTGCGTGAAAAAACATTTAGTAGTTAGTTTTAGTAAAGTGTTATTGAACATTACATTAATTATGTTAGGCCTATCAATATTATGGTTTATAACAATAGGATTACCTTTTAGATTTAATATTAATACTTGTATCGGTCTTATACTGTCTTTAGTGTATTTATTAATAGTATACGATTTGCGTAAAATTGTGTATAGCACTAATTCAACACCATTTTGCTTAGATAATGTTAAGCGATTTAAGAGAATCGGATATTATATGATTTTAATAGCAGTAATTGATGGAGTTATAAATTGGAAAAAGGAAAGCAATTTTGAGTTTATTGGTACACAATCTGGATCTCTAAAAGGGAGCTTTGTCATGTGTATTATACTTGCATGTATAGCTTTAGTTTTATCAGAAATATTTAAGCAGGCGGTCGAGCTAAAAAATGACAATGACATTACAGTTTAAAGGAGCATAGAATGGAGTTAAGTCTATGAATATTGATAAATTTAAATATTTCTTTTTAGATGCAGTGAGGGACTTAAAACGAAATATTACACTAACAGTTTTTTCGGTAATTAGTGTAGGCGCAACTTTTTTTATTGTTGGATTATTTTTAATATATTTGTTGTCATTTGATAAAAATTCTCCAACAATTTTTATAAACAATAAAGAAATGATTGTAGTTTTTAGATGGCTTAAAATTGCAGTTTTTTTTATACTGCCATTTCTTTCGCTATTTTTAATTGTAAATACATTTAAGATGGCCACATTTCAAAGAATGAATGAAATAAATATAATGAAGTTTGTTGGAGCTACCAACTGGTTTATTCGCTGGCCATTTATTATTGAAGGCGCTATTATAGGAATTGGAGGAGCTCTGATAGGAAATTTATCACTATTCTCTGTATATAGCTTAGTTTACTATAAAATAATTGGGTTTTCACCAGAAATAACTCTTGTACAGCCTGTGTCCATAATAAATTCAATGTTTTTGCCATTTATAATAGCTGGGATATTTATAGGACCTATTGGAAGTATCCTTGCTTTGAGAAAAATTCTTAAATATGTAGTTTGAGAAATAAGATAAAATATATATAAGTATTTTTAAATTGTAAAAAGAACTGCTAAAATTCTAAGCAGTTCTTTCTTTATAGTCTCTATATTATTTTAGTTGTCCAATCTTCGCAGTTCCAAGTTTCTGTAATTATATCTCTATAAAATTCAGGTTCATGGGAAACTAAAAGAATTGTTCCTTTATATTCTTTTAAAGCTCTCTTAAGTTCATCCTTTGCATCAACATCTAGGTGATTAGTAGGTTCGTCTAAGATTAAGATGTTTGTTTCATTGTTTAAAATTTTACAAAGTCTAACCTTTGCAGCTTCTCCTCCTGATAAAACTCTTATTTGAGATTCAAGCTGTTTTGTTGTAAGTCCGCATTTAGCTAAAGCAGCTCTTATTTGATATTGAGTGTAACCAGGGAATTCCTGCCATACTTCTTCGATGCAAGTATTGCGGTTATCGCCTCTATCTTCCTGCTCAAAATAACCTATGTATTGATAATCTCCAAGATGAACTTCTCCGCTTAAAGGTTTAATTTTTCCAAGTAAGCTCTTAAGTAATGTTGATTTACCAAGACCATTAGCTCCAACTAAAGCTATTTTTTGCCCTCTTTCCATATATAAGTTAAGTGGTTTTGTAAGAGGTGAGTCATAACCTATAACTAAATCTTTAGTTTCAAAGATTACTTTGCCTGAAGCTCTAGCTGTTTTGAAATCAAATTCTGGCTTTGGCTTTTCCTTTGAAAGTTCAATTACGTCCATTTTATCTAATTTCTTTTGTCTTGATTTAGCCATGTTAGCAGTAGCAACGTTAGCCTTATTTCTAGCAACGAAATCTTCAAGTCTTGCAATTTCCTTTTGTTGCTTTTCATAAGCAGCTTCTAATTTTTCTTTATTTATTGCATATATCCTTTGGAATTCATCATAATCTCCAACATATCGTGTAAGCTTTCTTTCATCTACATGATATATTAAATTAACTACTGAATTTAAAAATGGAATATCATGTGAAATTAATATAAATGCATTTTCATAAGATTGAAGATATCTCTTAAGCCATTCTACATGCTCTTCATCTAAATAGTTAGTAGGCTCATCTAAAAGTAGAATATCAGGAGATTGGAGTAGAAGCTTTCCTAAAAGAATTTTAGTTCTTTGTCCACCTGACAAGTCATCAACATCTCTATCTAAGCCTAAATCTAAAAGTCCAAGGCCTTTTGCAACTTCTTCAACCTTTGGATCAATTACATAAAAACCATTGTGATCAAGCATATCTTGAATTGTAGCTGTTCTTTCAAGCATTTTATTTAATTCATCTTCAGTACAGTCGCCCATTTTTTCATATAAGGAATTCATTTCAGTTTCTAGATCAAATAGATACTTAAAAGCATCCTTTAATGCATCTCTAATACTTTGTCCTTTTGTTAGCGCAGCGTGCTGATCCATGTAGCCAACTCTTACATTATTTGACCAGATTACATTACCCTCATCAGGCATAAGTTTTCCGGTTACTATATTCATAAATGTTGATTTACCTTCACCATTAGCACCAATAAGACCAACATGTTCTCCCTTTAATAATCTAAATGAAACATCTTCAAAGATAGCTCTATCCCCAAAACCGTGATTCATATTTTTAACTGTAAGTATGCTCATTGTTACCTCCTAAGTTCTTATAAAATATATAAAATAATGAAAATTATTACCATGATTTAATTCGTAATTGTAATATACATATTATCAATATCCATAATAGTTTAAATGATATAAATATAATATGTCAAAGTAATTTTAAAAAAATATTAATGGAGATAAAATGAATTACTTGAATTTATTAAAAGAAATCAAATTTTTATTAATAATATTCCTATTTTGGGGCAAACTTATAGCATAAATAAATTCATTTTATAAAAGGGAGGAATTATACATGGTTGATTTTACTAAAGAAATAAAAGAAAGAGCTGAGAAGATGGGCTATGAAATGAAAGGAATAGCGCAAGATATGGAAAGTGAAATGCGCAGCATGAGGGAGTTAGTGAAGGAAAAGGCTGAAAAATTAGGCGATGAAATAAGAAACAAAATATTGAGATAATTAATGAAGAAATTAAAAAGATAGTAAATTTGGTCAATCCCATTTTTACTATTTTTTTATGAAAAAGTTCTCTATAAGTTATTTATTCTTAATTATAAATGAACAACTTCTGATAATAAAATACTTATAACTAACTCTCAAGTGCGACACTGAGTAAAAGAGTGTCTGGTCTTTTCGGTATTAGATATAGTTTAATTCATAAATTCAGTTATTAATTATATCTATAGATGTCCTAATTATACATTAGACTTATATATAATAATTATTTATCCTTGTTAAATTTTTGTGCGTACCTACACCAGAAATAATATACATTTTTATGAAACATGCATTTGAAATTAAGCTGCTAAAGGTTCGTAATGGAAGCTTGTTCCATTTACTGCTTGTCCTGAACTTGCTTCAGGAGCATGCAGAAATGGGGGCAAGCTCCCATTTAGAACCTTCCAGCGAAAATTTCATAAGTCATGTGGAATAAAAATGTGTGTTATTTCGGTAAGCTACCACATAAACCTCAAAGCTGAATTATTTATATTTGCAAAAAGTAACATAAAAAAATAGAAATCATATTATATAGTGGACATGATTATAAGGTTAATAAACTACCTCTATCTATTAATTTTCCTTTTCTTAGTGCAATAGGTGAGACATCATATTTGGAAAGAAATCTCTTTATAGAATCTCCCCATTTGTAACTATCCAAATCACCAAAGAAAGCCATTTGATTGTCAGATATCATGCCGCCAACCCCGCCTATAAAACCGTAGTTTAATGAGGGTAGTAATATATCTCCAAAAGGAAGCAAAAGAATATCAAAACCATAATTTTTTAAGGATTTATAAAGCCCGTTATCATTTGTTATTAATGCATTTTCTCTCACTGGAAGGATAGAACATTTGGTATATCCTTGGGATACGTGTATATGTATCTTTGAGGCTTGCGAATTTAAAAGATTTTCATCACTATATTTTAAATTATGAATAAAATAGTTCTTTAAGATTAAAGAATTTAAAATAATATCATTTGGATATTTGCTAGATAATGATTCTTTTGAAACAATGTAGTTTATATTATTTGAATTTAATAGTTCCTTAAAATTTTCGGAAATATTTTTCTGAATAATAATATCATTAGCTGAGCTGTTATTAATGATATTTAATTGAATATCAGGATGACCGTCTATAGCCTCATATACATCAGTACATTTTGGAACTAATATTGGATTTAGATTTAATTTTGAAAGGTTTAATAGTTCTTCTTTAGTAACTCTGTAATCAATAAAACAATGCATATAGCGCTCCTTATTATATATGTAATTGATATTTCATTAATTAAAAAAATTAATATTTAAGCATCATGTTGATTTTAAATTATATTTTGGACCTCAAAATGAAACCTGTCAATTTAATTATTTTAATATAAAAATTGGACAAAGTTGCATTAAAATTAAAATTTAAATTCTGCATATCCTTAAATTTTTAATACATACTAATATTAAGAAGGGAGTGAAATCCATGCTTATTCTAAAATTAGCTTATAGCGAAGACATAACCATTTCCCGCGATCTACAAGAGCTAAGAGAGTTACTGAAGAAAAAAGATATCGTTATTGGATTTGTTGAAAGTATAGAAGGAAAAACTCACATAATTAAAATAATTTGCGAAGAAAATTCTTACAATGAAAAAATAGAAGAAATTACTAATTTATATGTTAGTAATATTTTATATAGAATAGTTATTGAAAATTATAGAAAGAAGGAAATGCTTGAATTTCTGACAGACAACTATTTTTTCTTGAAGCAAAGTGAAATATTAGAAGTTGAAGATGAAATATTAAAGGTATTAAAATGTGAAGACATAGGAGAAAATGAGGAATCGATATATTGTTTAAATAAAATAAACTCCATGATAGAAAAAATTAGAGAGTGCATATGTGAAAAGCAAGAGATAAATATAGATGGTTTTATAACCTTTAGGATGAGAAAGCTTAGAAACGATATAGAAAAGGTCATAGATAAGGTAGTAGAAAGGTATATGGTAGAAAAGGAGTATAAAGAATTTATCAAGCTCTTAAAGTATTTTGTGGAATTACAAGAATGTAAAATAGAAGAAATAAATATAATAATAGAGAATAACAATAATTATCAGGTAAAAGACAAAGATGGTAGGGATTTATATTATGATTTTTTTAATGAAATTGCAACGGAGCAAGGTAAATTAGATCTTAATATAGAGGATGTTTTAATAAGTGGTCTTATAACTAATGCACCTAAGAATATAAAAATTTATGGAAAAGGGAACTGCACCAATAAAGAGTTTTTAGATACAATAGAAAATGTATTTGAAAATAGAGTCACTTTCTGTGATATAAATGATGAATATAAAGTTGAAAAAATAATAGCAAAAAAATATTGACATGTATTAATAATGATGCTATACTGATATTCGTTAAGAAGAAACAGCCGTTTCTCACCCTACAGTGTTAAATCTACTAGTACGGGTTTACATGGATATCTATGCAATGAGTATTGATAATGTAGGACGGCTATATGGCCGTCTTTTTTATTATGCATGTAATTTTTCGGAGGTGAAAAATATTAATAAAGATTTTCCTATAAATGAACAAATTAGAGACAAAGAGCTTAGAGTAATTGGAAGTGATGGCGAACAATTAGGCGTTATCTCAACAATTGAAGCAAAAAGACTTGCAGAAGAAAAAGAATTAGACTTAGTTATGATTTCTCCTACTGCTAAACCACCAGTTTGTAAGATTATGGACTTTGGTAAGTTTATATATGAGCAATCAAAAAAAGAAAAAGATGCTAAGAAAAAACAAAAAATTGTAAGTATTAAAGAAGTAAGATGCAGTTTAACAATTGAGGAACATGATATTGACATAAAAGCAAAAAATGCTAGAAAGTTCCTATTAGATGGAGACAAAGTTAAAATCACTGTCAGATTTAGAGGTAGAGAAATGGAACTTGGTCATATAGGACAAAAGATTCTTGATAACTTTGCAGCTAAATTAGAAGATGTCTGCCTAATAGAAAAAAGACCTAAAAGGGAAGGCAGAAGCATGACAATGGTTTTAGGGCCTAAAAAGGCATAACTTGAGAGGAGGATTTTAATCATGCCAAAAATGAAGACTCATAGAGGAGCAGCAAAAAGATTTAAAAAGACAGGTACAGGTAAACTTAAGAGAGCTAAAGCTTTTAAGAGCCATATCTTAACAAAGAAGAGTTCAAAAACTAAGAGAAATCTTAGAAAAGCTGGATATGTTTCAGAAACACAAGTAAAAGTAATGAAGAAATTATTACCATACCTATAATATAGAGGTAGTGCAGGAGGTTTAAGTAATGGCAAGAGTAAAGAGAGCGAAGAATTCTCGTAAAAATCATAAAAAAGTTTTAAAACTTGCAAAAGGATATTATGGCGGAAAAAGCAAGTTATTTAAAACTGCTAATGAATCAGTTATAAGAGCATTAAGAAATGCTTATGTTGGAAGAAAGAATAAAAAGAGAGATTATAGAAGCGTATGGATCGCAAGAATCAACGCTGCTACAAGAATGAATGATTTATCATATTCTAAATTCATGAATGGTATCAAGTTAGCTGGAATAGACATAAACAGAAAAATGTTATCTGAAATAGCTATCAACGATCCTAAAGCATTTGCTGAATTAGTAGAAGTAGCTAAAAAACAATTAAATGCTTAATACATAAAATGCGACTTAAGTCGCATTTTATTTTTATATACAAATATAGTGCGTACTCTAGAAAATGATGTAGTATAATATTTATGTGGTGACTTATTTCTGATGTAGTGATGCACATGAGTTTAATATATATAGTTATTCAAGTATAAAGTGAAAGATAAAGTTTGAATATCTATGGCTTGTTTACTAGATTATGTATGTGATTTTGAGGTGTAGTGCTTTGATATTTATTGAGAGTAAAGAAAACAATCTATTTAAGAATACAAAAAAACTTAAAGAGAGAAAGAACAGAGTTAAAACTAATAAGTATATAATTGAAGGATTTAGACTAGTTCAAGAAGCATTCAAAGCAAAAGTTGATATAGATTATTTAATTGTAGCTGAAGATGCAGAGGATAAGGTTGTTGAATTTTTAGGCGAATATATAAATGATGAAATGAAAATTTTTAAAATAAGTAATAATTTATTTAAAGAACTTATTTCTACAGAAAATCCTCAAGGAATACTTGTAGTTATAAAAATGAATACAATGGACTTAAAATCGGATGGAGACTTTTATTTACTTTGTGATAAACTACAAGATCCGGGAAACTTGGGAACTATAATAAGAACAGCTCATGCAGCAGGGGTAAGTGGAATCATATTAACTAAAGGCACTGTAGACATATATAATGAAAAAACCATAAGATCAACCATGGGTTCTATATTTTATATTCCTATTCAATATGATGATGAGGATTTTTCATTAGTAAAAGAACTAAAAAGTAAAGGCTTTAATTTAGTTGCTACTTCTTTAGATACAGATAAAAACTTTTTTGATGTAGATTTAAAAGGCAAAGTACTTTTAACTGTTGGAAACGAAGGTAATGGAGTAAGTGAGGAAGTAATAAGCATGGCAGACACAAAAGTAAAGATACCTATGCCAGGAAATGCCGAATCCTTAAATGTAGCAATAGCTGCATCTGTTATTATGTATGAAAAAGTTAGACAAAATGAGTTGTAATAATTGTTACAACACGCAAACCGGACTTAACCACAATCAACCGAAATCAAATACATTTGTGTTACGCAGGACTATGAAAATTTCGCTGAAAGCACTAAATGGGAGCTTGCATCAACTTTAGCTTGCTCCAGCCATCCGGCTGGACAAGCAAAAGTTGAACAAGTTCCCATTAAGTGCTTTTATCATCGAAATTTTCAAATGCCTGCTACACACAAATGTATTTGATTTCTGGTGTAGATATTGGTGCAGTGTTTTGTAAATGTATTAATTGATTCTGTGTGTATTCAAGCTGTAGTAAATGTTTGGAAAATATAGTATAATTATTCTGCAAAAGTAAATGAAGATTTAATAACTATTTTTAAAATGAAGTTGAAATGAATGGGGGTGTTATATGTGATTTTTGAAAGTAAGAGGATAAAGTTGAATGACGGAAAGGAATGTGTTTTAAAGAGTCCTGTCGTGGAGGATGCTGAAAAATTGATTGAGTATTTAAAACAAATAGCATCAGAAACAAACTTTTTGACAAGATATCCAGAAGAAGTATCTATAACTTTGGATGAGGAAGAACAATTTATTAAAGAACTTAATAAGAGTAATAATAATGTTATGATTTTAGCTTTTATTGATGATAGGCTTGTTGGGAGTGCAAGTATAAGTCCCATTGGAGATAAGATTAGAGTATTACATAGAGCAACTTTTGGAATAGCAATTATACAAGATGCGTGGAATCTTGGGATAGGAAATGCTTTGACAAGAGAAATTTTAGATTGTGCCAATAGAGCTGGTTATGAACAGATTGAGTTAGAAGTGGTAACTCAGAATCAGAAGGCCATAAAACTTTATGAAAAATTTGGATTTAAAACCTATGGAACGAGGGAGAATGCTTTCAAATTTAAAGATGGATCTTATAGTTCGGATTATTTAATGATGAAAGTTTTGTAAATATAAGTTGTTTCAATTAAATCTATAAAAAGTTTTTGGAGGGAATTTATGATTAAATCGAAAGCCTGGGATTGGAGTGAAAATGAAAGCGACTACTGGTTAAAACCTTGCATAGAGTCTTTTTATTTAGTTGAAATGTGGAAAGCAAAAGGATTTAAAAAGTTACTTGATTTAGGGTGTGGATTAGGAAGACATTCGGTGTTATTTGCACAAAATGGATATGAAGTGAAAGCTGTAGATTTATCTGAATATGCTGTAAATAACTTAAATAATTGGGCGGAAAGAGAACAGTTATCTATAAAAACAGAAGTATGTGATATGCTTAATCTACCATTTGAAGATGAAACCTTTGATTGTTTGATAGCTTACAATGTCATTTATCACACTGATATTCAAGGATTTGTTAAATCTCTTGAAGAAATTAGGCGAGTACTAAAAAGAAATGGAGAAGTATTTATTACTTTGATTTCAAAAAACACATATTCATATCAAAGAGCTGAACAGTACAAGCGTATTGATAGTAATACTATTTTGAGAGATGAGGATGAAACAGAAAAAAATGTACCACATTTTTATGTTGATATAGAAGATATAAAAACATATTTTTCAGAATTTGAGTTTGTTATTCCGACCTTAGAACAGACAGAATATAATGTGGAAAATTCAGATTACTATTCTAAACATTTTAATTTATTCCTAAGAAAGAAATAGTGTTATAAATAACTGAATTATGATAAAAGTAAATAAGTATCTACTTTTATAAATAGATTGTTTTAGGAAGGAAAAAATTGATGAAACAAATAGAAACAGAAAGACTCACAATAAGAAGATTCAAAGGTGATGATTGGAAAGATTTTTATGAATATGTCTCGAATGAAGAAGTTTTAAAGTTTGAACCGTACAAGCCGTTCTCTGAAGAAGAAACTAAAAATGAAGCTATAAGAAGAACAACTGATCCAGCATTTTGGGCTGTATGCTTAGAAGAAAACAATAAGTTAATAGGAAATATATATTTTGCAGAGGGGAATTTTAATACATGGGAAATTGGATATGTATTCAATTTAAATTATTGGGGAAATGGTTATGCTACAGAAAGCTGCAAGGCTCTAATGAATTACGCATTCAAAGACCTTAAAGTTAGACGCATCATAGCAAAATGTGACCCTACAAACCTAAATTCTTGGACAGTATTAGAAAGACTCACTATGCGAAGAGAAGGACATTTGAAGGAAAGTGTGTATTTTTTTAAAGATGAAAACGATAATCCTATTTGGAAAGATACTTATGAGTATGGAATATTAAAGAAGGAATGGCTATATTTTTAGTTTACATATAAAAATAAGATGCTAAAGACCTTTGGTGGATGGGCGGATAGTTAAGCTTATTTCGGTAGTTAATGCATAAACTTAGAAAATGCTATTGATATTTTTAGGATTTATTTGTATAATAAGTTGTATTAACCATATATATAAAAACTGTGAATGAGAAAGTAGATATTAGAAAAGTTTTAAGGGAGAGAAGGTCATAGACTGTAAGCCTTCTTAAATAATATAATATTGAAGTTCGCTCAGGAGTTCTAGCTGTGAAATTAATAGTAGTAGCTAGCGGCAAAGAAAGTCGTTAATTAAATTAAGTTGGGCATCTTTATTTAAGATTCCAATTAGGGTGGTAACGCGGATATTTCGTCCCTTTTTATGAGGGGGCGTTTTTTTATGCAAAAAAATCTATTCAATTGCTTAATTGGCAGGTGGCAGTAAATTAAAAGCTGAAAAATATTATATGCATAAAATCCTGAGAGTCTTTTAAAATTACCCGCAGCAAATTGCAAATTAGAAATTGAATTTTTGGAAGGAGAAAGAACATGAAAGAAAAACTTAAAGAATTACAAGAACTTGCATTAAACAAAATTGAAGCTGTTAAAACTAGCAGCGAATTAGAAGAAATAAGAGTAAAGTTCTTAGGTAAAAAAGGAGAACTTACTACAATATTAAGAGGTATGGGAGGATTATCTCCAGAGGAAAGACCAATAGTAGGAAAGCTCGTTAATGAAGCTAAAGCCGTTGTTGAAGAAAAATTAGAAGGAGCTTTAAAAGCTATTAAAGGAAAAGAAAAGGCAGAAAAGCTTGCTGGTGAAACTATAGATATATCACTCCCAGGAAGAAAAAAGGTTATAGGCAAGAGACATCCTTTAGATCTAACTCTTCAAAGTATGGAAGAAATATTTATTTCAATGGGCTTCACAATTGAAGAAGGACCAGAAGTTGAATTAGATCATTATAATTTTGAAGCTTTAAACATTCCAAAGAACCATCCTGCAAGAAGTGAGCAAGATACTTTATATATTAATGATAATATAGTTCTTAGGACTCAAACATCACCAGTTCAAGTTAGAACTATGGAAAATCAAAAGCCACCAATAAAAATGATATCACCTGGTAAGGTATATAGATCTGATTCGGTGGATGCTACTCATTCACCTATATTCTATCAAATGGAAGGTTTAGTTATTGATAAAGGAGTTACTTTTGCAGATTTAAAAGGTACTTTAGAACTGTTTGCTAAGAAGATGTTTGGCGATAAAGTTCAAACTAAGTTCAGACCACATCACTTCCCATTTACAGAACCATCAGCAGAAATGGATGCAACTTGCTTTGTTTGCGGTGGTGAAGGATGCAGAGTTTGTAAAGGTAGCGGATGGATAGAACTTTTAGGCTGTGGAATGGTTCATCCAGATGTTCTTAGAAATTGCGGTCTTGATCCAGAAGTTTATAGCGGATTTGCTTTTGGTTTTGGTGTTGATAGAATGGTAATGTTAAAGTACGGTATAGATGATATAAGATTATTATATGAAAGTGACATGAGATTCTTAAATCAATTTTAGAAACTTAAGAATATAAGAATTTATAAATATAAGAACTTAAGAATTTAAGAATATAAGAATTTATAAATGTAAGAACTTAAGAATTTAAGAATATAAGAAGGTAACAATTTAAATAGTTTAAAATAAAACAATTTAACAATTTAACAATAAATATTCTTAAGAATATAAAAAGGTATATTGTTAGAATAAAAATTTAAAAAAGAGCATGAAATGAAGCTCTTCAAACACATCTATGTGTGGCACGTAAAGGCAAATAATTTGCTTTATGATCAAAAGGAGGAAACAAAATGAAAGTACCATATAATTGGCTTAAGGATTATGTTGATATAAATGTAAGCCCTAAAGAATTAGGAGATAAGTTAACTTTGACAGGCTCACAGTTAGAAGAGCTTATTATTCAGGGAGATGTGATTCAAAATGTTGTTACAGGAAGAATTACTCAAATAGTGAAACATCCTGATGCAGAAAAATTAAGTATTTGTCAGGTTGATATTGGAAGTGAAGTAATACAAATAGTTACAGCAGCAACTAATATGAAGGAACAAGATGTTGTACCAGTTGCGCTTCATGGTTCTACTTTGGCGGATGGAACAAAAATTAAAAAAGGTAAGCTTAGAGGAGAAGTATCTAACGGAATGTTCTGCTCAGAGGAAGAATTGGGTATTGCAGGAGATGAACCAGTTCATGGATTAATGATTTTACCTGGCGATACTGAACTTGGAGTTGATATTAAAGAAATCTTAGGCTTAAATAAAGCTATTTTAGATTTTGAAATAACTTCAAACAGACCAGATTGCTTAAGCATGGTTGGTATGGCAAGAGAAACAGCAGCGGCTCTTAGAACAACTTATAAGATGCCAAGTTTCAAATATGAAATAAAATCTAATAAGAATATAAATGAAGAATTAACTGTTGAAGTAAAAGATGATCTTTGCAATAGATACATGGCTAGAGGAATTAAAAATGTTAAGGTTCAGCCATCGCCAGGCTGGATGCAGGAAAGACTTCTTGAAGCAGGAGTTAGACCTATTAACAATATAGTTGATATAACAAACTTTGTTATGCTTGAAATTGGTGAACCAATGCATGCTTTTGATAAGAGAGAAATTACTACTAATAAAATAGTAGTTGAAAGAGCAGAGGATAAAGAAAAGTTCACTACATTAGATGAAGTAGAAAGAGAGTTAGATAATTCCACTCTTTGCATTAAAGATGGAAATAAGACAATTGGTCTTGCAGGAATAATGGGTGGATTAAATTCGGAAATAAAAGAAGATACTACAGAAGTTATTTTTGAATGTGCAAACTTTGATGGTACTAATATAAGAGTAAACTCAAAGAAGTTAAATTTAAGAACAGAAGCTTCAGGAAGATTTGAAAAAGATATTGATCCTAATTTAGCAGAACTTGCATTAAACAGAGCATGCAGTTTAGTATGTGAATTAAATGCAGGAGAAGTTATGGAAGGTACTATAGATGTTTATAACAACAAAAAAGAAGTATCGACTGTAACTGTAGATTCAAACTGGGTAAATAAATTCCTTGGAACAGATCTTTCGAAAGAAGAAATGAAGAGATGCTTAGACAGTGTTGATTTATTTACAGAAATAAATGGAGATATGCTAGCTGTAACAGCTCCAACTTTCAGAGTTGATATCGCAATTAGAGAAGATATAGCTGAAGAAGTTGCAAGAATCTATGGTTATGAAAAGATTCCTACAACAATCTTTAAGGTTTCTACAGAAAGAGAACCTAGATATAAAAAAGGCATATTAGATAACAGAGTGGTATTACTTGCTACAGGAAGCGGATTAAATCAATCTATAAGCTACTCTTTCGTATCACCAAAGGTATTTGATAAAATTAACTTACCAGAAGACAGTGAACTTAGAAAAGTAGTTAAGATAAAGAACCCATTAGGTGAAGATTACAGTGTAATGAGAACATCAACTCTTCCTTCAATAATGGAGTCACTTGGAAGAAATTATTCTAGAAATAATTCATATGTTAGATTGTTTGAAATGGGTAAAGTTTATATTCCAAATGAAGATGATACAAAGCTTCCAACAGAAAAGAATGTTTTAACTATAGGTATGTATGGAGATTGTGATTATTTGGACCTTAAAGGTGTTGTTGAAAATATAATAGAAGGTCTTGGAATAAAAAATCCTAAATTTGAAAGAGAAAGCGAAAATGTAAGCTACCATCCAGGAAAAACAGCTAAGCTTATAATAGGTAGAAATAATGCTGGAACACTTGGAGAAGTTCATTTAGACGTTTCGGAAAACTATGGTATTGAAGTACCATGCTTTGCAGCTGAATTAGATTTAGATGTTTTATATGAAAGTTCAGATATGGATAAGAAATATAAAGCATTGCCTAAATTCCCAGCAGTAACAAGAGATATTGCACTTCTTGTTGATGATAATTTATTAGTTCAAGAAATTGATGAAACAATTAAAAGAGCTGGTGGAAATCTAGTTGAAAAAGTAGAATTATTTGATATATATAAAGGAAAACAAATTCCAGAAGGCAAAAAGAGTATTGCTTATGCAATCTGGTATAGGGATGAAAATAAAACATTAACAGATAAAGACGTTAATAAAGTTCATGAGAAGATCTTAAAATCTCTAGAATATAAGCTTGGAGCTACATTGAGAGATTAATAAATTATATATTAGACTTATGTGATAACTTACCGAAAGGACAGGTGCTCTATTATTTCGGTTACTAAGAGAATTGCTTGTGGATTTCTAACAGCAAAGTTGCACCATTTCTGCTGAAGAAATACCTACAACCAATTCTCTAATGTAACACTGCATAAAAGAGTACCTGTCCTTTCTGGTATAGCATATACTCAAAGTATAAATATAATTCTTAATAATGTATATAAATATACATTTAATTCTAGTTTTATTCCACCTTATACACTTTAATAAGATAAGATTAATTGGAGAGGAATATTGATGGAAAGAGACAGATATATTAGAGTGCCAAAGAACAATAAAGCAATAGAGGACTATGAGTATGGAGTTCAAGAATCAGAACAAATGGTAGATTTTGTTTTACGAAATTATTCTCAATATAATATCTTATTGCGCCAGTACTTGTTTTTGTAGCATTAATTGTTTTACCATAATACTCGAATATTCTAATTCTAGGTTCCCTCCTATTGTAAAAACTAAAATGTTATCAGTATCTACTATTAGTAGATTGCTTTTACATATGATATGCAATATATTTAAAGTATGCTGAATATGGAGGAGCGTTGTATGAATAAAGAGAAATTCGGTGATTTTGTTTGCAAGCTTAGAAAAGAAAAGGGGATGACTCAGCAGGAACTAGGGGATAAATTACATTTGACCAATAAGGCGATTTCTAAATGGGAAAGAGGCTTAAGCTTTCCGGATATATGTATGTTGCAGGATATTGCAGAAATACTAGAGGTTAGTGTCCTCGAATTATTAAATGGAGAGAGAAATGCAGAAATAAACATATCTAGTGAAGTTGCAAATAGAATTGTTGTAGACACGGTAAAACATTCGGGGCAGTTAATTAAAAAATCAAGAAGAAAGCTTACAGTTGCAATGGGTTTAACTATAAGCTTATTGCCTATAGTAGTAATGTTTTTTTCAGGCATATGTTTTTATTTCTTAAAATATGAAAGATCATTAGATGATGCGCTTCTTACATTTATATTTTTATTTATTGCGGCAGCGTTGATATTTATAATGTGCGGCGTTCCTTTAGCGGGTGTTATGTTTACAAATATGTGGAATGCTTCAAATTTAATGAATAATAACAAAAGAGTGAAAAAAATTATATGTGTTGCTCTTTATTTAATATTTGGAATATGGTTAGCGATTACTGGGATTAGAGTTATAAATAATATTCTTTAAAAGTGAATTTAAAGACTGAAATTTATAAACTTAATAATAGAACAATTTATATGAAAAGGTTGCTTCAAAAACATAAAAAGTATGTTTTTGAAGCATTTTTTGCTTTTTATAACATAATTATATACTTGGAGCTATGTTGGAAAACGGTGAAATTTAACCTCAATATGAAAGTTTTTAACTATTTTGCGTATATGCAATAAAAAAAAATTTATTTTTTAGAAGGAAATAACACGTTTATATAGAATAATATTAAGAAAGTGGTTAAAAGTGGAGTAAAGTGGCTTAAAAGTGGAGTGAAGATGCAATTTTTAAAGTAGGAGCTGAGAATGATGTTTATAGGGGAATATCAACATGCCCTAGATCCTAAAAATAGAATAATTGTTCCGGCTAAACTTAGAGATGGACTAGGTAATAAATTTGTTATTACCAAGGGTCTTGATGGGTGCCTCTATGCATACCCACTTGAAGAATGGGAAATATTAGAGAATAAATTAAAAACTTTGCCTTTAACTAACAAAGATGCGAGAGCTTTTGTACGGTTCTTTTTTTCTGGAGCTTGTGAAATTGAATTAGACAAACAAGGAAGAGGATTAATTCCACAAAATTTAAAGGAATATGCAGGTATAGAAAAGGACATAGTAAGTATTGGAGTATTATCTAGAGTAGAAATATGGAGCAGAGAAAAGTGGAATGAATACAATGAATCAAGTATAGATTTTGATTCAATAGCAGAAAAAATGAATGATTTAGGAATATAAGGAGATTAAAAAATGGAATTTAAACATGTTTCAGTATTATTAAATGAATGTATAGAAGCTTTAGACATAAAGGAAAATGGTATTTATGTTGATTGTACATTAGGAGGTGCAGGGCATTCATCGCATATATTAAAACATATATCGCAGGATGGAATGCTGATTGGTATAGACCAAGACAAAGATGCGCTTGCTGCAGCTAAAGAAAAACTTAAGGAATTTGGAAACGTAAGATATGTTCATAGCAATTTTTACAATATAGATAGTGTTTTAAATGAACTAGATATTGACAAGGTAGATGGAATTTTAATGGATCTTGGAGTTTCGTCGTATCAGCTTGATGAAGCATCAAGAGGCTTTAGTTACATGCAGGATGCACCATTAGATATGAGAATGAACAGAGATAATGATTTCTCAGCTTATGACATTGTAAATGATTATAGTGAAGAGGATTTATATAAAATAATAAAAAACTATGGTGAAGAAAGGTTTGCTAAAAGAATTGCAAATTTTATAGTTACTAGAAGAGCGGAAAAGCCTATAGAGACAACTTTTGAATTAGTGGATCTCATTAAAGCAGCAATTCCAGCTAAAATGAGAAGAGAAGGACCGCATCCGGCGAAGAGGACTTTTCAGGCTATAAGAATAGAAGTAAATTCAGAACTAAAGATATTAAATAAAACAATAGAAGATGGTGTGAACAGGTTAAGCAAGGGTGGAAGAATGGCAATTATAACCTTCCATTCATTAGAAGATAGAATAGTCAAACTTAAATTTAGAGAATTGGAAAATCCATGTACATGTCCTAAAGAATTTCCGATTTGTATTTGTGGGAAAAAACCATTAGTTAAGAGTATATCAAAAAAAGGAATAGCTCCAACTGATAAAGAGATTGAAGAAAATCCAAGGAGTAGGAGCGCTAAGCTTAGGGTAATTGAGAAGGTATAATTATTATTATGTTATAAATGAGTTGGGATGTGAATAAATTGGCGAGAAGAGAATATGATTATATAAGAGGAAATACGGTATTAGCCCCAGAAAGAAAACGTAAAATTGTAAGAAAACCAGATAAGAAATATAAGCAGATACAAAGAAAGAGAAAAATTGATAGTAAAATTCTATTAGAAAAAAAGCAGAGAGCAAATGATAGGAAGTATTTACTTACTATAGCAGGAATAATTGTTACATTAGGCTTTATAACTATTTCTGGAGATAACAAAGTTTATGATATTGAAAAAAGTTTGAATACTGTAAATTCTCAAATCAGTCAAACTGAAGAGGAAAATGAAGCACTAAAAGTAAAAATACTAAAGTATTCTTCCTTAAATAATGTGGAGACAAATGCAGAAAGTAAGCTGTCTATGTTTGTTCCAAGTAAAAATGACACAGTGAAAATTGACTTTTCACAAGATTATTTTAAGGATATAAAAACAAAAAGTTCTGAAAGCAATACAAAAGGCGAAGGCTTATTTTCTAAAATAATTAGTTTTATTAAATAATTCAATTAATTTTCTCTAAAAAACTGAAACATAAGATAGAAATAGTATTCTATGTACTAGAAAAGAACAAAGGTGAAAAGGTCATAAGAACTTTGAAAGCTTTTAATTAAAAGAAAGTACATGGAGGAAACAGGTATTGAAAAAGAAAAATTATAAAGATAGAGCAAAAATGCGTCAGAGGATGAGTATTACAGCTTTTACATTAACCTTGGTTTTTACAATATTAATTATTAGGCTTTCTTACATAATGATTGTTAAGAGGGCGGATTATTCTGCGAGAGCTGAAGAACAATGGACAAGTGAAGTAAAAATAGATGCTATAAGAGGAAGAATTTTAGACAGAAATGGAAAAGAACTTGCTGTATCTGCTAATGTTTATAGAGTAGATTTTGACTTAAACTCTATAAGAGCTTATTTAAAGAGGCCATTAAAATCTATTCCGAGTACAGAACTAGAACATATGAAAAGTGTGGGAATCCCAACCCCATCAGGTGATAATGGATTAACAACCGATGATATTGCACCTGTAATAGCAAATGCATTAAATATGGATGTAACAGAAATAAAAAAGGATCTAGAAACAAGACTTCCAAGTGGCGCAGCAGCGGGATCTGCTAAGGTTGTAAGAAGAATAGAAAAAGATCTAGCTGATAAAGTTAAAGCACTTAATATAAATGGAGTGTTAGTATCTCCGGATACAAAAAGATATTATCCTAATAATAATTTCTTATCGCATGTACTTGGAAGTACAAATTCTGATGGTAAGGGTTTAACAGGAGTTGAACTTGAATATGACTCATATTTATCAGGAATTCCCGGAATGAAAATTGCCGAACTTGATAAAAATAACAGAGATTTACCTTACACCATATCCCAGTTTACATCACCTATAAACGGTAAAGATGTTGAACTTACAATAGATGAAAATATTCAAAGCTTTGCTGAGAAAATAGCGGAGCAGGCGTATGAAGATAATAAGGCTAAGGCGGTTTCAATATTAGTTATGGATCCTAAGACAGGAGAAATATTAGCTATGGTTAATAAACCTGATTTCAATCCGAATAATCCATATGAAGGCGCAGATAAATTTGAAGGAGCCAATGATAGTGATAAATTACAAAAGATGTGGAGAAACAGGCTGGTAAATGATACCTTTGAACCTGGATCAATATTCAAGGTATTTACAGCAATAACTGGATTGGAAGAAAATGTTGTTAATAAAGATACACAATTTGTAGATAATGGCTCAATATCTGTTGGAGGGATTAATCCTAAATGCTGGAAGGCAGGAGGACATGGAGTTCAAAATTTTCCGGAGATTATAAAAAACTCATGTAATGTAGGATTTGTAGAATTAGGACAGATGATTGGGAAAGAAAAACTCAGTGCATCTATAAGTAAATTTGGTTTTGGAAAAGTAAGCGGAGTTGATTTGCCAGGTGAAGCACAAGGTATAGTTAAGCCGCTTAATAAGATTTCAGATGCTGACCTTGCAACAATTGCATTTGGACAAACTAACACTGTTAATTCAGTTCAATATATGGCTGGATTTAATGCCATTGCAAATGGTGGAACCTTAATTCAACCACATGTAATGAAAGAGGTAAGCCACAATGATGGAAATAATGTAAATATTGTAGATGAAACTTTTAAACCTAAAACTACTACAGTTGCAAGCTCTGAAAAGACAGCAGAGCTTAGGTCTTATCTTGAAGGAGTCGTTACAGGTGGATCAGGAACTGGTACTTTTATTGATGGCTATCATATTGCAGGTAAGACAGGTACTGCTCAAAAAGTTATTAATGGAAGATATCAGGAAGGCAAGTATATTTCTTCTTTCGTTGGAATGGCGCCCTATAATGATCCTAAGGTTACTGTTATGGTAACTATTGATGAACCTAGTAATGGACAATATTATGCAGCTCAAGTAGCAGTTCCATGTGCTAAGCCATTATTTACAGATATTTTTAGCTACTTAAATAGTAAATTTGCAGATGAAAATGAAGGACAAATTACTAGAGATGTGGTTATTCCAGAAGTTAGAAATATGAAGAAAGCAGATGCTGAAAAAGTATTAAAAGATGCAAAATTAGATTTTAATATTGATGGTGATGGGGAATCAGTAATGAGCATTACTCCATATCCGGGTTATTCAGTAAAAGAAGGCTCGAAAGTAAATCTCCATACAAACAGTGACGGGGCAGATAATAATGTTGTAATGCCGGATGTTAGAGGATATTCAAAAGAAGATGCTACGTCCTTGCTAAATAATCTTGGAATAACAGCTACTTTTGAAGGAAATGGAGCTGTTTCAGCTCAAGATATTTCATCAGGAGAAGTAATAACTAAAGGAACAACAGTTAAATTGACCTTGAGTTCAGACTATAAAGATTAATAAATATCTAATCAAAAACTTTATTTATTACTTGTAATTTTTAGCTTATGCTATAGCGGTTATAAGTGACAAGAGATAAGTGACAAGCTAAGGATGAATCTCCAAAACTTATCACTTGCCATTTGTCACTTGTAACTATATTTTGTTATCTCTTTAATTTATCAAAAACATAGGTTGCAAGCCATAAATTTAGTTTATAGAATTGATATCTATAGTATGTGAGAAGAATGCTTGCATACTAATATTTTTTAGTAATAATTTCATTACAGATTTAAATGTTTTTATAAAACTTTCGATAATTTTAAAAGTGAGAATGATTTTTATAAGTTTAATTCTAAAGAAGATAAATGGAGGAACGGAATTGAAGAAGAAAAAGTACGGTAATAAAGTAAAAACGCGTCAGAGAACGAGGAGTATTGCTTTTGTACTAACAATAGTTTTTGCAATATTAATAATTAGACTTTCGTATATTATGGGAGTTAAGGGTGCAGATTACTCTAAGATGGCAGAAGAACAATGGACAAATGAAGTAAAGATAGCTGCTCCAAGAGGAAGAATATTAGATAGAAATGGAAATGAACTTGCTGTATCTGCTAATGTCTACAGAGTGGATTTTGATTTGAATTCTCTGCGAGCGTATTTAGGAAGGTCATTAAAATCTATTCAAAGTACAGAGCTTAACCATATGAAAAGTGTAGGAATACCAATTCCTTCAGGCAGTAATGGATTAACTACTGATGATATAGCGCCAGTAATAGCAAAGACCTTGAATATGGATGTATCTGAAATAAAAGCTGATTTAGAAAAGAAACTACCAAGTGGTGCTAATGCAAGTTCTGTTACAGTAGTGCGTAAAATAGAAAAAGATATGGCGGATAAAGTTAAAGAACTTAATATAAATGGGATTGTAGTTTCAGCGGATGCAGAAAGATATTACCCTAATAATAACTTTTTATCACATGTTTTAGGGACTACTGATCCTGATGGAAAAGGGTTAAATGGAGTAGAACTTCAATATAACACGTATTTAACAGGAATTCCTGGAATGAAGATAGCAGAATTTGATAAAAACAATGGGGACTTGCCTTATACAACTCCTGAGTATACAGCGCCTATAAATGGTAAAGATGTGACCTTAACAATTGATGAAACTATTCAAAGTTTTGCTGAAAAGATAGCACAGCAGGCTTATGAAGAGAATAAAGCTAAAGCAGTTTCAATATTGGTTATGGACCCTAAAAGTGGGGAAGTTCTAGCTATGGTCAATAAACCGGATTTTGACCCCAATAATCCATATAGTGGTTCAAATAAATTTGATGGCTCGAATAGTAGCGATAAAGTGCAGCAGATGTGGAGGAATAGACTAGTGAGCGATACCTTTGAACCAGGATCTATATTTAAAGTATTCACTACTATATCTGGTCTAGAAAATAATGTGGTTAACAGAGATACACAATTTACAGATAATGGCTCAATATCGGTGGGAGGCATTACTGTAAAGGATGCAGAAGAAGGACTTGGAACTCAGAATTTACTTCAAATATTTCAAAATTCATCAAATGTAGGATATGTGAAACTAGGACAAATGCTGGGTAAAGAAAAGTTATATGATACCATTAATAAATTTGGGTTTGGAAAGCAAAGTGGAATTGACTTGCCTGGTGAGGCACCTGGTATTGTTAAGCCAATTGATAAAGTTTCAGAAGCAGACCTTGCAACAATATCCTTTGGACAAACTAACACCATAAACTCGGTTCAATATATGGCTGCATTCAATGCTATAGCAAATGGAGGAACGCTTATTCAGCCGCATGTAATGAAAGAAGTAACTCATAACGATGAAAATAATGTTAATATTATAGATGAAACTTTTAAGCCTAAAACTTCCGCAGTTGCAAGTAAAGAAAAGACAGCAGAACTAAGAACTTATCTTGAAGGAGTTGTAACAGGAGGATCAGCAGCAGCAACGTTTATTGATGGATATCACATTGGTGGTAAAACAGGTACTGCTCAAAAAGTTGTCGATGGTAAGTATGGGGAAGGCAAATATATATCTTCGTTTGTTGGAATGGCTCCAGCTAATGATCCTAAGGTTACTATTATGATAACAGTTGATGAACCTAGCAGCGATAAGTATTATGCTGCACAGGTAGCTGTACCATATGCAAAACCATTATTTACAGATATTTTTAACTATCTAAACAGTAAAGCTTCTACTGATGAGGAGAAAATCAGTAAAGATGTTATTATCCCAGAAGTTAGGAATATGAAAATTCAAGATGCAAAGAAAGCGTTGGAAAATGTAGGACTAGATTGCGATGTTGATGGAGCTGGAGAAAACGTAATAAATATGACTCCATATCCTGGATCTTCAGTTAAGGAAGGCTCAAAAATAACTCTTTACACAAGTGGTGATGCGACTTATAATAATAATGTTGCGATGCCAGATGTTAGGGGATATACAAAAGACGATGCTACAACTTTATTGAAAAATCTTGGAATAACAGCTTCTTTTAAAGGAAGCGGGGCTGTTTCATCACAAGATATTTCAGTAGGCGAAGTTATTACTAAAGGAACAACTGTTAAATTAACCTTAAGCTCAGATTATAAGGATTAAAAAGTGGTTTTAAATTTTAAACTAAAACAGCTTTATATAGAGAGAATTTAAAGTTGATTAGACAAATGATAAAATACTAGCATGTGGGAATGCTCGCATGCTATATTTTTTTAGCATATTAGTTTCTTAGAAAAATTCTGCATTGTTATAAAATATAAAATTCAGTGTAGATATAAGGTAAATTAGTTAGGAGAGATTCAATATGAATTTGAAAAATGTTTTAAAGGAAATAGACTATGAAGTAGTCCAGGGGAACATTGATGTAGAAATCAATAAAATTAATTATGATAGTAGAAAAGTTAAGAGCCTGGATGTTTTTGTGTGCATAAAAGGATATGCAACAGATGGACATAAATATATTGATAAAGCAATTGAAAATGGAGCAAAGGTAGTAGTAATACAAGATAGTATAGAAATAAAGGATAATGATGTTATTGTTATTAAATGCACTGACACGAGAAAATCTTTGGCGCTTATGGGTGCAAACTATTATGATAATCCTAGTGATAAAATGAAGATAATTGGTATTACAGGTACTAATGGAAAAACTACTACAGCCTTTATGATAAAAGAAATTCTAGAAGCAGCTAATAAAAAGGTTGGACTAATTGGAACTATTGCTAATTTTATAGGTAAAGAAAAGATTCATACTGAACGAACAACTCCAGAATCTTTAGAATTACAAGAATTATTTTCTGACATGGTAAATAAAGGTGTAGAGTATTGTGTTATGGAGGTGTCTTCGCATTCTTTAGAGTTAGATAGAGTTTATGGAGTTAAATTTGAAATAGGAATCTTTACGAATTTAACAAGAGATCATTTGGATTTTCATAAGACTTTTGAAAATTATTATAATGCAAAATTTAAACTTTTCAAACGAGCTAGAATAAAAATTGTTAATGTTGACGATAATTACGGAGGAAGAGTAATTGAAGATTTGAATAAACTAAATGCTGATAAGATTTATTCATTCTCGGTAAAGGATAATTCGGATTTTAAAGCATTTGATGAAGTTATGGGAAGCAGAGAAATTATGTTTAAGCTTAAACTCGAAAAAGAGGAACAGTTTACCTTAAATATACCTGGCGAATATAACATATATAATGCATTAGGATCAATAGCAGCATGTTATAAATTAGGTATAAATGAAGAAGCAATAAAAAAAGGAATAGAAAATGTTGTTGTCTTAGGTAGATGTGAAAGAGTAGCTAAAGAATATAATTTACCTTATGAAATTATTATAGATTACGCACATACACCAGATGGGCTTGAAAACATATTAAAAACTGCAAAAGGATTTACTAAAGGAAAGTTAATTTCTGTATTTGGCTGTGGCGGAGACAGAGATAAGGTTAAAAGACCTCAAATGGGCAAAATATCAATTGATATTGCAGATATTTCAATAGTAACATCAGATAACCCTAGAAGTGAAGAGCCTATGGATATTATAAAAGATATTGAAACTGGCCTTGATAAAGATAATTATATAGTAATTGAAAATAGAAAAGAAGCAATAAAAAAGGCTATAACCATTGCAGAAGCGGGTGATGTAATAGTTATTGCCGGAAAAGGTCATGAGACTTATCAAATTTTAAAGAATGAAACTATACATTTTGATGAAAGAGAAGTTGTTAAAGAAATACTTTATGAAGTTAACAAATAGTAATTTACAATAAATCGTTAATTTTATTTAATGAGCTTTTATAAATTATAAGTAAATATAAATTGAATTTTTAGATCTTATATATTAATAGCATAGTTAAATTTTATTGGTTAATTGTTAATTACAACTTTGTATATAAACTATTAACTCATAACTTTTAACTCTTAACTGAGAGCAAGGGGTGTTAAACTTGGATTTAAATTTAG
Organism: Clostridium sp. DL-VIII; assembly: GCF_000230835.1. Lineage (NCBI taxonomy): Bacteria > Bacillati > Bacillota > Clostridia > Eubacteriales > Clostridiaceae > Clostridium > Clostridium sp. DL-VIII. The sequence continues at coordinate 3,213,578 of NZ_CM001240.1, forward strand.
AAGAGATAATAAAAGCAGTAGATGGTGAGATTATAATTAAAAATAATGAAGGTTTGTTTAACAGGATCTCTACAGATACAAGGAAAATAGAAAAAGATAATTTATTCATCGCATTAAAAGGTGGAAATTTTAATGGAAATGATTATGCTATACATGCGTTTGAAAAAGGTGCAGCAATAGTAGTAATCGATGAAGTAAAATTTGATTTTAAAGAATGCGATAATATTGGAACTGTTATTAAAGTTAAAGATACTAAAGCAGCGTTAAGTGATTTAGCAAGGTTTTATAGAAAAAAACTTGGAGTTAAAGTTGTTGGAATAACTGGATCCACAGGAAAGACATCAACAAAAGATTTGATTGCTGCATTTTTAAGCGGGAAATATAAAGTATTTAAGACTCAAGGAAATTTTAATAATGAAATAGGATTACCTCTTATGATATTTGAATTATCAAAAGAGATAGATATTGCTGTGCTTGAAATGGGGACGAGTAATTTTGGTGAAATAAACAGACTTGCAAGTGTCGCACTTCCAGATGTTGCTGCAATAACTAATATTGGAGTTGCACATATAGAATATTTGAAGACAAGGGAAAATATACTTAAAGAGAAGATGTGTATAAGTGATTTTTTTGAAAGTAAAAATTCTCTAATATTAAATTGTGAAAATGATATGCTTAAGACGGTAAAAGAATCAAATAAGTTTAATCTCCAAAGAATAGGTTATGATGAAAGTTATGATCTTTATGCTAAGAACATCAAGTTAACATCAGAAGATACCTCTTTTGATGTAATAACAAAAGATAATGAAAGTCATAGATTTACCTTAAATATGATTGGAGAGCATAATGTTCTTAATGCTCTTATAGGTATTCAAATAGCAAGAGATTTTGGACTTACCTTTGAAGAGATGGAAAAAGGTCTAAGGAATTTTAATGCAACTTCCATGAGACTTGAATTTATAAAAAAGGATAGTTTTACAATAATAAATGATTCATATAATGCAAATCCTGACTCTATGAAAGCAGCACTTGAAGTTCTCAGGAATTATTCAGGAAATAAAAAAATTGCGGTTCTTGGAACAATGGGTGAGCTTGGAGATTATGCTACGGAAGCACATATAAAGGTTGGAGAATTTGCAAGAGGAAAAGCAGACATTTTATTGACTACAGGAAAATTTAAAGAGTGTTTTAAAAAGGGCTTTGAAGAAGGAACAATGATATTTGAAACTAAAAAAGAGCTAATGGAAAAATTAGTTGATTTAATTGAAGCAGACAGCACTATTTTAGTAAAGGCTTCTAGAAGTGAGAAATTTGAAGAAATAATTAAGTATATAGAAGAAGTAAAATAAAACGAAGGAGGTGACTTGCCTTAAGTTTGACATCTTAAAGAAATAATTGTTGTTTGCTGTTTATTTAAAAGTATATGGGGGAGAGTAAGCAGTGTTAAAAATACTTCATACGGAGTATAGTTTATATCTCAGATAATATAACTAGAATAATTGCAAAGTTACTGCGATTACTTTAACTTAGATGTCTTAGGCAACACTAGATGGGGGAAGTAGTAAACATATTAAGTAATTATAAAATTTTGGCACCGTTAATAATAGGATTTTTATTTGCAATAGTACTTGGGCCAATATTCATACCGATATTGCATAAACTGAAATTTGGGCAGAACATTAGAAAAGAAGGACCTAAAAGCCATCAGAAGAAATCGGGAACACCTACTATGGGTGGGCTTATATTCTTTATTGCAACAGCTGCTGCAATATTAATTTTGGGACAAAAGCTTATGAATAAGGAAATGATTATGCTATATTCATTTCTTGCATTTGGCTTTATAGGATTCTTAGATGATATATTAAAGATAATACATAAAGATAATTTGGGATTAAGAGCAGCACAAAAGATGATATTATTAGTTGTATTTTCATTAGCATTAGCATGGTATGGATATATAACAATAGGAAGTGATATTTTAATACCATTTGTAAATGGAGAAGCAAGAATTTTAAATTTAGGCATTTTATATATACCGTTTATAGTATTTTATTATGCAGCTGTAACAAATGCAGTAAATTTAACAGATGGAATAGATGGTCTTGCAACTTCTGTTACTATAATAGTATTAACCTTTTTTGCAATAGTAAGTTTTAGAACAAAAAATACTGAAATCACAATTTTTTCGGTAGCATTAATTGGCGCATTACTCGGATTTTTAAGGTTCAACGCTTTCCCAGCGAAAATATTCATGGGGGATACTGGTTCTCTAGCTCTTGGTGGAGTTATAGGCACAATAGCTTTAATGTTAAAAATGGAGATATTTGTAGTTATAGTAGGTGGAATATATGTTATTGAAACTTTATCTGTTATAATCCAAGTTACTTCATTTAAGTTGACTGGCAAAAGAGTGTTTAAAATGTCTCCTATACACCATCACTTTGAACAGCTTGGATGGAGTGAGATAAAGATAGTTACAGTATTCTCTATTATTACAGCAGTTTTATGTGTGATAGGTTTTATGGCACTTTAGTTAATTAGATTTGGAGGATTTATGTATGAAAGGTATTAGGTCCAAAAGAAAAAATAAAATGGGTGAAATAGATTATGGGGTATTTTACTCTGTCCTTTTACTGCTTTCTATCGGGGTAATTATGGTTTATTCTGCAAGCTCGTATTATGCGATGTTTGTAGTTCATGACAGCATGTATTTTCTGAAAAAACAATTGATATCAGCAATAATCGGTGTTATCGCTATGTTATTTACGATGAGTTTTGATTACCATAAGATAAAGAGATTTACAATAATGGCAATGATACTAACTATACCATTGCTTTTAGCCGTGTTTCTCTTTACTGGTGTTAATGGAGCTCAAAGATGGATTCCGCTTGGACCATTTGGAAGCTTACAGCCATCTGAAGTTGCAAAATATGTTGTAGTATTATTTTTAGCTATGAGTTTAGAGCTAAAAGGAGAAGGAGTTAAAACATTATCGACAGGAATAGTTCCTTACTTAGCAGTTGCAGGCTTTTATGCAGCAATTGTACTTGCAGAAAAAAACTTAAGTATTGCATCGGTTATAATGATAGTTACTTTTATTGTTCTTTTCGCAGCAGGAGGAAAGCTTAAGCATTTATTTGGAATTGTAGCTCCAGTCTTAGTGGCTGCTGCACTTTTCTTTACTTTTTCATCAGATTACAGAAGAGCAAGAATGTTAAATTTCATAAATCCATGGCAGGATCCAACAGGAGACGGTTATCAATTAATACAATCTTTTTATGCGTTAGGTGCAGGTGGGATTACTGGCCTTGGTCTTGGCCAATCAAGGCAAAAAACCTTATATATGCCAGAACCACATAATGATTTTATCTTCTCAATAATAGGTGAAGAATTAGGTCTTATAGGGTGTTTGTGTATAATAGCTCTCTTTATAATATTAATTTGGAGAGGGATTAGTGTAGCAATGAAAGCGAAAGATACTTATGGTACACTTCTTGCAATAGGGATAACATCTGTTATAGCTGTTCAGTCGCTTATAAACATAGCAGTTGTAACAGGTTCAATGCCAGTTACAGGAGTTCCACTGCCATTTATTAGTTATGGGGGATCAGCCTTAGTAATAAATATGACGGCAATAGGTGTGCTTCTAAATATATCAAGGCAGCGTGAAGGAAGAGAATAATAAAAAAATATTAGTATTAAGTTATGGATTTAATTTATATGTTGAATATTTATTCATTATACAGGGCAAAGAACTAAGAAATAATTCTTTGTCTTGTATTTTTTTAGAAAATATAGAAATCTATTTGAAAATTTGATGAAAATATTTTGTTAAAGTGTTATTATTATATATGAAATTTGTATAAAATATTATTATAGTAAAACATATTACAGTGTATGTAATATGTTAAGAATAGGGATGTATATGGCAAAATTAAATCATAATAAGTTAACAAATACCAAACGAATAAAGAGTAATAATAAATTAATCTTAAGATTAAAAAAGAGAAGATTAATTAGAAAAATTATATTAATTGGTATAATTTTTGCTGTCGGGATAACAATTTTTTCAGTTAAATCAAATTTTTTTATAATTAAAAAAGTAGCTATTTTAGGAAATCCAGTAATGAGCGGAGAAGATGTTAAAAAAAATACAGAGAATTTGATAGGCCAAAATATTCTGTTTATAAGCAATAAAAGCATTATAGAGCAGGCAGAGAAAAATCCATATGTAGAAAGTGTTGAAATAAGCAAGGCATATCCTAAACAAGTTAATATTAAGGTGACAGAAAAACAAGGAGCTTTTTATATTGAACAAGATGGACAAAATTATGTATTAGATAGTGATGCGAGATTGTTAGAAAAAACAGATGATGTTGAAAATCGGAGTTTAGTAAATTTAAAAGGAATTGAGTTGAAAAATGTTGATTTAGGAAGCAAAGTTTCAGATGATGATCGAACATTGCAGCTTTTGAATATTTTTTATCAAATAATAAAAAGCAATCCTACTAATTTCAATATAGATTCCATTGATGTAAGTGATTTTATGAATATAAAAGTATATATAGGAAAAGTTGAAGGTAGACTAGGCGATGATGAAAACATACCTGATAAAATGAATAAGCTATTACATATAATTGAAAATCCTAATATTGGAATTGTAAAAGGATATGTAGATGTAGGCTTTAATGGAGCACCTGTATATTATAAGGAAGAAAGGTAGGTTAGGGATGAAAATATCTAGATCTCAATTATTTGTAGCAATTGTTTGTGCACTATTAGGTTTTTTATTAGCATATCAATTTAAAGTCTTATCTAACAAGAATATTGAATCTAATATTAATAATTATGATAAAAATGATATAATTTCAGAAATTGAAGCATTAAAGAAAGAGAAAGAAGAATTACAGACTACAAATTCTAAATTATCTGAACAACTTAAGGAGATGGAAGAAACAGCATCTAAAGACGGTAATGTTGGTTCGGATATAAAAAACCAACTAGATAATGCCAGAATGCACTTAGGGGTTGTTGATGTAAAAGGGCCAGGTGTAGTACTTACTATAACACCTAAAACGTCAATGTTTGGAGGCACTTCTAGTGATGGAAACCGAGATTTGGGTGAAGATGAGCTTGTTCACATAGTGAATTTACTTTGGTATTCTGGTGCAGAGGCAATATCTATAAATGATATTAGGATAACTCCCCAGACAGGGATCAAAACAGCAGGAAATAGTATTGCAATAGGTTCGACTGGAAGAGTGTATCCAAGAGATAAGATTGTAATCAAAGCAATTGGAGATAAAGGAAGACTCAATGTAGGAATATCTTTTCCAGGTTCTTTAGATTATCTAGCTCTTCTTAATTACAATAATGATGTAAAATCAGAAGATGACATATTTATAGGAAAGACAACACAATCATTGAAAAATGACTTTATGAAGTCAGTTAAAGAATAGGGGAGAATTAATTTGATTGCAGTAATAGGACTATTAATTGGAATAATATTAGGATTTGTATTAGATGTTAATATATCAGATAAATTATCACCATATATGTCTGTAGCTATACTTGCATGCTTAGATTCAGTATTTGGAGCAATTAGGGGAAATCTTTCTAAAAATTTTCAACCAGATATTTTTATATCGGGATTTTTTGGTAATGCACTGCTTGCAGCAGCTCTTGCTTATTTAGGAGACAAACTAGGAATACCAATATATATGGCAGCAGTAATTGTGTTTGGAGGAAGAATATTTGATAATTTCGCAATTATAAGAAGATTATTATTAGAAGAATTTAAGAATAGAAGAAAGAATAGGACTAAAAGTGTTACTGATAATAAAGAAGAAAATGATATTAAATAAAGAGGTGATGTGATGAAAAATAATAAGGGGTTTTTCTTTGTTTTCATTGCAACCATAATATTAGGGGCATTAATATCGATGAACTTTAATTTTCAAAGGGGTCAAACATATAATCAGTTAAATTCCACAGAATATCTAAATGCTGTAGAGGAAAGAGCAGCTTTATATAGAGAGGTAGGAGACCTTAAAGAAGATAATAGTGAAAAGATGAATAAAATAAGGAATTATGAAGAAAATGATACTAAAAATGATAAAATTTTAGAAGATATGAAGGCTCAGATAGGTGATTATGAAACCCTTATGGGATTAACTAAAGCAGAAGGTTCTGGAATTATATTAACTATAAATGATGGAAATACAAATGTAATTGAAGATAATTCAGATGAAATCCATGACAAACTCCTCCATGATTATGATATGGCATTGGTTTTGAATGAATTACGTGCTGCCGGGGCAGAGGCTATTAGCGTTAATAATCATAGAATTGTACCGTGGTCTGGAGTAATATGTAATTGGGCCTTCATAGGCTTTGAGGATGGAAGTATGGAATATGCTCCTTTTAATATTTATGCCATAGGAGATCCAGAAAAGCTAAAGGCAGCACTTTTAGAAGATGGAAGTCACGTAAAGCAGCTTATATTTAGAAAGCTTTATGTTAATATTGAGGAATCTGATAAAATAATAATGCCACCAACAACAGCAAATTCAAATGTTAAGTATATGGCTAGAAATGATGAAAAGAAATAAAATAAATTAATATTTTTGAAGGAAATTTTAATTTTGTATAGAATATAACTTATGAGGAAAGGAATAGTTTTTTAGGTGTTGATTATGGGAATTAAACAAAATATAGAAAAATTACAATCTAGGATTCCAAAAGAGGTGAAGCTTTTAGCAGTTTCTAAGACAAAGCCGCTAGAAGATTTAGAAGAAGCATATATGGCTGGAATGAGGGATTTTGGAGAAAATAAGGTCCAAGAAATGATAAAAAAAGCAGAAAGCTTTCATGAGGATGTTAGATGGCATATGATAGGTCATCTTCAAAGTAATAAGGTTAAGTATTTAGTAGATAAAGTTTATTTAATACATTCTTTAGATAGCATTGCTCTGCTTAACGAAATAGAAAAAGTTTTTGGAAAAGCAAATAAATCTGTAAATACTCTCATTCAGATTAACATTGGAAGGGAAGATAGTAAAAGCGGAATATTAGAAGAGGACTTATATGAATTTATAAGAGCAATTGAACAGTGCAAATATGTATCTGTAAAAGGTTTAATGGTCATTATTCCAGTAGGAGATGAGGAAAGCAACAGAAAATATTTTAAGAGAACAAAAAAAATATTTGATGAGCTTAAGGAAAAAGAAGGAGAATATAAAAATATCAGGATGAGCATATTATCCATGGGAATGACTCATGATTTTATGACAGCAATAGAAGAAGGTTCTAATCTAGTTAGAATAGGAACAGGAATATTTGGGGAAAGAAATTATAATTTAGGAGGCGGAAAAAATGAGTAACGTTTTGTCAAAGGTTAAATCTTTATTAGGATTTGAGGATTATGAGGATTATGATGATTACGAAGATGAAGAATATGAAAATGAGATGAAAGATGAAGAAGAAATGGAGCCAGTTATTACAAATAAGAAGAATAGCAAGGTTGTAAATATTCATACATCTTCAACTACAAAGGTAACAATAACTAAACCAGTTGATTATGAAGAAGCAACAGAGATTTGCGAAGCACTTAAAAACAGAAGAATAGTTTTAGTAAACACAACAATGTTAGAATTAAAAATAGCACAAAGATTATTAGACTTTATTAGTGGCTCTTGCTATGCTTTAGGAGGAGAACTGCAACAGATTGAGAAGGGTGTATATATTCTTTCGCCTTCAAACGTTGAGGTAACAAATGAATTAAAGAATGAACTTAGTTCAAAAGCAATATTTAATTGGTCTAAGTAGGAGGAATAAAATATGACATATAGTGTTTATATGGTTCTTAATTTGTTATTTAACTTATTGGAACTTGCTATATTCATAGAATGTATAGCTTCATGGATTCCACAAATTCAAGGAAATAGGTTTGTAAATTTAATACATAACTTTATATATCCTATTTTGGATCCTTTTAGAAAACTACAAGATAGATTTATTCCAGGACTTCCGGTTGATTTTTCACCTATATTTGCATTTTTAGTTTTGAATTTACTTAGAGGTCTTATTCGTTAGCTATGAAGGAAAGAATAATCAAATATTTTACAGATGATGAAAGAGATGAAGCATTAAATTTATATGAAAGATATCTATTATCCCAAAATAAGAATATTACTGTATTTGGAAGAAGCTTTTATACTCCAAATGTATGGAAGTGGTTTGAAAACAATTTGAGTACCAGAGATTTTAAAGTTGAAAGTGATGGACTTTTTGAAGATGCTGAAAGAAGAATGGTTTCATTTAACAATACTTACGAAAGTCCTTTCCCTATGAAACTGATTAAAATTCAGAATACATCAAAGTTTACAAGTCTTACCCATAGGGATTTTTTGGGTGGAATTTTATCTCTTGGGATAGAAAGAAGCAAGATTGGTGATTTATTGGTAGATAAAGATGCTTGTTATATTCCAGTGCATGAGGATATAGAAGAGTTCATTTTATATAATATAAATAGAATTTCTAAAGTTGTTTGTAAAGCAGAAGTAATTGATAGTTTAGAACTAATTCCGAAGCATTCATTTGAAGAAGAGATCATTTTGGTTTCTTCTTTGAGAATTGATGGTGTGGTTTCTAAAATTACAAGGTTATCCAGAGCTAAAGCGCAAGCAATGATTGAACAAGGTCAGGTGCTTATAGATTACATTAAGATAAAAGATAAAAGTTATGAACTAAAAGGTGAAGAAAGAATTACAATTAGAGGTTTTGGTAAATTTATATTAGGTAATTCTATTGGAAACAGTAAGAGTGGAAGAATTAAGATTATTATAAAAAAATATACATAATTGAGGTGAAAGTATGAAGTTAACACCAATGGATATAAACAATAAAGAATTTAAAAAGGGGTTAAGAGGATACAATCCTGATGAAGTTGATGAGTTTTTAGATGAAGTAGTTGAAAATTACGAAGAACTTTATAAAGAAAATGCTACATTAAAAGAAAAACTCACAAATCAAAATGAAAAGTTAGAACATTATTCTAAGATTGAAACTACTATTCAAAATACATTGCTATTAGCCCAAAATGCAGCAGAGCAAGCTAAAAATTCGGCACAAAAAGAGGCTGAGCTGCTACTTAAGAATGCAAATGAAGCAGCACAAAAAATTATGGATAAAGCCCATAATGATGTTATACAAATTAATGATGAATACGAAAAAGTTAAGCAGGAATTTATTAAATTTAGAGCAAAATATAGAAACTTCATGAATACACAGCTCGAAACCTTTGATGACTTAGAAAAAGAATTTATTAAAAATTATAATATATCTGATCCGGTGGATGATAATGAAGCAGTGCATGAAGAATTAAAAGCAAAAGAAATAGTTTCTGATGAGATAATAAGTAAACCTGAAGAAGAGGCTATTTCGAATCATAAAAATACTTCATTAAATGATGAATTAAATGAAATAAAGAGTTTTTTTGTTCAAAGTGAATAAGAGTAATAAATAATCAGCATAAAAATATTTTATGCTGATTTTGCATTTTGATAATAAAAAAATCACATATGAAATGTGATTTTTTATGTATATAGTTATTAATTAAAATTTCTAATTAGTATATATATTAATTTTCTTTAGTTTCTGAATCATTAAATTTGCTATTTAAAATTACTATATCAACTCTTCTATTGGCAGCTCTTCCTTCTTCGGTATCGTTGCTTTGAACAGGTCTGTATTCACCATATCCTAAAGAAGATAATCTCTCGGGTTTAACATTTCCTTTTGTGATTAGAAATTCAACCACGTTTGCCGCTCTGACGGCTGAAAGCTGCCAGTTTGAATGAAAGTAGTTTGTGTTGATGGCCACATTGTCAGTATGCCCCTCAACATGTATGTAATTATCGATTCCGTTTAAAACTTTTGATATAGATATTAACTTACTTTGCCAATCTGGCTTTATTTCTGCTTCACCACTATTAAAAAATACATTATCGTTAAAACTTATTATCAGGCCTCTTTCTTGAATTGAAGTAGTGACACTTCCTTTTAATTCGGAGTTATTAACAAGTGCATCAACTTTTGCTTTTATATCAGAAAGTTTTTCTGTTTCAGCAGATGAATCATCAGGATTATCTGTATCGTCGACTACATCAGGAGGTGAATTAGTACTATCAGATATAGCAATGACATTTTGCCCACTGCCTTGATTAAAAGCAATCTTTAGCGATCTTGCAAGTTCCTGAGCTTTTTTGCTATCAACATTAGAAATAGCATACATCATTAAAAAGAAAATCATGAGTAAGGTTATAAAGTCTAAATAAGAAAGCATCCATCTCTCAGTATTATCTTTTTCTTTTCTTGAACTTTTCCTCATAGCTAATACCCCTTCTATATTTGATTATCAAATGACTTAGCTTGTTCTTCAGTTAAATAACTACAAAGTTTACTTACTAAAGTATTAGGGTTAACACCTTCTTGTACAAGAAGAACTGCCTCGATAATCATTTCTTTTTCTATGATTTCTTCTTTATTCATTTCTCTGAGCTTACTAGCAAGAGGCAGCCAAAATAAATTTGCAGTACCAAGACCATATAATGTTGCAACGAATGCTGAAGCAATTTCTCCACCCATTTTAGCAGCATCACTAAGATTAGCAAGTACTATAACCAAACTTGTTACTGTTCCTACGATACCCATAGTAGGAGCATATCCACCAGCAGCAGTTAACATCTCAATGCAATCTTCGTGTCTTGAGGAAAGGTTTTCGAGTTTGGTATTTAAAATGCTTTTAACAGAAGCTGGATCAATACCGTCTACTACCATTTGAAGACCTTTTTTAATAAATGGGTCTAAACCACTTGTTAATTCAGATTCTAGGCTTAAAAGGCCGTCTTTTCTTGTCTTAATTGAAACTTCCTTGAAATATGCTATGTGTTGCTGTAAGTCAATATTTCTTTGCTTAAAAGCTAAAACTATTACTTTAGGCAGTTTTTTTACTGTTTTTGCTGGAAAAGAAACAGTAGTAGCTCCTAATGTACCCCCTATTACAATTAATGCAGAAGCGCCCCTAAGTAGTGCGAGTATTGACCCGTGTGATAATACATACCCTAATATTATACAGCCAAACGCAAATATCACACCCAAAATTGTCATAATGTCCATAAATTTTTCCCCCTTATTTATACGTGAAATTTGAATTTTATGATTAATTATTCATATTATGACCTAAAATAGGAATAATAAGAATATTAATACACAATGCATAAGCATATACTAATACTAAATAATGATAACATATTATAAAATAAATGTAAAACTCTTAAAATTATCAAAATTAGACTAATATAATGTAAAATTTTACAAAATATTTTCTATAATATTATTTGTAAAGTATTATTTAATATATTATAATGTTGAAAGAATCTGCATGATAGAAAGGTATTATTATATGGAAAAAAATATATTTGTTGTTGATGAAAAAGATCAAGGAATAAGAATTGATAAGTATTTATCGGAAGTTTTTAATGATAAATCAAGATCTTTTATTCAAGGACTTATAGAAAAAGAAAATATTAAGGTTAATAATAAAATTCCTAAGAGCAATTATAAGATAAAATCTTCTGATGAAATTGAGGTAATAATTGATGAACCAGAGATATTAAATGTAGATCCAGAGGATATACCAATAGGGATATTATATGAAGATAAAGACATTATAGTTGTAAATAAAGAACAAGGAATGGTAGTTCATCCTGCACCAGGTAATTATAATGGAACATTAGTAAACGCTTTACTATTTCATTGTACGGATTTATCGAGTATTAATGGAGTAGTAAGACCAGGAATAGTTCATAGAATAGATAAAGACACTTCAGGCGTTTTGGTAGTTGCTAAAAATGATGAATCTCATAATAAGCTTTCAGAGCAATTGAAGGATCATTCTATGAAAAGGGAATATTATGCGTTAGTTGAAGGCAGAATAAAAAATGATAAAGGGACTATTGATAAGCCTTTAGCTAGAAGTAAGAAGGATAGGTTAAAGATAGGAATAGTTGAAGGTGGAAAAAGGGCTGTAACTCATTACCAGGTTATTGAAAGGTATAATGGTTATACCTTAATAAAATGTGTGCTCGAGACTGGAAGGACTCATCAAATAAGAGTACATATGGCATCAATTGGGTATCCTCTAGTTGGAGATCCTTTATATGGTTTTAAGAAACAGAGATTTAAATTAAAAGGTCAAATGCTTCATGCTAAAACCTTAGGTTTTATACATCCGAGTAAAAATGAATATATAGAATTTACTACAGAACTTCCAGAATACTTTCAAATAATATTAGATAAATTAAGAAACGAATTAAAGTAATATTAGATAACTTAATAAATTATTTAAAATAATAGTGGAGGGGTATCATGAAATTAAAAGCAATCCTATTAGATGAAAAAGCTATAAATAGAACATTAATTAGAATTTCTCATGAAATAATTGAAAGAAATAAGGGAGTTGAAGACTTAGTTTTACTTGGAATTAAAACTCGAGGCTATCCACTTGCAAAGAGAATTGCAAACTATATTAAAAGTATTGAAGGCAAAGACGTTCCAGTTGGCTCTGTAGATATAACATTATATAGAGATGATTTGACAGTACTCCATGAGGATGCTGAGGCAAAAAACCTGCATTTAGGGCCTGAAATAAAGGATAAGAAGATAGTAATAGTTGATGATGTTTTATATACATGTAGAACTGCCAGAGCGGCAATTGATGCTATTATAGATGTAAATAGACCTACAGGTATTCAACTGGCTGTTCTCATTGACAGGGGACATAAAGAATTACCAATAAGGGCGGATTATGTAGGAAAAAATATTCCGACTTCAAAAGATGAAATTATTTCAGTATCATTAAAAGAAATTGATGAAGAAGATTCAGTTAAAATATACGATTCAAATGCAAATGAATAAATAAGGAGACTAAAATATGTATGATCTAATTGCAACAAGTACTTTTGGGATAGAAAGTATAACAGCAAAAGAGTTAAAGGGACTTGGATATGAGGATTTAAAGATAGAAAATGGGAAAGTGACTTTTGAAGGCGATGAAATGGATATAGCAATTTGCAACATTCATTTAAGAACTGCAGATAGAGTTTTAATAAAAATGTCTGAATTTGAAGCAAAATCTTTTGAAGAGTTATTTCAAGGAACGAAAAAGGTGGATTGGAGCAGTATTATTCCAATAGATGGAGTAATGCATGTTGTTGGAAAAAGTATTAAATCAACTCTTCATAGTGTTCCAGACTGTCAGTCAATAGTTAAAAAAGCTATTGTTAAAAGCATGAGTGAAAGTTATGGAATAGAAACCTTTAGTGAAAGTGGTCCTGTATATAAAATAGAAGTGTCAATATTAAAAGATATAGTTACACTTACAATAGATACAACAGGTCCAGGGTTACATAAAAGGGGTTATAGAGAGCTTGCAGGTATTGCTCCTTTAAAGGAAACACTAGCTGCCACATTGATTTTAACATCTAGATGGAATGATAATTTTGAACTCATAGATCCTTTTTGCGGTTCTGGAACTGTATTAATTGAAGCAGCTATGATAGCTCAGAACATAGCACCTGGAGTGAATAGAAGTTTTGTATGCGAAACATGGCCATTAATGAGTGGGAACACTTTTAATACAGTAAGAGAGGGGGCTAAAAAGTCTGAAAAAAATAAGGATATTAAATTAATAGGATATGATATAGATTACAGAGTGCTTAAAGTTGCAATGGAAAATGCTAAAAAAGCTGGAGTGGACAAATATATAGAATTTCAAAAGAGAGATTTTATGGAGTTTTCTACTTCTAGAAAATATGGATTTGTTATATCTAATCCACCATATGGAGAAAGAATAGGAGAGAAAGAAATACTAAATACCCTTTATAAACATATGGGTAACACAAAGAAGAAATTAGAAAGCTGGGATTTTAATATATTAACTTCCTTCGAACCTTTTGAAAAGGTATTTGGAGTAAAATCTACTAAAAATAGAAAGTTATATAATGGTAAGATTAAATGTTATTATTATCAATATTTTGACAATGAAAAGATTAAAAACCATGGAGATATTTTAATCAATCAGTTAATATATTAAAAATAACGGTAGTAAAAGTTAATAAAGTTAAGCTAACTTAGTTATATAGTTAATAAATGAAAGATTAACAAATATAGCCTGTAAATATATTTACAAAATATTTTGCTCATGATAAAATGAGATAAAGCTAAATATGGTAGCAAAGGCGCTAACAATTAAATAATATTGTTAGTGCTTTTTTTGTTTTATTAAAAAATATTATTTGAATTTAAATTTGAATATAAATATGATTTAATATTGAATTTCATAAATTAATGATTAAAAAGTAAAATAGTGTTTATTAAAAATAATTTAGAAGAAAGGGGTTCATATGATGGGAGAAGTGTACCAAAAAATGGCAGAAAAGATACCCAATATGAGTAAATCACAAGAAAAGATAGCAAAGTATATATTATCACATCCAAACAGTACGCCTTTTTTAACTGTTGAAAAATTGGCTAAATTATCCGGAGTCAGTATTGCGACTGTCACTAGATTCGTAATCTTTTTGGGATACAGAGGGTATCCAGAGTTTCTAAAAGATACACAGGAATCTATGCAGGAGCAGGTATCTAAGACTGAACGTATAAAAGTTGATTTCGAAAAAAACAGTGATGAAGAAAAAGAAATCTATAATATTTTTGAAGAAGATTTAAATAATATTAAATTGACTATGGAGGAACTTAACTTATATGAATTAAAAAAAGCAGTTGATTTATTATTAGGTGCTAAGAGAATATATATAGTTTCAAGAAGAAGTTCAACTGTACTCGGAACGTTTTTTAAATATTATCTTGATTTAATGTTTAGCAATGTTTATTTAATTGAAAACATAGAGCAAATTCCAAAGCAAATCAGCGAGGCGTGTGATGAGGATGTAGTTATTGGAATTAGCTTTGAAAAGTATGCTAGGAGTACTGTAGAAATCTATACTCATTTAAAGAAAAAAGGAGCTACTACTATAGCAATTACAGATAATATGTTATCGCCGCTCGTACCATACTCAGATGTTACATTAACAGCTATAAGTAAAGGTTCTACACTTATTGAATCTTTTTCAGCACCACTAAGTTTGATTAATGCATTAATTGCATGTGTTGAAAAAGAAAAGAAAGACTTTTTTAATAGCAATGTAGAATTATTAGACGAAGCGTGGAGAAAATTTGACTTATTTATTTAGGCATAGAATAGAGGTGTAACTTTAAAACTTGAGTTATGTGGCAGATTACCGAAATCATAAATATTGTTGTTTCGTCAGACTATGAAAATTTCGCTGGAAGCTACTAAATGGAAGGTTGCACACATTTCTGCATGTTCCCAATATACATTGTGACAAGCAGTAAATGCAACAACCTTCCATTAAGTAGCTTTAACAGCTTATTTTCAAAGGCTGACTGCACAAAAATATTTATGATTTCTAGTGAAGCTATCCACTTTAAATCTAACAAAGATGTAAATATATTTATCTAATAAGTTGAATATAGAAATTGAAATATCTATATTGATAAATAAACTATACAAGTCAAATTTGTAAAATTTTTCTCTCTATCTATATGAAGGTATCGACTTAAAGTTAAGAATTAAGTTGATGCCTTTATTTTTATTTAATAATTGAAAGGTGATTAAGCAAACATTTTTATAGATACAAAGATTTAAAATTATAAAGTGAGAATAATAGAAATTGTGTAATTTGATTTGGTCATAAATACAATTATGGTATAATGTGTATATTGCATAACACGTATTAGTGGATTATTGTGAACCAAAGATTATTTATATAATGAATTGGAGATGGTATTTTGAAAGAAAATGAAATATTAGTTAAAAATAGGGTGGGATGGGATTCTATTGCCGATGAATGGTTTGGGGCAACTTCATTACCTACATATGGTCCGACTTTACCTAAAGAAGATAATTTGAATTTGTTTAATTTATTAGATAATAAAAAAGTTTTAGATATTGGTTGCGGTAGTGGACATTCTCTGCTATATACAGCTAAACGTGGTGCTAAAGAGTTATGGGGGTTGGATTTATCTTCAAAACAGATAGAGAATGCAAAAAAACTTTTATCTAAAAATAACATAGATGCGAATTTATTTGTGTCACCTATGGAAGATAATCCAGGCATACCAGAAAATTACTTTGATTTTGTTTACTCCATATATGCATTTGGATGGACCACTGATCTAAAACAGTCCATAGATTTAGTTTATAAATACTTAAAGAAATCTGGCGTTTTTATATTCTCTTGGGATAATCCATTGATGCAGTGTATAAAAGCAGAAGGCAATAAATATACGCTTTATAGGTCGTATTTGGATGAAGCAACTATTGATTTAACAAAAGGTAATCAAGCAATGAAACTAAAGAACTGGAAATTATCGTCATATATTAACGAACTGGCATCTGCGGGATTTAAAATTGATAAGTTAATTGAAGAAACTGATAAGGATATTCTTACCCAGGAACATGATTTTACATTAAAATACTATTCAAAGCACAAAGCTAAATTAATTAATACTTCGTTTATTATTAAAGCAATTAAATTATAGTATTGATTACTGAGAAAAACAACATCACATAGATCATAATAGCAATAATTATTGGGCAATGTGGTGGCAAAAGACTAAACCTGATTTACAATGTTGTTGCAAGAAATTTATTTAGAAGGAGTTGGGAAACAATGAGTAAAAAGGGAATAATTTTTGATTTAGATGGTACTTTGTGGAATGCTTCAACACAGGTGGTGCCAGCATGGAATATTGTTCTAAATCGACATAGTGAACTTGATAAGCAGATAACAATAAATGATATGAAAGGATTTATGGGAAAAACAATTAATGTTATAGCAGAGATTATGTTTCCTGAAATGGATTTAGAAAAGAGTGTGGAAATACTTAAAGAATGCTGTAATGAAGAGCAAAGATATTTACGAAAACATGGTGGAATTTTATATCCTAAGTTGGAAGATACGTTAAAATTGTTATCTGAAAATTATTCGCTTTTTATTGTAAGTAATTGTCAAGATGGATATGTACAGGCTTTTCTCGATTATCATAAATTATGGAGCTATTTTAAAGATATTGAGATGTCAGGAAGAACAGGAAAAAGTAAGGGAGAAAATATAAAAATTATTATTGAAAGAAATAAACTAAAAGAATCCGTATATGTTGGAGATACAAGTGGTGATTTAGATGGAGCTAATTATGCTGGTATACCATTTATTTATGCTGAATATGGATTTGGGCAATTAGATAATGTGAAATATTCAATAAATAACATTTTTGATATAAATAGAATTGTAGGTAGTATTTTGTGAGATAAAAAGATTACAAATTTTAATACATCTTATAAATCGAAATAGTATATTATCCTAATTTACATATAATCTTTAATTTGTTTTAAATTGCAACTACAAGTTAACAAAAAATACAGCCTGATTATTAGAATGCAACCATCGGTTTTGATAATATATAAACATCAAAATCAAGGAGGAATCAATATGGATTTATCAGAAAAAATTTT
The DNA here is from genome assembly GCF_000230835.1 of Clostridium sp. DL-VIII. Lineage (NCBI taxonomy): Bacteria > Bacillati > Bacillota > Clostridia > Eubacteriales > Clostridiaceae > Clostridium > Clostridium sp. DL-VIII. Next base: position 3,231,238 of record NZ_CM001240.1, read on the forward strand.
GAAGTTAAGAAAGGCAAATAATCTATCACAAGAACAACTAGCAGAAAAACTTGATGTATCAAGACAATCAATTTCGAAGTGGGAATCAGGTCAATCTATACCTGATGTGGAAAAGTTAATTGCACTAAGCAATATTTTTAATGTTACAATTGATTATCTTCTAAAGCCATCGGAGATTGATGAACTATCTATTAAAACAGAAATATTAGAAAAGAAGCAAAAAGAACTATTAGATAAAAATAAAAAAATTAAGAATATTACATTTCGCGTTTTAAGTTGTATTTCTGTTTATTTAATTGCAATAGCAATAGTTTTTGTACTTCACTCTATGTTTTTTATGTATATATATCCACCTGTGGTATTTAGTATATTTCTAGTTGCAACATCTATTTCAATTCTTATTAATCTAAAACATACAAGAGTAAATAAATAAGTTTGAGCATAATACGAACGTAATTATAAGATGCAATAATGCACAAAATTTTGATAAAACGTAATAGCAAATTATGATGAATTAAGGTGTGGTGAAATATGAAGAAATCAATGTAATAGGATTTTTGATTTTATTTACTTATTGTAAGCATTATTCTTATTAGGATGATCGTATCATAAAATTATTATGTATTAGGAGGGATTCGGTTGGAGAGAAGATTTAGCCTATTGTTTGGGATAATCGGAGGTTTTTTTCTTACACAGATAAATGGACTATTTCAACTACAAATGGCTTTTGGAAGCGTGAATGGATACGTTACAGATGTTATATTTAGGATACTTTCAATAATAGGACTCATATGTATTATTTATTTTAGCATTTTATTAATTATTGATGCGATTAAAACAGTACACAAAAAGCATTAATATAGATAATTTTTGAGGTAAGGAGGTACAAACTACTATGAAAGAAATATTTAAAAAGAAAAAGATAAGGAGCTTTCATCCAATGAAAAGGAGTTAATTATGAAATTTATAAATTCAAGAAAAATAAAGATAGGAAATATACCAGCGATTTTATGGGGAGAACTTTCAGATAAAATGTACATATTTGTTCATGGGAAAATGTCAAACAAGGAAAGTGCACAAGAATTTGCTAAAATAGCGGTTGAAAGAGGATATCAAGTGCTTAGCTTTGACCTTCCCGAACATGGTGAGCGAAAAGATACTAATTATAAATGTAATGTTTGGAATGGAACACATGACCTTGAAGTAATTGGAACATATGCGCAAGAAAATTGGACGGAGATAAGCTTATTTGCATGTAGCCTTGGTGCATATTTCAGTTTAATTGCATATAAAAATCTTTTAATCAAGAAATGCTTATTTCAGTCACCAATTCTTGATATGGAGCATCTTATAGGTAAAATGTTTAAATGGTTCAATGTTACAGAAGAGCTACTTAGAGAAAAAAAGGAAATATTCACACCAATTGATATATTTTCATGGGATTATTATTGTTATGTAAAAGAATATCAAATTGATAAATGGGATATACCTACTACAATTATTTATGGAACAGAGGATAATCTGCAAGATCGTGATGTTATAGATAGTTTTGCAAATAAGTTCCATAGTGATTTAACAATATCAAAGGGAAGTGAACATTCTTTTCATACAAAAGAGCAATCACAAGCTGTTACACAGTGGTTAAGAAAGTATATTTAATAAGAACAATAGAATTTATGGTTTACAACTTCAAATTTAAAATTGAGTTATAAATTATAATTTAAAGGGGTATTTTAATGAGATGTTTATTAGTTATAGATATGCAGGAAGACTATGTAGGGAATTCTAGGAATATAAGAATGTATCCTTATAATGCTAAAGAACTTATATATTCTATTAATAAAAAAATTTCGGAATATTCTAATGAATCGGTTATTTATATTGTAAATAGATTTTTCTGGGAAATTGGGAAAAAGCAAAAAAGTTTAGTTGACGGGCTTTCTATCATATCTAATAATGTGTTTGAAAAAAGAAAGGCAAGTTGTTTTTCTAGTGAACAGTTATTGGAGTATTTACAGAAGGTCGATGCGAGAGAACTTGAATTAGTAGGAGTAGATGGTAATTACTGTGTAGGAGCTTCAGCTATTGATGGAGTAGCCAAGCAGTATAGAATTTTATTTAATGAATCGCTAATTGGTATTAGAAACTATAGCAAATTCAGAAAGATGAAAAAGAAATTGCAGAAAATAGGAGTGGTTTTTACATCCTAAACAATAAACATGTAATATTCAATGGCTGATCAAGAAAAAATGGTGATATTATGATTTCGGTAAATGAATTTATATTAACAATATCCTTAAAAAGTAGTAGTAAACTATAACGAGTTAAAGTGCAGTGAAATATGAAGAAATCAATTTTAATTGGATTTTTGATTTTTTTACTTATTGGAAGTATTATTCTTATTAGGATGATCGTATCATACAAAACTGAATTTGATAGACAAGAATCTAAAGTATATTCATTTAGTGGGAAAGACACAAATATAAGAATAAGTAATGGAATTATTATTATATTTCCTAATAAGCAAATAGTTAATGGTGGAGATATACAATTTATTGGGAACAATCAAGAGAAGATAAAATCTTATTCTAAAACTATTTATTTAGATAAAAAAGTTAATAAAGACATAATTTTATCTAATACAGTATCTTATCAAGGTTGTGCTGATGGAGCTATGTTTGCAGATGAATTTCTATCAAATAAAAGTGCAGGAGAGATAAGTTCAGATAAATTATTTACCAAATCGGATATAAATAACATTAAAGACAACCTCTATTTTTCTCTTGAGTATTCAACAGTTGATGGAAAAACAGAACACTTTACAATCAAATTAAATGTAAAAGAATTTGCTATGGATTGAACTAATTAAATATTTTAATTTTTGACTTTATACCTTGCTTTATGTAATAATATGAAGTCTGAAGTTAAAGTAAATTAGACTATACGTTTATAGATTGTATATATATTTAAGGTATCGACTTAAAGTTAAGAATTAAGTTGATACCTTTATTCTTATTCAATAACTAAAATGTAATTAGTTATATTCATTTTATAAACACGAGCATTAAAAATTAGAAAATGATAATCAAAGTAAATATACAATTTTAATTATTAATAAATACAGTTATGGTATAATATGTATACAAAGTAACGAATTCTCTGTATTTGAATGTTGCATGAGGAGAGATTCTATTGATAATGAATAAGCGAAAAATTTATTTGTTTACATCTATAACCGTATTTATTGTCTTAATTTCAGCTGGAATTTTCATAAAAATGAATAATGCCAAGAATAGTATTTTTATTACAAAAAAGTTAGATGCTAATGAAAATACTTATAAAAAGATTAATGATAAAGTAAGTCAAACTATCAAAGAAAACGGAGTTTACTTATTAAATACAGGAGAAGATAATGTAACGTATTTTATTTTAGATGGTAGTCATATAAGCTTAAAGAACGAAGCACCATATTTTTCAGATATAAAAATCGGAAATAAAGGAAACTCAATTATTATTTACTTTAATGAGGAGCTGAAAATTTACCCAGATATTAAATATCCTGAACATAGATTAATATATAAAATTATAAAAGATACGAACACTGAATATATAAGGGTATTCAAGAATGGAGAAGAAACGCACTTTGATTCTGTTATTTGTCCTTAATTTGTAGTCTTCATATAAAACGTAATTGTAATTTAAAGCGAGCTATATATTAATTCAAGAAAGGGGAAAAATATACGATGAAAGCACAAATTAATCTTATTACGATTTGGACAAATGATATAGTTAAAATGAAAGAGTTCTATAATCAAGTCCTATGATTCAGAATTGAAAATGATCTTGGCAATTATGTTGAATTTGAAAACGATGGAGCAAGATTTGCTATTTGTATGAGAGATGTTATGTATGGGTATAGTAGCGAATATAGGAAAGAGCCATTTGGACAGGGATTTGAACTTGCTTTCCCATGTGAAAGTCCTAATGATGTTGATGAATCATTTATTAAGTTGTTAATCTGCAAAGGAGCCACTTCTGCTCATGAACTACAAGATATGCCCTGGAATCAAAGAGCAGCATGATTTGCTGACCCAGATGGAAATGTACATGAAATTTTTGCAGAAATTAAATAGTAGATAGCTTTCTCAAAGGGTGTAACAACGTAAGAATTTTTAATTGTTACATTACCATAAAATAGAAATAATCGTTATTTATAGCCGCAGATGAGCTTCGGATTGGAGGATTAAAAATGGGTATTGATATATTAAAGCATTTTTAAAATTATGGAGGTCAAAAGTGAAAATACAAATAATAGAAGAAAATAAAAAAGACTTTTAAGATCTGCTGTTATTAGCAGATGAACAAGAAAATATGATTGATAAATACCTCCAAAGAGGCATTTGTTTGCAATATATGATAATGCTTAAGAGAGGAATCTGCGTAGTGACTAAAGAGGCAGATAGAATCTATGAACTAAAAAATATTGCTATATATAAAGAATTCCAAGGTCATGGTAATGGAAAGAAATTGGTTAAGCATATTTTTGAATATTTTAAAAATGATTGCGCTATGTATGTAGGAACAGGAGATAGCCCATTAACAGTACCTTTTTATAAAAGCTGTGAATTTATAGAGTCTCATAGAATTAAAGATTTTTTTATAGATAATTATTATAATCCAATTTATGAATGCGGAAAGCAATTAGTTGATATGGTGTATTTAAAGTACAAATACACTTATTAAATACAAAGATGGGGGAAGATAGATGAAAGAATTTAATTCGGAGTTTTGTAATGTGAAATTTATTGATAAGGATAAAGTAGTGTTACTAACATGGAAAAAGTTTGTTTGTGGAGAAGATTATAGAAGACCAACATCATTTGCATGTGAGCTTCTTAAAGAAAATATAGCAAGTAATTTTGTTGTGGATGCTAGAAATGGTTTTGAAGATGATAATGAAGATGTAGAGTGGGGATTTTCTATATTATTACCTAGTATGGCACAAACCACATGTAAAATAGTTTGTCTTCTTATGAATAAAGTAATTGATATTGACGAAGAGATGGACATGTGGACAAAGGAATTTGGAAAGTATTTTGCAGTTATAAAAGCATCAGACTATGAAAATGCGATAGAAAAAATAAAAAGATTATTATAGAATTATAATTTTGATAGTAAGACTAAAATGAGATTAGATGAAGATTATTTGTAGTTTACTTAAAAAGAAGAAAGGGGATTGGATATGCTTAAACTTGTAAAATTAGAAAAAAGATATATGCCGCAATTATTAGATATGATGAATGAATGGTATGCTACAGGAGAGAAAATTATACCGTATGCAATTAGGAAAGTAGATTATCATGATTATACAATATATGTTGATAGCTTGGAAGTAAAAGAAAATAAAACTAATTTGGTACCTGACTCAACTTTTTTTTGTCTTGATGAAGAAAGAAATATTTTTGTAGGAGCTGTAAATATAAGACACTTTTTAAATGATAATTTATTAAAAAACGGTGGACATATTGGGGATGGAGTGCGACCTTCTGAGCGTAGAAAAGGAATTGCAACAAAAATGATTGGATTAGCATTGGAGGAATGCAAGAAACTAGAGATAAATAAAGTGTTAATGGTTTGTGATAAGAATAATATAGCATCTGCAAAAAGTATTCTTAATAATAGAGGCATATTAGAAAATGAGATTGAAGTTAACGGAATTATAGAGCAACGATACTGGATAAATAATATATAACTAAAAATTTCTTAGGGGCTTAGGAGTATAATTTGAATTTCTATAATATAGTAATTTGTGGAGGAGATGTAAGCATGAATACAAGAACTATCATGATTTTTCCTGAATTTGAAAATATTCATGTTATAAATAATATACGCAGAAAATATGATCCTTTGGTAGATTTAGTTTTGCCACATATTACTTTAGCCTTTCCTTTTGATAGTGGAATAACTAATGAGGAAATTAGCTTATATTTAAAAGAAAGTCTAAGAGATATACATCCATTTAAAATTGAATTAGAAGGTTTTAGCAAACAAGAAGAGAAAACTGAAAAATACTTATTTCTAAATGTAGCACAAGGTGTAGACGTATTTAAAAACATTCATGACATATTATATAAAGATAAACTAAAGCAATTTAACATGGGGCATAATTATGTTCCGCATATGACGGTCGGAAAAGTATCTTCTACGGAGTTACTTAATAAAGCATTGGATGATGTAAACAAGCATTATAACGAGAAATTTAGCACTGTGGTAAAAAAGATATCAGTTGAGATGATTGGTGAGCATCAAGAATCAATTATTGTAATAGAGCATGAACTTAATTAAGAAAGTTTAAGTTATATTATAAATCGAAATAGTATATTGTTGCGAAAAAATGTTCAAAAGAGAATTAAATCCAGGAGCATGGATAGAAGGATCTTCAATGAAAAGTAAAAAATGAAGGAGCATAGTACATGTTTGATTTAAGATATGCAACACACAAGGACTATAATTTTTTATATGAGCTAAATAAAATTACAATGCTGAAATATATAGAAAAGATATGGGGATGGGAAGAAAATATACAACAAAAATTTTTCGGAGATAAATTTTCACATGAAAAGTATAAAATTATAGTTTACGATGATGTGGACATAGGTGTTGTAGCAGTTTCTACAAATGATAATTCTATTTTTATTGAGATTATTGAAATATTACCAGAATATCAAAGCAAGGGAATTGGCACTGAGATAATAAGTAAAATAATCGCTGATTCAAAAAATAAAAATTATAGTAGAGTATGGCTTCAAGTATTTAAAATGAATCCTGCTAAAAAATTATATGATAGACTTGGATTTTTAACAAAAAGTGAAACAGAAACACATTATATAATGGAATTAAATTTAAAATAATCTATTCGTGATTTTCAGATAAAACAGAATAATAAATAACTGTAAAACAGCATATAAATTTTAATTTGAAAAGGGAGGATAATTATGCTTAAAGGAGATAATGTAACAATAAGGCCTATAGAAAAGGGCGATTTTGAGCTTTTTTATTTATGGATACAGAGCCAAAAATGTTTAGGTGATTTTATGGACATTGATATGGTATATAAAGAAACTTTTTTGGAAAATTTCGAGAAAAGTACAAAGAATGCTACTAGATTTTATGCAATAATTGAAGATAAGGATGGCAATCCAATAGGTGAAATAAACTCTATAGAAGTTATAGGCAGTAATACTACTCTCGAAATAGGTTTGTTAATAGCTGAAGAGTCATCAAGAGGTAAAGGAATAGGAATAGAATGTATAAGATTATTTGTTAATTATCTTTTTAAAACTAAAAATATAATGAGAATTCAGTACATAACCAGAACTGACAATATGCGCATGAAAGCAATTGGAGAAAAAACTGGATTTAAGATAGAAGGAATATTAAAGAAGTATAAATTTGTTGATGGAGATTTTAGAGATTTTTACTTAATGGCTATTACTAGAGATTATTGGAAATTATAAATATAGATATTAATATGTAACATTCTTATAAAATGTAATAGTAAGCAAGTGTAAAATACAAGGTTGAGTATTATAAATTGTGATTTGGTGGTGAGAGCAAATATGAATATAAAATTTAATAAAATGACTGAAAAAGATATTCCTAATCTTGTGCAAATAATGAAAAGAGCCTTTGATTATGATACCAAAATTCATTTGGGAAAAGAAACTGGTGGTCCTCCTGGATATGATGATGGTACATTTTTAAGGAAATGGGGATTGAATAAAGAAGCAACTTCCTATTGTATATATTTAGATAATATTCTTATCGGAGGAGTAATTCTTTGGATTAACGATAATAATGAAAACTGCTTAGGTAATTTATTTATTGATATTAATTATGAGGATAAAGGAATTGGAACAAAAATTTGGAGTGAAATTGAAAGCATGTATCCAAATACTCGAGTATGGAATACTGAGACTCCTATTTTTTCTCATAGAAATCATAATTTTTATGTCAATAAGTGTGGTTTTAATGTAATTGAAATAAAAGATCCGAAAGATTTAGAAGAAGGTAGTTTTATTTTAAAAAAAGTAATTTCATAATTTCTAATTTGTAAAATCAAATAAAATTAGAATTGTATTTTAATATGTGCTATTTTTATGTCTCAATATCAAATTCAACACAGCTTAAGGGGATATGGACTATTTATAGGGATATATGTTGGAGGTAATTTATGAAATTATTTTTTATAAGACATGGACAAACAGACTGGAATGTAAAAGGGAAAATACAAGGAAGTTGTGATATTGAACTTAATGATACTGGTATTATCCAAGCAGAAAAATTAAGTAATAAGGTATTAGAAAATAAATATAAATTTACAAAAATCTATTCAAGTCCACAAAGAAGAGCAGTTAAAACAGCAGAAATTTTGAGCAAGGCTACTAATGTGGAATATATATCAATACAAGGATTAGAGGAAATTAATCTTGGAGAATGGGAAGGATTATCATGGACTGAAGTCAAAGAAAAATATCCAATAGAATATGAAAAATGGTATGCAAATAGAAGATATGCTAAACCTCCAAAAGGGGAATCATATCAGGATATGTTACAGCGTGTTTTGACTTCAATACATAAGATTGTAAATGAGAATTGTGATAATGCTGTAATTGTAACTCATAGTGCTGTAATTATGTGTATACAATGTTATTTAACCAACACCCCTTTTGATGAAATGACTAAATTTAAAACAAATAATACTTCAATTACAGAAATAGATGGTGATTCATTAATAAGGTAAAAGAAGAAAGAATTATTAAGTTTATAACCACTATTCATGAAAACAAATAGCAAATTACAAATTTTGAAAGGAAGATTAAAATGAGACTGGATGGCATTGGAATATTCGTAAATGATATGAAGATTATGGTTGAGTTTTATAAAAATATTCTTGGATTTGAAATAGAGTGGGATGGAAAAGAACCAAACGTAATGCTTAAAAAAGATGGGACATTGTTTATGTTTTATGGAAGAAATGATTTTGAAAAAATGACAAATAAGCGATTTAATTATGTTGGTGGTATCAATGGGCATTATGAAATTGCTTTAAGTGTACTAAAGTATAGTGATGTGGATTTAGTATATGGAGACATCATTTCTAAAGGAGCAGAATCAGTAATGGAACCAACAACGGAACCTTGGGGACAAAGAACGTGTTATATTGCAGATCCTGAAGGAAATCTTATTGAGATTGGTTCATTTAATGAGTAAATTCTGATTGGCTTGTTTTGGTTAATTTAGACTTTACTTAGTATATTATTAAAGAAATTAGATTATGTAAAATAGAGATTATTTATATTTTACTTACAAAGCTTAAAGGAGATTTATAATGGAAGAATTAAAAGTAATTTTAGAAAAATTTGCACAGTCTGGTTGGGACTTAATTGCTATTCCTTCAAAAGCATATCTTGATGGAAATGGGGCAAAGGAAGAATTAATTAAAGCAATAGAACAAGCAGATAAAGAATGCGGGAACTGTGGTTGTGAGCTTGATCCTTTATATAAAAAGTGTATTGAATTAAAAGAAGTATTGTAATTACATGAATTATTAACATAATCTTTGGTTTGTAATATTGTAATTATGTTTAAAGGATGTGTAAGTATTACTTAAAAACGCAAGAGAAAAGGCTTTTGATTTAGATAATGTAAATTTTGTTTCTGCATTTTCAGACAATACCGGGTTAGAAGATAGTTCAGTAGATATTATTACATGTTCTCAATCCTTTCATTGGATGAATCCAGAAAGTACATTAAATGAGGCGGCAAGAATATTAAAGAAAGGTGGCATTTTTGCAGTTTATGATTGTGACTGGCCACCAGTATGCAATTGGGAAGCGGAATCTGAATATAACAAACTTTTTGATAAAGTTAAGGAAATTGAGTCCACATATTCGAACGATAAAGATAGTTTTATAAAATGGGACAAAGAAAAGCATCTTTCTAATATTAAAAATAGTATGAATTTCCGTTATGTAAGAGAAATAGTTTTTCAAATACTGAAATTTGTAATGCACAAAGATTTATTAAAATTGCTTTAAGTCAAGGAGGACTTCAGTCTATTATTAAAGCAAATATAGATGAAATAAATCCAGTTATAGCATCCTTTAAAGAGAAAATTATTAATACTTTTGATAATAATGAATTTAAAATAGATTTCTGCTACCGTATGAGAATAGAGATTAAATAGAATTGAGATTTGTTGTATTTAGGGAGATAACAATATGATTGAAAAAATAGCATTTAATCTTGGAAGAAATGATGAAGAACTAAATATTGATTTAGCAATTGAATTAATTAATTTAAAAGATTTAGAAGGTATAAAAGAAATTGTTGATGGGTTAAGAAATAAAAAAGAACAAATTGCAAATGACTGCATAAAGGTTCTTTATGAAATAGGAGAAAGAAATCCAGAATTAATTGCTGAGTATGTGCTAGATTTTATAGAGCTTTTAAAATCAAGAAATAATAGGCTTGTTTGGGGCGGTATGACGGCAATATCAAAGATTACATTTCTAAAGTCAAAAGAGATATTTGAGAACATAGAAATTGTTATTAATGCATATGAAAATGGAAGTGTAATAACTAGAGATAATAGTATTAGCGTGTTTGCTGAATTAGCAAAAGCAGATAAAAAATATGAAAAGCCTATGTTAAAAAAGATAGTTGAACATTTAGAAACATGTAGACCAAAGGAAATTGGTCAACATGCAGAGAGAGCATTCATTTGTATTGATGAAGAAAATTCTAAAGAATTTGTATCAGCACTTTTAAAAAGAAGAGATAATTTATCAGCCTCACAAAAAAAGAGAGTAGACAAATTAATAAAGAATATTGAAAAAGGTGATTTTTATAGGTAATGCAATTACATTTATAAATTATATTAAGTTTACAAAATTCTTATTAAACATAATAGTAAGATATAACGTGCTGATTATACAAATTTATCAAGCTGAATGAAAGGGAAGATTAAAATAATTTATCTATTCTTATAAAGAGTAATAGTAAATAAATTACTACGAATCATTTAAAGGGGGAATATTAAATGATAAAGCAAATAGTGAAAGTAATTATATTTACAATAGCAATTACTTATCTGGCTTTACATTTTCAATGGTTAGAATTTTACAAAGGTTATAGCTATTCAGAAGAAAATCTTTTATTCTCAATAATATTTTTGTTAGCATGGCTGCTATTTAGTTTTTATTGGGGAATGATTCAAGAAAAAAAGTATCTAAGATTCATAAGTATATATTGGGGCATTGGAATTATTGCGTGTTTAATTATCTGTATTTTTGCTAATACTCAATCATTTCTATTTCCATTTTACATATGGTATGGTGGGCCATTATACGGGTTTAGATATGCGATACTTATGTTATGTGGCATAAGTATTGATAGAACAATTTTGATGTTAATAACTTTACCATTGGGGATAGTATCTTGTTTTACAGGATACTGGCTTGGATGTTGTAGCGTAAAAAAAATAAGCATGCAATTGAAAAAAATTATATTAATCGGTACTATTTTAATTAGCAGTTTATTTGTTTACATATATTTTAATTAACTTTAAAGTATATTTAATAAGTACAATAGCATTGCTTACAAATTCAAATTTGAAAAAGGTGGAGAATTAAATGCAAAATAACGTTGATAAATTATTTATAAGGTTAGCAAAACTTTTCAGAACTATAGAAGAAAGTGGATTAACTAATGTAAAACTTATTGAAGAAAAAGATATTATTGATGAATTTTATAATAAGAGTGTAAGTATGGTTCTACGTGGTAAAATACCTGAACATATTGATTTGATTTTATCATTTGAACTTACAAGAGCAATAAGAGACAATTTTGATGATGAAGTGATTCAATGTTTAATTCTTGTGAAAAAATTAATAGAGCCTATAAGAAATTTAAAATATGATAATATAATTGAATTTGCAAAAGTTTGGGCATCCACAGAAGTTTATCATGAAATAAATGATGAAATACTTCAAAAATATGTACAAAGAGATTTTGAAAGAGGGGATTAATTTTTATGGCTTCATGGATGATTCATTTTAGAGTAGCAGATGGTATTAAAGATAGTATTAGAAATGTTGATATAGAAAAGTTTATTGTAGGAAATATTGCACCAGACTGTGGTGAATGGAGCAAAGATGGAAAAATATTAAATCCTCCCAAATATATTACACATTGGAAAAATATGAAAAATAAGAAGACAAGTCTAAAAGATGAATTTTTCTTAAAGTATCTTTCGCGTGGTGAAATGAATAGTTATAAATCTTTTTATTTAGGTTATTATGTTCATTTATTAACGGATATTTTATGGAAAAAGATTATATATACTCCAACAAAGGAAAAATATTTATATAAATTTAATAATATAAATAAACTAAATAGGAATATTAAAGCTGATTTGGCATGTATTGATCACATGTTTTTTAGAGATAATGCATTTGAAACTTTTAAAATGTTTTCGCATATCAAGAGTTTTCCAAATGTGTATCTTGATTATTATTCAGAAAAGGCAATTGAGAATAAAATTATTGAAATATCAAATTATTATACTAATTTTAATGGAAATTTAAATAGAGAATATCAGTTTTTAAATAAGGAAGAAGCTGATAAATTTGTTGTACAGGCAATTAGTGAAATAAAAGAGGATTTAATTGTAAAAGGCATAATATAAATTAATTCAAATGCTCTGCAAATAGAATAAAAAATTTTTAATGGGGGAATAAGTTTGAAAGACAATAAAATATTTATTGTCTTTATAGCAATATTTTTGGTTCTAATAGGAGTGAGTTCAAATGTTATTAAAAATAAGGAAAATAAAATAGTAGTTGAAAAACGGGTTAATGGAACAGATGAATATGAATTTTACAGTGAAATTATGAGTAGCAAAGAAGTTCAAAATGCAAGAGATATTCTTAGTAGCATTAAGTGGGAAAATGCAACAGTAAATATGGTGCGTAATGCTGATTATGTATTTCATTTTGAAGATACTAGGGAAAAACAAAAGCCAAATGGATTAATTTATGCACTATGGATAAGTCCTGATAAAGATAAAATAGAACTTGTCATAGATAGCGAAGTTAAGTATGTTCAATTAGACAAAGAAAAGTCTGAAAAGTTGTTTAAGATAATTACAGGTAAGAATTTGAGCGAGACTTAATAAGTCAACATAATGAATAATTATCTTATATTGTGTATTAATCCATTTTCCTTTAAAGGCAAGTTTAGGGGCATTAAGTTTATATAGAGTAACATTTCAAATACAACACATATTGAAGAAAAGACCTGTATAACTGTAAAATCTCTTGCAAAAGCCTTTAAGTTAACGGAAGATGAGGAAGAAGTATTTGTAGCTGGTGGTGTACAAGTGTATGAGGAAGCATTTCCTTATGCAGATAGAATATACATTACAGTAATACATAAAAAATAGATGGTAATGTACATTTTTCAGAGATTTATGAAGATGATTTTGTGAAAATTTATCAAGAATTAATTAATGGAGAAATACCATACAAATAGTATACGTATGATAGAAATAGGTAAAGAGATATCTTAATAATCAATAATATTTTTATAAAATGTTATGGTGATTTCTGAGATTAATATAAAACGTTGGAGGTTATTTATGGCTGAAGTTACACGATTAATAAAATATGAAGAATTAGATGAATTATTGCATCTGTATAGTCAATTACATCCTGATGATCCAGATGTCTATGAAAATAAAGAATTGAAAGATATATGGGATTCAATATATAATAATCCAAATTTTTATTATATTGTAGTTGAAGTAGACGGCAAAATAGTTTCATCTTGCAATATATCTATAATAAAAAATCTTACTAGAAATTTACGACCATATGGATTAATAGAAAATGTTATTACTGATTCTAATTATAGAAAAAAAGGACATGCTTCAAAGGCTTTAAATATGGCAGTAAATATAGCAGAAGATAATAATTGCTATAAAGTAATGCTTTTAACAGGCTCAAAGAAAGAAGAAACACTAAAATTTTATGAACAGGCAGGTTTTTCAAGAGGAATAAAAACTGGGTTTATTAAGAATTTATAATATATTTGAATTGTGGCATATAGCTGTTATGGTTAAAGTCATATAAATTATGCGACGATTAGATTAATAAATTGCTAATGGAAGTTATTATTGTGCAAATAAAGGAGGATGCTATTAATGGGAAAAATTTTATGTTTTATTTATGAAGGTATGGTTGATTTTGAAATGACATTAGCCTGTAATTTAGTAGATAAAGAAATAGTTCAAATTGCCTATGAAATTAAAGTTATAAAAAGCAAATCAGGTATGTGTTATTATCCTATGGCTACTGTTAAAGAAGCATTGGAATATACAGAGGTTGATGGTTTAATTATACCAGGGGGATATAATGATGAACAAAGAAATGAGTTAACAGAACTCATAAATAAACTAAATAACCAAGGTAAACTATTAGCTGCAATATGCGCAGGACCACAATATTTAGCTAGGGCAGGAGTATTAAAAGGTAAAAAATATACAACTACTTTAACTGAAGATAACCTTAAGGAATATTTTCCAATGGTATCAGAAGACCCATTTCCAAGGGATACATATATAAATCAAAATGTTGTAAGAGATAGTAATATAATTACAGCTGTAGGGAATGCCTTTGTAGATTTTTCTATAGAAATACTTGACTACTTTGGTAACTTTAATGATGAAGAAGAAAAGAAAAAATGTGCAAGTTATTATAAAGGTTTAAATTAATAGTCATTTATTTTGGGTTACAGACGAGAGTAAGAATGGGTTATGAAGGAAATTTAATTGAATGAAAAGTTTGATTTTCGAAAAAATAAAAAAGATGAACTAGTAAATATTATGAAAGATACATTTTATGCCTAGCGGAATAACAACTACTCAAGGTACAGTAGATCCAAGTTTAAAGGCTTTTATATGGAATATGTTTAATTTAATGTACTATGTTACAATAGAGATAATATAGGGGGATAGAGCAGATGGACAAACAATATTTTATAAAAACTGCAGAGGACTTTGTTGAGCGTTCACAAGATAACTATATAACAAAGGAAATAGCCATTTCGGAAAATGTTATAGGAATGAAAATTTTTGAAGCTCCAATTTTAGCATTTGGTTCTGCGGATGATGGGTACTTTACATTATTGAAACAACCATCAGCAATTGGGAAACACTTCATGCTTCCAAAAGAATGGTTACCACAATCCAAGACTGTTATATCATTTTTTTTACCGTTTAGTGAAGCAGTTAAAAAAGGAAATAGAAGGAATATGTCATGGCCTACTGAAGAATGGCTTCATGGACGTATTGAAGGTCAGAATTTGTTAAATAAGTTATGTATACATTTAAAGTCTGAATTGACGAATGAAGGTTATAATAGTGTTGTACCTACTTTAGATGAAAGATTCTGGTCGAATGCTAATAATCCAAATCATGAAGAAAAATTTACAAGCAACTGGTCTGAAAGACATGCTGCCTTTATATGTGGACTTGGAACATTCGGGCTTTCTAAAGGACTTATAACTCCAAAAGGTATATCTGGAAGATTCGGTAGTATTATTACAGAATTATATTTATCACCTGATAATAGAGAATATGAGAATATATATGAATACTGTTCAATGTGCGGTAAATGCGTAAAAAATTGTCCAGCCAATGCAATATCCATAAAAAATGGAAAAAATCATATTATATGTTCTGAATTTTTGGACAAGACAATGGAAAAACATAAGCCCAGATATGGTTGTGGAAAATGTCAGATAGATGTACCTTGTGAATCTAGAATACCCAGACAGCATAATGTAAAATGAATACTATATTTATATTAATTAGTATGCATCTTTTTTATTGTATAGGAAAGTATAAAAATCGCGCTCGCTGAAAGCGCGGCGTAGACTTGCATTAGAAAAATATATGTGGTAAATTGATGAAATGATTAAGAGTAAATTAAGAAGAATATTAGAGGAAAATTGGAATGAATTTTATAAAAGATATAAAAACAGAATTAGACCTAGTGTTATTGCAGAAGTAAAAAAAGTTATGAAATGCAAGGATATAAGTAATGGTTATATTGAATTAAAATGTAAGGAATGTGGCGAAATAAAGAAAGTTGGGTTCACTTGTAAAAGTAGATTTTGTACATCATGTGGAAAGGTTTATGTTGATAATTGGGTTAATGGAATGCTGGGAAAATTAATAAATGTAAAGCATAGACATATGGTATTTACAATACCAGAGGAACTTAGAAATTACTTCGGAAGAGAAAGAGATAGGCTGAAGTTACTTCCGCAATGTGCAGCTAAAGCTGTTACGAGTTGGATGTATAAGCAAAATAAAAAAGAAGAATTTATACCTGGAATTATAGCAGTTATACATACTTTTGGACGAGATTTAAAGTGGAATCCCCACGTCCACATGATGGTTACAGAAGGTGGAAAGGGTAAGCTAACTACCTGGAGAAATTTTAAATATTTTTCGTATGAAGCATTAAGAAAGAGATGGCAAAAAATATTATTAGATGAAATAATAAAAAGAGAAGGAAATAAAGATAGTTTTAGACGATTAAAGAACAAAATATATAAAAATAATAAAGATGGATTTTATGTTCATGCTAAAAATGAAATAAAATCAGCAAAGATAGCTGCAAAATATATTGGAAGATATGTTGGACGACCTGCGATAGCAGAATCAAGAATAATTGCGTATGATGGTGAAAGTGTAACATTTAAATATAAAAGACATGAAGACAATAAAGAAATAATAGAGAAAGTGCCAGTCTTTGAGTTTATAAAAAAAGTTATAATACATATACCAGACAAGAATTTTAAAATGGTGAGATATTTTGGACTGTATTCGAGGAGATGTAAGGATAAAGATCAATTTATCAAGATGATAGATAAGAAAATAATACAAATTAAGAAATCAATAGAAAAGTGGGAATATCGAATTCTTGCGTCTTTTGGGGTAGATCCATGCAAATGTTCTAAATGTGGTGGTAAGATGAGATTTAATGATATAGTGTATCCACGATACGGCTCGATGCGAGAATATTTTAAAGATAAATTTATAAGTGAAGGGAAAGAAAAATTAGAAAACATCCTGGAAATATATGCAATTGCAAAAGGAGTACTATATGGTAAAATAAAGCCGACAACAACATAGTTGGAGGGATGTTAAGTGAAAGATATAATACCATATAAATGTTTAAATTGTGGAATAACAGAAAATATACCTAGGGAGGTTGTAGAATACTTTGATGAGATGGATCAAAGTAATATAGATGAACCGCCTTGTTTTTCATGCGAAAAATGTGGTGGAGTTATGAGACCTAAAGAATACAATGGGGTATATGGCAAAAGTTATAAACTATAAGAAGAAAACCATAGAGGAACAGCAATCTCTATGGTTTTTAATTTAACTATTAATAATTTCTCCGAAGGAGCGTGTCGCAGACACTTTTGTTCTATTATGAACCAATAAAAATGAATAGCAAATTATAAAATCGTACTATTCAGGAGATTGAATTTGCGATTTTTTAAGTGTGCAATTTTCGTATTTCACGCAGTAAATTTAGAAAATGTTCTTTGAAAATTGAATAATATGATAAATAAAATAATATTGTATCAGAAATGTGTTATAATATCCCAATATGGCTGAGGTAATAAAATGAAAGGAGTATGAAATATGGATGAACTGTATTTAATGCAATTAGATTATTTATTAAGGCTCTGCATTGCTGCAATATGTGGGATGGCTATTGGATATGAAAGAAAAAATCGAATGAAAGAGGCTGGAATTAGAACACATTTTATCGTGGCTATAGGGGCAGCACTTATAATGATTATATCAAAATATGGATTCCAAGATCAGATAGGATGGCCGAATATGTCTCTTGATCCATCACGTATAGCTGCTCAAGTTGTCACAGGAGTTGGATTCCTTGGGGCAGGGATAATTTTTATGCAAAAGCAAACAATAGTAGGATTAACAACTGCAGCAGGAGTTTGGGCTACAGCAGCTATAGGTTTGGCTATAGGTTCTGGGCTCTATTTCGTTGGAATAGCAGCTACTACCATTACTATATTGGGACAAATACTTTTGCATGGTAAAATTAGATTTTTATCATCTCCAAAGACAGAAACATTAACGTTGCAAATTGTGGATGAGCCAGATGCTATTAAATTTCTTCAAGAAATCTTTGAAGATAATGAGATAACTATAATTAATTTAAAGAGCAGGAGAGATGAAAAATCCTCATTAATAGATGTGAAAGTTGTGATAAGAATATACGAATCATTTAATATGACTAAATTCTTAAATATATTGCAAAGTAAAGATTTTATAAGGTCTTTAGAATTTTAAGGAGAAATAAGTTATACTAATAAAGAATAAATTTAATAAAAGCAATGGCTATAAAAATACTGTATTATTCAAAAAAATGGATTTACAGTGTTTTTTATTTAGCAGTACTAAGATAAGTTCCTATAAAGAGGAGCCTACAACTTTGGTAAGTAATTTAAGGAAATTGTCTTTAGCAAGTATATCATAGGTAAAAGCTAAAAGAAAATACTAGTAAAATCATGAAAAATAAATTGTAATATTTATTGAATAATGCGATATTAACAATATATGTTATAATAAAAAATATATTATTAAGAGGATGTAAAGTTTATGATTAATGAATATTGTCCTAAATGTCATGAATCACAAGCATGATAATGGCTACAACAGAAAAAGATGATAACTCATAATAGAAAAAGAAGTCAAATTATTTTGGGGAAATATTATTTAGAATACAAGCTAAAAGAGGGCGTGGCAATTATAGGTATGAAACAGCACTGGTGTGGACCTAACGGAGCAATTAATTCAAAATGGACATGGCGATTATAACCTCTAATTAATCTTTTCATGTTTTAGATAGATTAGACCTTGAAGATATAAAGACGCAAAAATCCTATATTTTTAACACTGTTATTTTAGGTAGATTAGGTAGAAATCCTTAGTCTACCTTTATATTTTGTAAATTATAAATTTACAAAATATATTTATTTGACAAGAATCTGACAAAATTTGATAGTATTATTATATATAGAGGTGAGAACAATGAGATACTTAACAATAACTGATGTATTTATAAAAAGAAATAAAATAAATGGAAGAATAATAGATATTAATAAGTTAAAAGAAAATATTTCAGATTATAGGATATGGTTAGAAAAAACTCACAGAAGGGATAAAATAGAAAACTATGAGGAATTCTTACAAGTACACTAATTATTTTTAAAGAGCAGTAGCCAAGAGAAATCTAACTACTGCTTTGCTTTATAAAAATGTAATATTTACAATCTATGCTATAATATACCTAGATGGTAAATTAGCACGAATTAACCAGTTATGGGAGGGGGTAATTCTTATGAACAGGATTTTAATATTGGGTGGAAGTGGACTTATAGGAACAGCAGTAATAAATGAAATGACTCAATATAATCAATTTGATGTTTATTCAACTTATTTTCAAAATCCAATACTGTTGAACCAAGGTAAAAGTTTTAAACTCGATATTCAGGATGAAGATAAAATAAGCAGTATATTGTATAACTTAAAGCCTCAAATTATAATTTCATGTTTAAGAGGAAATTTTAAGAAACAGCTAATTTTACATATAAAAGCTGCTGAATATTTAAGGGAGAATGGTGGTAGCTTATACTTTTTCTCTACTGCAAATGTCTTTGATAGTGATTTAAGTAGACCTCATTATGAAGATGATTCACCAACTTCTAAAACTAATTATGGACAATATAAAATAGAATGCGAGAAAAAAATATCGGAAATATTATGTGATGATGCTTGTATATTAAGAATTCCTCAAGTTTTTGGGAAAAGTTCTTTAAGAATGAATGAACTATCAAATTCACTTAATAACAATAAAGAAATTACTGTATATCCAAAACTTTATCATAATACAAATACTGATATTATGATAGCAAAACAATTATGCTACATAATAAATAGCAGTTTAAAGGGTATTTTTCATTTAGGATCAGAAGATGTAGTTAACTATAAAAATTTTTATGAAGAATTAATAACAGAATTGGGGTTTAGAAATTCAATAATTAAAGAGAATTTTGAGGAAGAAGGATATTTTGCACTCTTATCAAAAAGGATAAATAAATTTCCAAAACAATTAAGGCTTACTAATAAATCAGTGATCAAGTATTTAATTAATTGATACTAAGAATATGTTTTTGTGTATTACGAATTATTCTTAAAAAAGTAATGATAATGTATAGCGTGCTAATTATACAATTTTAGCAAGTAGAATGAAAGGAAACATTATGAAAACAAAATTTATGTTAATAATATCAATCATTCTATTGGTGGTAGCAAGTATCCTTTTATGGAAAGATAGTAACAATGAAATTATAACTGCTTTATTGATGATTTCAATGATATTAAATCTTATTAGAGGACTTATTAATTTATGGAATGAGCGAAGATTAAAGTAAATTATGTTAGCTTAAGGAGATGACAAATAGTGATTATTGGCTTTGTTATGTCAGGAATATTTGGATTACTCAGAGTGATATTTCTAATTTTTAAAGAAAAAGCGTGTATTCTATTAGCTGGATATAATTTTAAAACTAAAGAAGAAAGAGAGAGCTATAATGAGGTGCGTTTGAGCAAATATGAACGTAATTTCTTCTTTATATATTCGGTTATCTATTTTATTGGTGCAACAGCATCAATATTCTTTGGTAAATTGTGTTTTTGGATTGCTTTTTTAGTATGGCTTATATATTTTTTAAAAAATGTACATCTTACTCCTGAAAAGGCCTTTGATAAATATAAAAAATAATAATTAAATAGCAGTTGAAGGAGAATTTAATATGCAATATTGTTATGAAAAAGAAGATATACCTTCATTAGAAGAAGCAAAAATGCTATTAAAGGAAGCCGAAGATTTAAATCCAGGGCCTTGGGTAATGCATTCTATGTATGTAGCAGAAGGAGCAAAACTTACAGCAGAGCAAACAGAAAATCTAAATCCTGAAGTTGCATATGTTTTGGGAATGTTACATGACATAGGAAGAAGAGAAGGTGTACATGCTATGAGACATGGATTAGATGGATATAGATATGCAATTAGTAATGGATATGAGTTAGTAGCTCGAATTTGTTTAAGCCATACAGCATTTAAATATAATAAAGAAGTTGTTGTTGTTGGAAGATGGGATGGTACTATTGAAGAATATAATTTTGTAAAAGATTATCTATCACGTACAGAAGAAACAGAATATGATAAATTAATAAAGTTATGTGATTATTTAGCGCTACCAAGTGGATTTGTATTAATAGAGAAAAGAATTGTTGATATAGCATTAAGAGGAGGAGTTAATGAATATACAATTCCAAGATGGGAATCAATTTTTGAGATTAAAAGTTATTTTGAAGAGAAAATAGGAAAATCTATTTACAGTTTGCTACCAAATGTGAAAGAAAATACGTTTGGATTGTAAAAATTAAAAGGAAGGATTAAAATTGAATATAAGAAATAAGTTTTTGCTGGGATTTTGCTTAATATTTTTAATAGGTACTATGTGTGGTTGTGGATTTTCTAATCAGAATGAAAATGATAATAGCAATAAGGTGAATATGTACAACGATAATGATAAAATTGTACAAGAAAACAATAATTATACTTATATAAACTGCAATTTTAGCAGAAATAACAATGTAATTGAGATAAAGTATGGCAGCTTTTCTGGTATAGATACAATTTGTTTTTTAGAAGCAAAGGAAGATACTGAAATTACATTTGACTATGATTCAACAGTTGACAATGGTAAATTTAAGGCAGTTTTGATTAATCCTAAAAATGAAGTGGAAACTATAGTAGAAGGAACTGATCAAAGCAGCAAAACAATTAAATTAACAAAAGGACAGTATAGTTTTAAAAATGTTGGAGCGAATGCAGCTGGAAAAATAAAAATTTCTTTTAGTAGCAATTCAGCTGTTAAAATAACAGAAGATAAGAAATAGAAAAAGTATTAGGACGATTCGTAATCTTTATAGAAGAGTATAATCATAAATTAGAACAGGGATATATTAATTTTAGGAGGCTATATTATGGGGGATTGGAGTTCAGTACAATATTTAATGTTTAAAAATGAAAGAACACAACCAGCAATTGACTTGGTTAATCGTATTTATATGGATAATCCTAAAAAGATTATTGACATAGGATGTGGTCCGGGAAATAGTAGTCAGGTTTTAGCTAAGAGATTTCCAAATGCATACATTCTTGGGGTTGATAATTCTGCAAATATGATTGAGACAGCAAAAACAGAATATCCTAATCTTGATTTTAAGATTTGTGATGTAAATAAAGATTTATCAATTCTTGATAATGATTTTGATGTTGTTTTTTCAAACGCTTGTATTCAGTGGATACCAAATCATAATCAACTTTTGAAGAAGATGCTTGGGTTATTAAAACTAGGAGGAATACTTGCTATACAAACGCCAATGAATTATAATGAGCCAATTCATAAAATTATTGGAGAGGTTTCAGAAAGTGAAAAATGGAAATCAGAGTTTAGTAATCCCAGAATTTTTTACAATTTAACACAAAGCGAATATTTTGATTTACTATCAGAAATTTCATCTGAATTTTCTATGTGGGAAACTACATATTTCCACAAGTTAAAATCCCACGAAGACATTATGGAATGGTATCGTGGTACAGGATTAAGACCATATTTAAATGTTTTATCAGATGAAAAAAAGAGGGCTTTTGAGAAAGATATTTTTGATAGAGTTAAAAAAGAATATCCAAAACAAAAAAATGGAAGTATTATTTTTAGGTTCCCAAGATTCTTTTTTATAGCAACATCAAAAGGTGCTTCTTCATGAGGAAAAGTTTATATCTAAAAACTTATCTGGGTATGATGAATATTGCGGAAAGGTGAGATATCACTTAATTCCATTCATATGGTAGGTATAATATTAGAGAACACATTATGCAAAATAATAGTCAAAACAAAAATGACTATTTTATTATCTTTGAAAATCAACTTGATTTTATATTATATATTAAAAGGTAGTCTAAATTTAAATAAAATTAGACTACCTTTTAATGTATATAGATAATTTATAGATAGATAAACTATGCATTGGGCTTATATATAGAATAATTACCTAAAATTATTTTTGAAATAGGGTATTAAATTCACTCGGATCTATTACCAAAGTCTTATTGGTATGATAAATAACCATACCAGGTTTTGCTCCATTTGGTTTCTTTAATTCTTTAACCTTTGTATAATCTACAGGTAACTTTGAAGACTCTTTTCCTTTACTGTAGAAACCAGCAATTATTGCAGCTTCTTCAAGGGTCTTATCGGGAACCTCAAAAGAGCAGACAATAACATGTGAACCAGGTATATCTTTTGCATGAAGCCAAAGATGATTTTTATTAGCAAACTTTAAACTTAAATATTCATTTTGTAAGTTATTTTTTCCAACATATATGTCAATACCATCACTTGAAACAAAATGATGTGGCTTGGATGCCTTATTTTGTTTAGAATTTTTATTATTTTTTCTATAGCGGATATATCCTGTCTCAATTAATTCATTTTTTATATCATCAATTTCAGTATAACTTTCTGCATTAAGAATATTAGTAAGCACAGAATTAAGATAAGCTATTTCATCCGAATTCTTTTCAAGTTGCAGTTTAGCATACTCCTCTGAAATCTTAAGTTTATTATATTTCTTATAATAATATTGAACATTTTCAGAAGGAGTTTTTGTTGAGTTTAAAGGGATTTTTATATATTCTTCTTCATTTTCATTATAGAAATTAAGCAATGTACATTCAGTATCGCCTTTTTTTATTGTATAAATGTAGGAAGTTAACAGATCTCCCTTTATTTTATAAGAATCTTTTTCAGAACATTCCTTAAGTGTTTCATTGAGTATTCTTAGCTTCTTATTGCATCTTTCAATATTAGTATGAAGAAGCTTTTGCAAATCAGTAGATTTATTTTGAAGTCTATCCTGCTTATCCTTCTTTTCATAAAATGCATCCATTAAAGTGTTTGGATCACCGTATGGTATTGATAAAAAATCTTCTTCTAAAGAATTCAATTTTAACGAATAAAAGTCTTTAACAATACCAGTTTTAGTTGTATATATATTATAAGAAATATTTTCATTTAGATTAGTAATAAGCTTTTTGAAATCATCACAAATTTCCTGTATTGTAGGTGATACGTTACATTTTACAATTTTGTAAAATAAATCTGTAGATAATAGTTTACTTATTCCAGTAAAACAATTAAAATAAAATTTGTCATCAAAAATAATAGAATTTTTGCTTACAAAAGAATTTAATTCTTCAAATGTAGTAGAAAAAGGATTTAATTTAGTAGATGCTGGTGGATAAACAAAATTAACACCTGGATATAGAACTCTATAGCTGTTTATATCAGGAGTGATATGTTTAATAGATTCCATTACTTTATTATCTCTATTTCTAACTAAAGTGATGTTAGAATGGCGTCCCATAATTTCGATAATTAGAGAGTACACACTATCAAAACCTAGTTCATCTCTATTTTCAATTTCCATAATTAAAATTCTATCATTATCTTTTTGTGTAAGCTTTGTAATCCTTCCTCCAAGTATGTATTTTCTAAGAACCATTAAATACATAGGAGCTTTAATAGGATTTTCTTTTGTACTATTTGTTAAGTGAATTCTAGCAAATCTAGGTGATGATGAAATTAATAGTTTTAAATTTTTACGATCTTTTCTTAAGGTTAAAATTATTTCATCCTTTTCAGGTTGATTTATCTTATCTATTTTAGAATTTAATATTGATTTTTCTAAATCATTTATTAAACTATATAAGTAGATACCATCTAATGCCATATTATGTCATCCTTTCTTAGTGTAACTAAGAATAGTATAACATTATAACGATATAATTATCAATTATCAGCAAAATGTGAAGGCTGAAGTGATTATATAAAAAATTTGAGAAACTATCGAAAAAGTGCAAATATATGTATATAATAATACATGTAATAAAAACATGTTATTTAAAGGAAGCTGTATATATGTTCTAATCGACAATATATATAATAATTTAGTAGTAAGTAATAAAATTATATTTAAGTTTCTTAAAATAAGTATCTATTTAAGGATGTAGAAATTTAGTTAGAATATATATTTATAATTAAAAAAAATTAATTAAATAGACAATAAGCTGCTCTATATTGATAAAGTATAAAGTTATTTAAAGCTAATAATGCGCTTGGAACTTTCCTTAGGTGCTGTTATGAAAAATATATGAAAAATAATCTAATTTAGGAGGAAGTTAAATGGACTTTTATAAAATGCAGGGGGCAGGAAATGATTTTGTATTTGTTGAAGATTTTGATAATAAAATCGAAGATGAATGCAAGCTTGCTGTAAAATTGTGCGATAGGCATTTTGGAATTGGCGCTGATGGGTTAGTTATTGTAAGAAAATCAGAAGTGGCAAATGCAAAGATGGTTATTATAAATGCAGATGGATCAAGGGCTAATATGTGCGGAAATGCAATAAGGTGCTTTGGAAAATATGTATTTGAGCATAAAATAGCAGATGGCACTAAATTTTCAGTGGAAACTGGAGATGGGATTAAAGAAATAGAAATAATATTAGAAAATAATAAAGTTAGATATGTAAGAGTTTACATGGGGAAACCCTCTTACAAGGGATGTGATATACCATTAAACAATATGGAAAGTCTTATAGAGAAAGAAATTACTGTTAATGGTAGGACGTATATCATGACTACTGTATTAATGGGAGTTCCTCATACGGTTATTTTTGAGGACGACAGAGAATATGACGTTGTCACCGAAGGATCTAAAATAGAGAAGCTTGATATATTTAAAGAAGGAAGTAATGTAAATTTTGTAAAGATAGTTGATAAGACTCATATAAGAGTTAATACATGGGAAAGAGGGGCAGGTGCAACTCTTGCATGTGGTACAGGATGTAGTGCATCTGTAGTAGTAGCTAAGAAATTTGGACTTGTAGATAAAGATAAAGAAATTTATGTTAAAGCGCCAGGTGGTGAATTAATTATAGAAGTTTTAGGGGACGATGTATACATGAAAGGTCCTGCAGAAGTATCATTTGAAGGAAAGACAACTTTGTAACAATTGTAGTAGATGAGGGAATAAGAAATGAAATTATCAAAGGGTAAGTGTTGGAGCATATTAGTTTTCGTTGTATTATCTCTGTTTGCACTTGGATGTTCAGCTCAAAAAGGTGAAACTCCTAGTAAAACAGAGCAGATTAATTTAAATTTAGGGGCTGTATTAAAAAGTGAAGATGGGGCGTATAAATTATATAATTATGAAGACGGAAAGTACGGAAATGCGAAAAGTAATAATATTATTTTAACTTACGATAAAAGCAGTTCAAACTATATAACAGTTGAAAATGGTAAAGATTATGTAGTAAGTGCTAAAAATAAATTTGAAATTAAGGATCCAAGCTATAGCGAATTAAAATTATCAAAAGGTGGGAAGTATATATCTTATTTTATAGATGATGATGGTCTTAAATTAAAAGTATTCGATACAAGCCAAAATAAACAAATAGATATTAAATCCAATGTTTCTATATCAGGAACTTTATATGATTGGTATGATACTGATACTTTAATTTATTATGGAGTTAGTGATGATGGAATAAATGGATTATTTACCTATAACATAAAAGAAAATAAAGAAGAATTGCTTTATAACATAAAAGAGGGGTATTTGGCTTACTTAAAAGGTATTGATGACAATGTGGTATTTGTGCAGCTAACTTTGGAAAACAAGAAAGAATTAATGATGATAAATAAGCAGACCAAAGAAGTTAAGCTTTTATCAAAGGATATCGATGAGCTTACAGATATAGAGATATATAATGATAAATTATATTTTACTGGTAAAGCAGCTAATAATGTTGACTCATTATATGAGATTGATGATAATAAATCTAAAAGATTAGTTTTTGATTTTCCAGCTGTAGTAAAAGTAGAAAAAGGATTAGAAATAGATGATAGCGGGAATGTTTTATTTATAGGTGCAAATAAATTAAATGATACTGAAGAGCAAATTTATACATACACAAAGGATGGAAGTATAAGTTCCGTGTCGAAGAATTCAACGGACTATGCATTTATAGATTATAAAAGTTAATATATTAATTATAAATTTATTTTAAGGAGACGCTTATAGAAATATAGGTGTCTTTTCTTATGAGAAAATGTAACACAAATTTAACAATCTAAGTGAATACATTTATCATAAGTTTGAGAGAATTTAATTGAAAATATAACAAATAAGGATGGTGAAAACTATGACTCCAAAAGAATTGGCGAGAAAAACTATTAGAGATATTACTAAAAGAAGAGCTAAATCTGACCATGAATATTATGCCTATCAAAAAGAGCAGAATGTTAGGAAATTAAGAAACTGGAGTGTCAGAGTTGGAGGATGCCGTTGGTAAAAATAAAACATAGCAGAAAATAAATTATGATTTAAAATATTAACAGAGGTGCTGCATTAATTAAATTAATGTGGCATTTTTTATAGCTGTCTAACTTTAAAGCTAAGT
This sequence comes from Clostridium sp. DL-VIII, assembly GCF_000230835.1. Taxonomy (NCBI): domain Bacteria; kingdom Bacillati; phylum Bacillota; class Clostridia; order Eubacteriales; family Clostridiaceae; genus Clostridium; species Clostridium sp. DL-VIII. The sequence continues at coordinate 3,259,013 of NZ_CM001240.1, forward strand.
TATACCTTAATGAAATTACATATGAGTCCATTCAAGAAGTTATAAAATTAAATATAGAAGCAGGTAAAATGGATAAATGCAAAAAAATATTACATATTCTAAGTGATTGCAATTGATATATAGATATAGCATAATTGTTTAAATTCAGAGTTAGCCCTTGCACAGGCTCATATATTAAATTATCTAAAGCAAAACGGAAGTACTCCATTTAATGAATTGTTAATGCAGCTAGGAATTGATAAAGCTTCCCTTAGCAGAATACTTAATAATCTAGAAAATAAAAATTATATTGAGATGAAAAAATCTCAGAGTGATAAAAGAATGAAAGATGTTGAGATTTTACATTTAGGCATGAAGGCTATAATTGATGGAGATATTAAAGCAAATGAATATATTAATGATATTTTACTTTTAGGAAGTAATGAAGAGGCGAATAATATTATGAAAGCATTTAAGAATTTTAGAATTCTAGCATTGAAAAATAATCTTATAAAAAATGACTCTAGAGTAACCATAGAAAGAATTGAAGCAAGTGATATTACATTAAGAATGCTAGAAAAGCTTGGATGTGAAGTCGTTGGGGAAGCAGAGGATTTTTACGGTGATTCAGTAACGCCTATAATAGTAAAAAAGTGTATTTTCATGAATAAGTAACTTTGAAAATGCATGAATTTAAAGAAGAACAAATAAAAGTGGCATCTAAGAAGGATTTTCTAAGCTTTTCTAGAATTCAATTTTTAGGAGAGGTGAGTTTATATGAGAAGCAATGAGATAGAATTTATTGATTTAACTAACAAACAATATGAAGCACTAATTGAAACACAAATGGAAACCTACAAAAAAATATTAGATTTTTGTAAAGAAAATATAAATGATTTAGAAAAAATAAAAATAATAGATAATAAGATATTAGAAATAGAAGAAAAAACATTGACTGAACTTGAAAAGATAAGAGTTTATAATAAAATATTTATAGAATCAATTAAATAAAATTTATGTATTTACAGTCAACTGAAATTTTTATAGTAGTAAAAAAATGTAACATTTTTGCTTAATTATAATATATTGAATAATTGGGTGATAATATGAGCAAAATTGGAGTAATCATAAAATGTATATTTAAATATAAAGATAAAAAATATAAAGTTGAAGATGTAATACCAGATTGCTTAGAAAAGGAAAAGGCAATGTTTTTATATAGAGATGGTAACTATTCAGATGATATTTATAGAGCTGGATTAATAAGAATAAGATATGGGGAAGAAGAAATTCCAAATTTGCCAAGAGAAAGTAAGGAAATAGAACTTGTAAATATAGAAGTAGAATGAAATTAGGATAAAAATAGAATAAAATTAGGGCTGCTGTGGCAGCCCTTTTTTAACTTTTTGCAAGTAGAAATTTAACAGCAAACATGGTAATTAGTTAATTATACAAAAAGTTATATAATTAATTGGGGAAAAAAGGAATTTCCAAGATTTATGCATTGAATAAATTAGAATCATACGCTAACATAGAAATAATGGTTGTAAATAATTAACACAATTTCATATTAACATGATTATTTGAATAGAGGTACAAGAAATGAGTGCTATATTGGAAATTGAAGCAAGGATTTATGAAATGAGACAAGCATTATATGAAGTCATAGACAGAAAAAATAATTTATTAGATAGTGAAGTAATTACTGCGAGTAAAAAGCTTGATGAATTATTAAATGAATATAACAAGTTAACTAGAGAAGAGATAAAATAATTGCCTTGTAAAATATAAAATTGAATATAATAATTGAGAACTCTATTAAGGTGGGGTTCTTTTTTATGGAAATTGTAAAGTTTTAAAGGAATTTAGTACTTTTTATATAATTATTTAATATAATATTTCATTTAAAATTTATTTATTTTACGCAAAGATAAAATATCAGAATTTAAAAACTTAAAGAGGAAAGTGAGGTGTAATAGGCAGAATGAATATTTTTTATTTAATAGAATTATTCTTGTCTGGCCTATTAAATTAAATGAATAACTCAGGTATATGTGGCTGGCTAGCTAGAGATGGAAAGTTTTATGAGTGTGGTGAATCTAAACACAATCTCTTAGCATCTAAATTAGAAAAAGATTTAAATCTAGAAATGTTTGATGAAAGAAGAGCTATTTATCTTCATGATAAAGCATTATTAGAGGCATTAGGATTTATTAAATTTACACAATCTACTTATGGATTAGTTGGAGAAGCTTATGATAATCAGTTTATGTTATTTTTCGGAAAAAGATTTTCTTACGAACAGCGTAAATGGATGGACGAAAATATATTAAAAATGTCATCAGGTCAAAGAGCAGAATGCAGACAGAGACTTATTGTAGGATATTAAAATATATATGTTGCAATTAGTATTTTACAAAGTACAATTGGCAATATCACTTGCAATCCTTATAAGATTTTTTGAATTGTAGAATTATTATTGCAACATATATATATATAAATTTATTCTTAAAGTAAAATTAAAAAATAGAGATAGCGAAAAATCATAAGGAGAAAAGTAACGCTATCTCTATTTAAATTTAGGGATTAAAAAATATTATGTTTACATTATCAAGTATTACCAGAATATTTAATAATATTCATAGATTTAAATAAAGATCCAACAAAAATTTTAAATAGACAATAATGGATGAATTTTAAGAAAAGTAGAGATAATGGAAGATTTTATACGGATAATATACTGAGAAGGCTTTACTATGTTTTAATCAACTGTTTAAAATATAGTTATAATATGATAATATTTAATCAAACGTTTAATTAAAAGTGAAAAGAAAGGTGATGTACAAAAGTTATGAAAGAAAAAATTAATGAGAATGCAGTAGCTCAGCAAATTATGGATGCGGCTATACCTTTATTTGCCGTTAAAGGATATACAGGGGTATCTATAAGAGAACTTTCTAAAGAGGCGGGAGTTAATAGTGCGTTAATTTCCTATTATTTTGGAGGAAAAAGTGAATTATATTCCAATATTTTAAAAACTCAACTAGAACTTCTTGTCACTGCTGTTAGCGGAATTCAAAAAGAAAAGCTTTTACCGATAGAAGAAATTTATTTGTTTTCAGAGAAGCTTTGCTCTCTTCATAAAAAATATCCTTATTTAATCCGAATAGTACTCGGTGAAATTATTAATCCAACATTTTGTTATGACAGTATCGTAAAAGTAGGGATTGAAAACATAAACCATTTACTTAAAGACTGTATACAAAGAGGTATAAATTCTGGAGATATAAGAAATGACATTGATCCAGCTGCTACGGCTATTTCATTAGTTGGAATAATTAATTTTTACTTTTTAACTTTCCCTTTAAGTCAAGAATTATTTATAGAGAATGGGAAAAAGATTGACCATTATATTAAAGAGTCAATTGAGCAGTATTTACATGGTATTTTAATGCATTAAAGAAAAAAGAAAAATTTAAAGTGCTAAAAGGGGTGTATTAAATGAAACGTAAGGTGAAAGGAATACTTATATTTCTGGTAGTAGTACTAGTTATAGGTATTTCAATTTTTCAAATTATAAAGATTAATTCGAAAAAAGAGGAAGTAGAAGTGCCGCCGCCAATTGTAAAGACACTTAAAGTTGCTGCTTCGAATAAAGATTCGGAATATGTATATGCTGGAGTAGTTAAATCTAGATATGAAAATCAATTAGCATTTCAAGTTGGGGGTAAGGTTGTTAAAAAAAATGTTCAAGTTGGAGACAAAGTGAATGAAGGAACAGTTTTGATGGAATTGGATTCTCAAAATATAGAGGAAGCAGTGAAAAATGCTGAAGCTTCTGTTTCAGCAGCGGAATCTAAATATAAACTAGCTGAAGATAATTTAAAACGTTATGAACAGCTGTATCAAGCTGGAGCTATGACAAAAGCAGAATATGATAATTATGTTAACATAGATGAGACTGCAAAGGATGCCGTGGATCAGGCAAATGCATTATATGCTCAAAGCATGAATCAGCTTGGTTATTGCAAGTTATATGCAGATAAATCTGGAGTAGTAAGCAGTGTTGACGCTGAAGAAGGACAAGTTGTTGCAGCTGGGCAAAAGATTGTCACTCTTGTACAGAATAATGAGTTAGAAGTAGAAATCAATGTTCCTGAAAATAGAATTGATAAGCTAAAGAGTGCAAAAGAAATAGATGTGAGCTTTTGGGCATTACCAAGTATTAAAGTAAAAGGGGCTGTGCGAGAAGTCTCTCCTGTAGCAAATGATGCCTCACGTACTTATAGAATTAGAGTAAGACTTATAGATCCATCTCCTAGCATTAAAATTGGAATGTCCTCAAACGTTTCTATAAGTGAAGATAATGCATCAAGCAAAATATGGATACCTATTGCTGCTGTATATCAGCAGACTACAGCTCCTGCAGTATGGGTTGTTAATGAAAATAAAGTGAGTTTAAAAAATATCACATTAGGGGATTCCAGCAGTGATCAGATTACAGTAAGTGATGGACTAAGTGAAGGAGATGAGGTTGTAACTGCTGGTGTAACTAAATTGCGTGAAGGGCAGGAAGTAAGAGTAGGGAGTGATAGTTAGTGAAGCGTTTCAATTTAACAGAATGGTGTCTTAACAGAAAACAACTTATATATTTTTTAGCTATTACAATAATTGCAGCCGGAATTTTTGTTTATCCAAAACTTGGAAGAAATGAAGACCCTGAGTTTACCATCCGTGAAATGTATATAACGGTAGCATGGCCTGGTGCAACTTCAAGCCAGGTTGAAGAGCAGATTACCGATAAAATAGAAAGAAAGTTGCAAGATACTCCCAATAAGGATTATATAAGAAGCTATTCAATGCCAGGGCAGGCAGTTATATTTATTGATTTGAAAGATGAGGTTCCTAGTGATAAAATTAGAGATACTTGGGTTGAAGTGAGAAATGAAATTAACGATATAAGAGGAACTCTGCCATCGAATATAGTTGGACCTAATTTTAATGACCGCTATGATGATGTATACGGATGTATTTATGCATTAAGCTCTGATGGCTATACCTATGAAGAAATGAGAGAGAAGGCAGAAAATATAAGAAGATCTCTGCTAAATGTAAAAGATGTTAAAAAGGTAGAATTAATAGGAGTTCAGACAGAAAAAATATTTATTCAGGTAGAAAATACTAAAATGGCACAGCTTGGGATAAGTCCAAATACAATCACAAGCACTCTGCAAGCACAAAATTCTGTTATACCTGCAGGAATGATACAAACGTCAACAGATAATGCATATCTTCGCGTAAGTGGTATGTTTGATGATGTGGATAATATCTCTAATCTGCCAATTAAAGCTGGAAGTCAAACTTTTCGTTTAGGAGATATCGCAAACATTACTCGTGGTTACTCTGATCCACCTGATCCTAAGATGTTCTTTAATGGAAAAGAGTCAATAGGAATTGCAATTTCCATGGAAAAGGGTGGTAATGTTTTAAATTTAGGTGAAAACTTAAATAAAGCATTACTTCAAATTAAAAATGATCTGCCTTTAGGTATGAATATAGATCAAGTAGCTGATCAGCCTGAAGCTGTTACAGATTCTATTAATGAGTTTTTAGAGACCTTTGTTTTGGCATTGGCCATAGTAATGCTGGTGAGCTTTGTAAGTCTTGGACTTAGGACTGGATTAGTGGTAGCCTTATCAATTCCATTAGTCATTGCAGGAGTATTTGTTGCAATGTTCCTTTTGGGAATTCCACTGCACAAAGTATCTTTAGGTGCTCTGATAATTGCACTTGGACTTTTGGTTGATGATGCAATTATTGCAATTGAAATGATGTCAGTTAAACTTGAGCAGGGATGGGATAGGTTTAAGGCTGGCTGCTTTGCCTTTACTTCAACAGCCTTTCCAATGCTTACTGGTACACTTATTACCTGCTCTGCTTTTACTCCAGTAGGTTTTTCAAAGGGAACTGCATCTGAATATACAGGAAGTGTATTCGCTGTTGTTACAATTGCACTACTTTTCTCTTGGATTATTTCAGTATGCTTTGTTCCAGTATTAGGATTTGATTTGATTAAGATTAAGCATAAGGAAAATAAAAAGAATGATGTATATGATACAAAATTTTATCGTGGATTTCGGGGCATTTTAAACTGGTGTTTAAATCACCGCAAACTCATATTAACGGCAACAATAATATTGTTTTGTTTATCTGGCTTTTCAATTTCCCATTATGTTCAGAAAGAATTTTTCCCAGCTGCAACAAGGCCTGAACTTTTGATAGATATGACTCTGCCACAAGGCTCTTCTATTGCAGCAACTCAAGAAGCAGCTAATAATTTGGCAGAGGATTTAAAAGATGATAAAGATATCATTAATTACTCTTATTATGTAGGCATGGGGGCTCCACGTTTTGTATTATCTCTAGAACCTATCGCGCAAAGCAGTAATGTTGCACAGTTTGTCATATTGACTAAAGACATTGCAGCAAGGGATAGAGTGAGTAAGGATGTTCAAAAATTATTTGATGAAGGATTTGAAAATGTTCAAAGTCATATAAAGGTTATTCAAAATGGACCACCTAGTAATTATCCGGTTATGCTTCGAGTTACAGGAAGCGATAATGATAAGGTTCGTGAGATTGCAGGAGAAGTACGTGATACTATGGCTGCTGACCCTAATTTATATAATATTAATTTTGACTGGTTTGAAAAAATAAAAGGTATTTCTGTTGAAGTAGATCAGGATAAAGCAAGAATGCTTGGCATAGATAGTGCTCAGATTTCTGCAGCTTTGCAGGGACAATTGTCTGGTACTACAGTATCTCAATTTAGACAGGAAGACAAAACAGTAGATATTATATTAAAAATGGATTCAGCAAACAGTCATGATTTAGGTTATATTAAGAATTTAAATATCACACTTCCAAGCGGTAGCTCTATTCCGTTAGATCAAATAGCTAAAATTAATTATAATGCTGAAGATGGTTTAATAACAAGAAGGGATTTAAAACCTACTATTACGGTTCAAGCTGAAGTATTGCAAGGTACAACCGGAAATGATGCTTCTACAAATATATATAATCAGCTTGAAAGCTTAAGAAAATCTCTTCCAGCAGGATATAGCATAGACATTGGCGGGGCTTTAGAAAGAAGTGAAAAGGGATTAGCTCAAGTTCAAAATGTAGTTCCTTTCATGATAATTTTAATGATCATACTGTTAATGTTCCAACTTCAAAATGTACCTAAGATGGTAATGACCTTGCTTACAGCACCTTTGGGATTAATTGGAGTTGCAATAGCTTTACTTGCATTTAAGAGTCCAATGGGATTTGTTGTAGTACTTGGTATTTTAGCGTTAATGGGAATCATAATAAGAAATTCTGTTATTTTGGTGGATCAAATTACAAAACACGTTAAAGAAGGAGAAACTATAAGGGACGCTATTATAGATTCGACTATTTTAAGGTTTAGGCCTATCATGTTAACGGCTATAGCTGCAATTATGGGAATGATACCATTAATCCGAAATTCCTTTTGGGGACCAATGGCAGTAGCAATGAGCGGTGGTTTATTTGTTGCAACAATATTAACTTTACTTGTACTACCTGTTATTTATGCCTCATGGTATAGAGTGGACAAAAGAACTAAAATGCCTTTAGATAGTCAGGCAGAAGAAAGTATTAATGAAAAAGAAATTGATAATAGTATTAGTGAGTTAGATAATAAACCTAATTAATATTTTAAGTGTAGTCATAATATCATGGCTACACTTTTTTTACTTTTTATATTCATAATAGGGCATTTGAATCGTAACACCTGTTTCATCAAATTTATAATTTGTATTTTCAAGAGGTGGCATGTTATTAACTAAATTAATTCCAACAGTGTAAAGTGCTTCAGCGGTTTCATTGGGATTTTGAATAACTGTACCGGCCATTAAACCTTTATCAATCAAATCTATAGCTTCAGGTATTCCATCAATTCCGAAAACAGGAATATATTTTGATTTATTACCAGTGTTATATCCATATCTTTGTAATGCTTTTATGCTACCTAGAGCCATGGCATCATTATTTGAAATTATTGCATCAAACTTACCATTATATCTTAAAAATAATAAGTCCATAGATTCTTTTGCACATGTTTCATCCCAAGAACAAGATTTTACCAGGATTTCTTGTGTTTTTATTCCAGAATCTTTAATTGTTGAAATTGAATAAGAGCTTCTTTCAAATGTTACGGTGATATTTTCGGGACCTTGAAACATTATGTATTGTAAGATATTATCATCATTTATATCTATAGCTTTTTTGTTAGAATTCCATTCGGAAACAACGAGATTTCCTTGTAAAATACCAGATTGTTTAGCATCTGTTGATATAACCAAAGATCTGCTATAGGATTGAATGGGTTTTGTATCGAATGGAACTGTATTAAATAAAATTAATGGTATATTTTTTTGTTTTGCTTTATCTACAACCGATTCTACTGTCTCTTGATTCAGATCAACTAAATTTACTAATAGAAGTTCATAGTCACTTTGTAGAATCGAATCTATAAGTGTATTTTGTATATTTTGGTTTCTTGCACCATCAAAAAAGGCAAAATCAACGTTACTTTTATTTTTATTTTGAATTTCTTCTAAGCCCTTTCGAACTAGAGAAATATAGGGATCATCGAAACTAAATAATACTACAGCAGTTTTAACAGGTTTTTCAGACGAGACTTGCGCGTTTACAGGTATATAATTATGAATATTATTCATTGATACTACAATTAGTATAATTATAATTAACATTCTTTTTAATATTTTCATTGCAATCCTCCAGATATATTTTACGAATAATAAATGTTTAGTATTATGTTTATCTTTTGACTTGAAAAATATTCTTTATAAAAATAAATTGGCAGCTCTAAAAAGTGAAATGGAAATTGCATTAGTTAATATTAGTAAATCTTCAGAAATAAAACCATCTAGAAATGTCATTACTGCACTTGCCCAACAATAATTTTATATAGTAGATATTCTGATTATTAAATAAAAAATATAAAAGCAAATTTATAGGCTAACACTATTTTTGTTTTATAAAACTAGTGATTTTAAGAATCCTTATTGAATAATAGTAAAAAAATGGAATATAATATATGTATTAATTAGAAGAATGGAGTGCGGTAAAATTATTTGTCCAATAAATCCATAATGTTCTAGACGACTGGTAATGAAAAAGAAATTTATTGGTATGACATTTGGTTTGGCGATTATGTTAGCACTAGGAGCAGTCCCTGGAAAGCCAGCTTTTGCAGCTAGCAATTTAACTGTAGATTGTGGAAATACGATTAGAGGAGTAACTCATTGTGCAAGTGGCTCTCTCTATGGAGTTACTGAAAGCAAACCAGGTGATATTGCACAGTTTGTAGCACCTCTTAAGCCAAATGTTTTCACAAATCCAGCCTTAGCTGGATCGCAAAATCAGCAACCTATAGGAGCGTCTATACCAGTGGCCGGAAGACTTACTAATACAACTGGAAAAGTTATGATTAGATTAGCAGATATATATCCAAAGTGGCCTTATGCTTTTACAAATATGAATGATTGGCTTAGTAAGGTTACTAATGTAATAAACACAAAAAAGGCATCAGGATATTCAAATTTTTATGGCTATGAGATATGGAATGAGCCAGATGGTACCTGGAAAAGTACTACAGTAAGCTTTAATGATATGTGGCTTCAAACATATAAATTGATACGTTCTTTGGATTCAAACGCCCAGATTGTAGGACCTTCTTATTCTTACTACAATCATAGCAGAATGAATGATTTCCTTAGTTTTTGTAAGACTAATAATTGTCTTCCAGATGTAATCTGCTGGCATGAACTTGGAGGAAGCGGCAGTATCGCTGTAAACATTAAAGATCTGAAAGCAATAGAAAGTGCACTTGGAATATCAGAAAAGAAAATTTCAATAAATGAATATTGTGATAGTAGTCATTATGCGGAGGGACAACCAGGAGCATCAGCACCTTTTATTGCTAAATTCGAACGAAATAAAGTAGATTCAGCTTGTATTTCGTGGTGGTGGACAGGTGCACCTGGGAGATTAGGAAGTCTTATGGCATCTGATACACAAAAAGGTGCTGGATGGTGGTTTTATAAATGGTATGGTGATATGACTGGCAATATGGTTAATGTAACACCTCCAAATGATAATAGCAATGGAGTGGATGGTTTCGCTTGTGTTGATTCAAGTACTAAGTATGTAAGTATACTTATAGGTGGTGTAAATGATGGAAGCATTAATGTAAATATAAAAAATATCCCATCTTTTATTGGTTCAACGGCTAATGTTAAAGTAGAAAAAGTAGATTGGACAAGTAAAGACACGCCTGTAAGCGGCACATCTTTAGTTTCTTCAAATAGTTACGCTGTATCTAATGGAGCGATTAATGTATCAATACCAAATACAAATAATACTAGTGGTTATCGCATTTATATAACTCAGTGAATTTGATTAAGGAGTATTAGAAGAAATAGATAAAAGCTTTTATGTAAAAATGACTGGATAGGTTAGACAAATAGCTGAGAGAATCTTAAGGGGTGAGCTTATAGAAGAATTTGATAAATAGCCTTATAAAAAAGAGGTACTTTATTATTTGAAAACGTTTCTTTTCTGGAATTAATTTATTATGCTGTAGTAGTAGCAGTTGTTGTATTATATATTTAAACATAAAATGAAGTATAGAGCATAATATTAAATAAAAAAGGAATATTTAGAGAAATAAAAGCTTCAAGTATTCCTTTTTCTATTTCAGGAAGGTAATAAAGATAAGTTAAAGGACTTGATGCAATAATTACACCATGGAAGATGAATTTGAATATTACATAAAGCTGGGGATTTTTATCCATAAAAAGTTAGATGATTTTACGGATTAGCATCCAAATTTTCTAAGGAGCAGAAAAAGAATTTCATGAAAATTTAGCAATAAAATATTCACAAAATATATTATAATTAATATTATATGGTTAGTAAGGGATTATAATCCAGATAGTGAAAATAAATTACAAATTGTAGAGTTGCATTATTAATGATTGTATTTTGAAAATTAATTGATTGGTGAAAAGGTTGAAATAAAATACATTGGGATGGTGTTTATATGTCATCAAATATAGAATCAGCATTAAACTTGAGGGATAAAGATTTTAGTATAATATGTAATAATTGCGTAGGGGGATTTATATATCAATATTACAATATTGAATACAAAACTCCTACATTAGGTTTATTTATTCTCGCACAAGATTATATTAAATTTTTGTTGGATATTAAATTTTATCTTTCAAAGCAATTAGAATTTATTAAACCAAGAGAATCAATATATTATGAGAATTTTAAGCAATTTGAAGAGCATATGAAATTTCCAATTGCCAAGTTGCATGATATTGAGGTATTCTTTATGCACTATAAAAATGAAGAAGAAGCAACAGAAAAATGGAATAGGCGGATAAATAAGATTAACTGGAATGATTTAATAATTATTTTTGCAGAAAATGAAACTTGCAATTATGAAATGATAAAACAATTTGATGCTCTTCCATTTAATAATAAAATATGTTTTACAAAAGAGGATTACCCAGAGATAAAATCATCCTGTTGTATAGAGGAAATGAAAGATCCTTCAAAATCATGGGACGTAGAAACAATAATGAAGCATTTTAACATAACAGAGTTTATAAATAACAGATCCAATTAACAGGAACCGCTCATTAAGGCAAAGCCTTCACAAATTATAATGAAAATAGTTATATTTTCGTAGAAAATTAAATAATTAGATATATTATAATAAACTATGTAAAATATTAAGAAAAAAATCGCATTAGCATCATACACGATGATAATGCGATTTTTTGTTGCATGATTTTAAGAAAGCTATATTAGTTTAAATTTGTGGCATACTTGTTATATTTAGTATAGACTGAGGGCATGGATAAAGAACTCTTTAAATTTTGTCAGAATAGTTAACAATGAATAAATGATAATCATATTATAAGATAATATAGTAAATTTATTATAGACAAAAAAATAAGAAAGGAGTTAATATGAGGCGGAAAAAAGACTATAATTGTGAACCAAAAGGTTCTATCAATACAGGTAGTAAGAATTCAGGAGATAAAGAGAAAGAGAAAAAGTATCACAAAGACGAAAAACATCCGCTTAAAGCTGTTCATAAACCAAAACCAAGTTCAGTATTTGGTAATGCATCTGTGGCAAGAATACCAGGGCCACCGGGACCACCTGGGCCTCAAGGACCATTAGGACCTCAAGGGATACCAGGACCTCCAGGACCACCGGGACCTCCAGGACCACCGGGCAGATCAGGGACATCTGGATTTCCAGCAATTCCAATAGTTTCAACACCTCAAGTAATTGCAGGACCACAGGGAATACCAGGAATACCAGGAACACCAGGACCACCGGGAGTGCCAGGAATACCAGGGATACCTGGAATACCGGGGCCACCAGGAATACCTGGAATACCAGGGCCGCCGGGACCTCCAGGACCATCTGGTGGATCTCTATGTAAAAATTCAATCAAATATGCCTTAGATATAATTCGAGAAGCAAATCCTAATCAAAATGTGTCTTTAATTTCATTTAGTACTACAAAAACAGGCATAATAAGTGGATTTCAACCAAATAGAGATGTGGTAAATATAATAGATACAAACACACAGAATACTATATATGTGTCATTGTGTAATGTTATTTTTATTACGTTTCCAGATGAGCCTAATGTAGCAGAATTATTACCGAACAATTATGATGCTGCTCTACAAGGCAGTTGTAATGAAGATATTGAATCTGCAATAAAAACTATTTTAAATAGTTATGAATTTCCAATAAATATTGAATTAATTATTGATATTATAAATAATTCAAGTGATTCATATCAAATTGAAACGGTATATGGTTTATGCAATGGTATACTTTGGGTAAAATTTAATGATACAGTTGAAGGAAACAGATATGGTGCCATACCGCTATGTTCAATTTTTAGTGTATCACAAGGAACAAATGTACCGTGCTAATATTTGAAAGTTTAGTAAGGGATAAAACAATAAGTTCATCCCTTACTATATTTAACAGTAAAAATTAAGCTATACATATTAAATTAAAAGAAAAACAAAAAAATGAACAATGTTTCCAAAAAAATAGTTGTGCATTTGAAAAAATGATATAATTAACCAAAGATGAACTATATATTGAGGGGGAAATCATAATGAAGTTTGGAGAAAAAGAAATAGAATTAAAAGACGGAGCAACATGCATTTTAAGAAGTCCAAATGAAGATGATGCAGAAGAAATGATTAAATATTTAAAAATGACATCAGAGGAGACACACTTTATGGTTAGATATCCTGAAGAAATCAATATAACAATTGATAAAGAAATAGAACTTCTCAAGGAAAGCCTAAATAGTAGTACAGATATGATGATTGCAGCATTTATTAACAATAACCTTGCAGGCAATGTAGGTATTAATATTGTAAGAAATCATATTAAGCTTAAACATCGAGCAGTATTTGGAATTTCTATAAAAGAAGAGTACTGGAATAATGGTATTGGAAATGCGCTTATCAAAGAAGTAATCGAACAAGCAAGACAAATGGGTTATGAACAAATTGAACTTGGTGTGTTTTCTGATAATGAGAAAGCAAAAAATTTATATAAAAAGTATGGTTTTGAGGTTTGGGGAAATATAAAAAATGCATATAAACTTAAAGATGGAACATATCGTGATGAAATTATTATGGGAAGAAAGTTATAATAATACACTTAGATTGATATACAATAACAGTATTAATGTATATATGAAATATTATTTTTATTACGAGGAATACTAAAATTATTATATTTTAATGAAAGTAGGTATTACATTATAATAAAAAGAAAAAATACTAAAAATTTAACATTTTTGAATTGACTTCTATTGCAATGATTGTAGTAGAAGTTTTCTATTTGTGATAAATTAACTATAGTGAGATAATAAAAATATAAACTCATAAAGTGTATGATCGCACTATTCATAATAAAGGTTGAATTTGCGATTTTTTTATTAGGTAATACCTATAGATAAAAAATTTTATTTAAATTGAATGAAAGTAAGGATTGAAACTATGAGAGATAAGATAATATGCTTAGTAGGGGAATCAGGAAGTGGGAAAAGCACTATAGCAGAACTTTTAGAAAAAGAAGGATATAACTATATACAAAGTTATACAACGAGAAAACCAAGATTTAAAAATGAAAAAGGTCATATATTTGTTGAGCATGCACCAGAAGTTTTTGATACTAATGATTTTTCTAAAGAAGAAATTTTAAAGAATGGAATTATAGCTCACACATATTTTGATAACAATCATTATTGGGCAACAAAAGAGCAATATCAAAATAAAGGTATTAGTTTATATATAGTTGACCCAGATGGTGTTAAAGAGATTAAAAATGATATTAAAGATTCAGAAATAGTGGCCATTTATATTAAAGTAGATGAAGAAGAGAGACGGCGTAGGATGCTGAAAAAAAGAGATCCTCAAAGTGTTAAAGATAGAATTGAGTATGATAGGGAGATTTTTAAAATAGTTCAATGCGAATATGTGATAAATAATAATGAAAATATTGATGATACAGTTAAACTAATAAAACAGATTGTCGATTGATTAGCGAAAATACCCTATTATCTAATAATTTTGAGATCTATAATAAATAAATTTATCGAAAAATAGATAATATAATCTGATATTGATAATACTAATGTTATCCTATAAGAAGAGAAAGAGAGGATTTTTGATGCGTATATTTAGGAGAACTTTAGTTATTTTAGAAGCTATGATTATAGCATTATCAATAATTCCGATAGATGAAAGTAGAATAGTTAATGCTCGAATAAATTTATTTAGGCAAAGACCTATAGCGGTAAGTGTAGTACTATATAATTTTGAAGATGTATTTATTTCTTTAGTAAGACAAGGTTTAGAGGAAATTCAAAAACAAAATCCAGGAAAAGTTGAATTTAAATTTTATGATGGAAAAGGAAATCAATCAATTGAAAATGAGGTAATTGACAACATAATTAAGAATGAGAATGTTGATATTCTATTAGTAAATCTAGCTA
The DNA here is from genome assembly GCF_000230835.1 of Clostridium sp. DL-VIII. Lineage (NCBI taxonomy): Bacteria > Bacillati > Bacillota > Clostridia > Eubacteriales > Clostridiaceae > Clostridium > Clostridium sp. DL-VIII. Next base: position 3,274,164 of record NZ_CM001240.1, read on the forward strand.
ATACACAGGCTACCCAAGAAGTTATTGATATGGCTAAAAGCAGAGATATTCCTGTAGTTTTTTTCAATAGAGAACCAGTAGCGTTAGATCCAATTAAAGCCTATCCTAAATCTTTTTATGTAGGAACAAATGCAAAAGAGGCAGGTTCATTGCAAGGGCAAATTTTAGTGAATTTATGGAATAATGATAGAAATTTTATCGATAAAAACAATGATGGAATCTTAGAATATATTATGCTGCAAGGGGAGCGCAGCAGCATAGAAGCCCAGGAGAGAACACAATATTCCGTGTCAACAATTAATAATGCAGGAATAAAAACTCAACAGTTAGCATTAAATGTTAGCAATTGGAGAAGGGATTTAGCTCAAAATGCTGTAAATTCATTGTTCTTACAGTATGATGGAAGAATAGAGGCGATAATTGCTAACAATGATGAAATGGCGATAGGTGCCATTGAAGCATTGCAAAGTCATGGTTATAACCAAGGTGATAAAACGAAAACAATTCCTGTTGTTGGTGTAGATGCAACAGCAGAAGCTCAAGAATTAATAAAGAAGGGGTATATGGCAGGCTCAGTTATTCAAAATCCATCTGATATGGCAAAGGCTATCTATGCAATAGGATTAAATATATTTCAAGGTAACGCACCTCTTTATAATACAGAATACAAAGCAGATGAAACAGGAGTTGCAGTTAGATTACCATATAGAGAATATGTTGCTTAAGTATAAAGTTTTAGGAGGAATGATTATATGCCAATTAAAATTAATAGAGCAAAAGAAAATCCAGTAAATATTAAAAAATTACATAGAGACTTTTTTAATAGAGACTCATTAATAGTCGCAAAGGAACTCTTAGGGAAGGTACTTGTGCATGAAGTTAATGGTCAAAGAATTTCCGCAAGGATTGTTGAAGCTGAGGCATATATGGGAATAACAGATAGAGCTGCACATTCCTATGGCGGAAAGAGGACTCAAAGAGTTGAGGTTATGTATGGAGGACCCGGATTTTCCTACGTATTTATAATTTATGGTATGCACTATTGCTTTAATGTAGTTACTAGAGAAGAAGGGAATCCTCAGGCTGTTTTAATAAGAGCTCTTGAACCATCAGAAGGGTTAGATTTTATGGCTAAAAGTAGATTTGGAAAGGAATATAATACTTTAACTAAAAGTCAAATAAAGGGATTAACTAATGGACCAGGTAAGTTATGCAAAGCTTTATTAATTGATAAAGGCTTAAACGGAGAAGATTTATGTGGAGACAATCTATATATAGAAGAAGGGGAAAATGAAAAATTTAATATAATACATTCCAAGCGTGTGGGAATCGATTATGCTGGAGAGGCAAAGGATTATCTTTGGAGATTTTATATAGAAGGCAATAAATATGTATCAGTAAGATAACTGCTTTATCTAAGTATACTGAAAGGATTGAAAAAATGTTAGATAATACAGATAAACTTATTTTAACAGAATTGTCTAAGAATAGTCGTATAACGATGAAAGAGCTTGGAGAAAGAGTGCATTTTCTCATTGGACATTATCAAGAAGTGAATTAAAAGACTTTATTAATGAAAAAGGAATATCTTCTAGTGTATTAATACCAGATGATGGTGAGGAATACACATTTTAACCATAATCTAAAATTATAAGGTCACAATGGCAAACTTATATCAGGTGCATTAAAAAAGAGAGGTACTTTTACTTGAAAGCGCCTCTTCTCTTCGATTAATTTACTATGCTGTTGTAGTAGAAGTTGCTATAGTTTTCCCTTGTCTAGCCTCTTTTCTAGCTTGATATGCTGCTTGAATTTTGGCACTTGCATCTTGAATAGATAATCCTGTTATATCGATTCCAAGTTTTGCAGCCCTTGCGCTTTGAATTTTTGATCTTGCTTCATCTGGAGTAAGACCTGTTATGTCTATTCCAAGTTTTGCTGCAACTGCTGCCCTTATTTTAGCTCTTGCTTGATCATTAGTTAAATCTGTAATGTTTATGCCGAGTTTAGCTGCTCTTTGAACAAGCTTAGAAAGTGTAGCAGCTGTACTAGTTTGTTGTTGATCTGCTGCTATAGTAGTTGTTGTACTTGATGTAGTAGTGTCATCAGCGAAAGCTGGAACAATACTTGATATTGAAACCATAGCTGCAATAACAATTACTAATAATTTTTTCTTTTTCATAATCATATCTCCTTGTGTAATATTTTTTTGATTTAAATTATTAAAAATGGTTTTATGTAACAAGCTAATAACTGTTTACAAATGCAGTATAAGGCCTCAATGTGAAATTTATGTGAAATATCTAGTATTTAATATAATTAAGGGTATCAAAGACTTAGACAAACTTGTGATAGTAGAATAAAATATTTAAAGAGAAGAAATAAGAATAAAAAATGAACAAGGAGGTAAGATGGATTCTAAATTTAAAGTTAAACAAATCACGAAATTGTATGAGAGTTGCAACAAATGCGGATTACCAATAGTAAATTGTATCTGTAATATTGCACCTAAAATAAGGACTAAAGCAAAGATATTAATATTATCAACGGAAAGAGAATTCAATAGACCTTCCAATACAGCTAGATTATTGAAGCTGATGAATACAAACTCAACTGAATTAATTCTTTGGGAGAGAACAAGTACTCCTAAAAAATTAATTGAATACATCAATAGTGAAGAGTATGAAACATATATACTATTTCCTGTAGAGAATGATAATTTATCAGAAAAAAAATTTGAATATAGAAGTTCAGAGAAAACTCCAGCATTTATTATATTGGATGGTACATGGAAAGAAGCTGAAAAGATATTTAGAAAGAGTTATTACTTGAAAAATTTACCACAAATCTCATTGAAACCAATTTATAAGTCAGAATATACGTTAAGAAAAGGTGCGTCAGAAGGAGAACTATGTACTATAGAAGCGGCAATCGAAGTACTTAAGTTAAATCAGGAATTTGAGAATGCACAATTAATTAAAGATGCTTTCAATTTATTTTTAAAAAGTTTTAAAGCAGGAGTTAATGGAGTGAAGTTAGAATATTAGACAGGGATTCTAGCATTATAAAATATATTACATTTATTGGAGAATAGTTTAATTTATGTTTATAATGACTTATACTATAAATATAGCGTAGGAATGATAAGTATTTTTTCTGTGTACGTACATATAATACTTAAAGCTTTAAAAAATTATATTTGTTATAATATAGATATTTAGTGAGGTGATTATAATAATGGAGTCAATAAAAAAAGCTTCAGAAATGAAGTATAGAAAAGACAAAAAAGGAAACAAGTTATCCATACTAGGTTATGGCTGTATGAGGTTTACTAAAAAAAACGGGAATACTGACATAGATAAGGCAGAAAAAGAAGTTATGGAAGCAATAAATAATGGGGTTAATTATTTTGATACTGCTTATGTTTATTCAGGGAGTGAGGCCACTTTAGGCGAAATTTTAAAAAGAAATAATTGCAGGGATAAAATATATATTGCAACAAAGCTTCCTCATTACTTGATTAAATCACAAAAGAGTTTAGAAAAATATTTTAATGAACAATTAAGAAGGCTTCAAACCGATCATATTGATTATTATCTTATGCATATGCTTACTGACGTGAAGACGTGGGAAAGGTTAAAATCATTAGGCGTTATAGAATGGTTAAAGGAAAAGGTTGACAGTGGGCAAATTCGTAACGTTGGTTTCTCTTATCATGGAAACACAGATATGTTTATTCAGCTTCTAGATGCTTATGATTGGGACTTCTGTCAGATTCAATACAATTATTTAGATGAACATAGTCAAGCGGGAAGAAGAGGTCTTGAAGCAGCTAATAAAAAAGGACTTCCTGTAATCATAATGGAGCCTTTAAGAGGTGGAAAACTAGTCAATTTATTGCCAGAAAAAGCTAAGAAAATAATAAAAGAAAATCCAAGGAAGCGTACCCCGGCAGAATGGGCTTTTCGATGGCTTTGGAATCAGCCTGAGGTTACTTGCGTGCTCTCTGGAATGAACTCCCTTGAAATGGTTCAAGAGAATATAAAGATAGCAAAGGATGTAAATTCGGCTGAATTTACAGAAGAGGATTTTGATCTTATAGAACATGTTAAGAGTGAAATAAAGAGAAACATTAAGGTAGGATGCACAGGTTGTGCTTATTGTATGCCATGCCCTAAGGGAGTAGACATCCCTGAAACTTTTCATGCATACAATATAATGTATTCTGAAAATAAAAAGTCTGGAAGACTTGATTATCTAATGTGTACTGCCATAAGAAAAAATCCAAGTAGTGCTTCACAGTGTATTGAATGTGGTAAATGTGAGCAGCATTGTCCACAGCATATAGAAATTCGAAAAGAACTAAAAAACGCTCGAAGAGAGCTTGAAACACCTATATATAAAATTGCAAAAACTGCGGTGAAATTATTTAAGGTATATTAGTTTTTGAGAATTTGATTAGATTACTATATATTAGGATCTAATGAAGATATATAATCGGTTAATGCAACAACTTAATATTAATAATTGGTGTATAGTTATCTATGCACCTTTTTCTATTTATTTAAATTATAAAATACTACCAACTCTTATAAATAATTATAGTAATAATTTTAATGAGGTTAGTGAAGAATTTAAGAAAAAGGGAAATATAGAAGAAACGTTAAATTAGAAAAGATATTTCTTCAACTATTTTGGCAAGAAATTTTCAATTTTTACATATGAATTATTTCATTTCAAGTGTTTATGGAAATGAAGATATAAATTTAGAGGCATCAAAAGATCAGATTATAGAATTGTTTATAAATGGAGCAGAGGCACAAAAGAATTAGAGGGAGATGATTACTATGGGAAATAAGTACACATTATATTTTGATGAAATAGATAAGAAGGATTTACCGCTTGTGGGTGGTAAAGGTGCAAATCTAGGAGAGATGACTAAGGCTGGTTTTCCAGTTCCTTTTGGATTTTGTGTAACTACAGAAAGTTATAAGGAATTTATAAATTACAATAAACTTTATGATTTTATTGTAGATGAAATTAAAGATGCAAACCTTGAAAATATTAGTACCATAGGAATTAAAATAAGAGAGAAGATAGAACAATCAGAAATGCCGAGAAAAGTAGAAGAAGAAATTATAAAAGCAGCTAACCAGATTGGAATCGATAACTATTATGCTGTTAGATCGAGCGCTACTGCAGAAGATTTAGCTTTTGCATCTTTCGCAGGTCAACAAGATACTTACCTTAACATTAAAGGAAAAGCTTCACTAATTAATTTTGTAAGAAATTGTTGGGCGTCATTATTTACTGATAGAGCTATACTTTACAGATTACAAAATAAAATTGAGCATGAAAAGGTTCATATGTCCGTTGTAGTTCAAAAAATGGTGCTTCCAGATATAGCTGGTATAATGTTTACAGCAGATCCTGTATCAGGTCATAGAAAAGTATTATGGCTGCCCTCAAGATATTGAGTGGTGCTTAGAAAATAATAATTTGTATATAGTGCAAAGTCGTGCTATTACATCATTGTTTCCAATTCCAATTCCTATGCCTAAAGATGGTGATATGCATACCTATATCTCTATAAATCACCTTCAAGTTATGACAGATCCAATTTCTCCTTTAGGGATAGATTTATTTAGAGACATGCTGCCTTTCGGTAAAAATATTAGAAGAGAAGAAAAATATAAGATTTTGGCTTCAGCAGGTGGCAGAATTTATGCAGATGTAAGTGGGCTTATGCATTCTAAGAAAGTAAAGGAGAAGCTATTAGCATTATTAACAAATGCAGATGTCTTGATGGCAGAAGCTTTAAGGGAACTTCTAAAAAGGAAAGATTTCGAGAAAACGTTTAAAGAAAAGAGAGTCAATCTTAAACCCTTTTTGATATATATAGCCCCTGTTGCAGTTAAAGTTACAAAAAATCTTATTTTCACTAATCCTGATGGAACAATAGAGTTTATGAATAACTATATTAAGAAGCGTGAAGATGATACCTTGAAAGCTATTTTAAATGCAAATCAAGGTGTTGAAAGATTAAATGTAATCTGTGAAAAAGCTAGCCTTTATGAAGATGCTAAGAAAGTAATTCCATATTTGGCTCCGGGAATTATTGCCTTTGGGGTACTTGAAAAGATAGAGATTAAGCTCTTAGGAACAAGTAATTATACTAATATAATTGCAAAAGGGTTAGAGGGCAACATTACTACGGAAATGGGACTACTTACTGGAGATTTGGCAGATATGGTGAGAAAATCTCAAAATTTAATTAATGAATTTGAAGATGAAAATTATAAGACATTGACTGTAAGAATAAATAAAGTTAAAGGAGATGATGAGTTCAAGAGATTCTTTAATGATTTTATCAATCAATATGGAGTACGTGCATCAGGAGAAATAGATATAGCCAGGGAGCGTTGGATAGAAAATCCTGAGCCACTTGTAAAATCTATACTTGCGACTATTAGAACTTCTAAGGAAGGAGCTCATAGGGAAGAATACAAAAATACTATAGAAAAAGCAAAAGCTGCAGCAGAAAATATGGTAAAAGAAATACAAACTAAACATGGAAAAATTAAAGCTAAAATTGCAAGAAGACTCATATCAGTTTTAAGAAGTTCTTTTCCGATAAGAGAACATCATAAGTTTATGATGATGAGGCTTTGTATGATTTTTAAGAATGTACTCCTTGAAGAAGCAAAATCACTGGTTGAAAAAGGTAATTTAGATGAAGAAAAGGATATTTTCTATATAAGTTTTAAGGAATTATATAAAGCAATTGAAAATAATGAAAGTCTCAAGACACTAGTAGAACAAAGAAAAGAAGAATATGATCATTACCAAAAACTTAATGCTCCTCGTGTTATTACAAGTGAAGGAGAAGAAGTAAAAGCTGGATACAAGAGAGAGAATATGCCTGAAGGAGCGCTTGTGGGTATTCCTGTTTCATCAGGAGTCATAGAAGGAATTGCAAAGGTAATAACTGATCCTTCCAAAGCTGCTTTAAATAAAGGTGAGATTCTTATAGCACCATTCACTGATCCAGGATGGACGCCACTTTTTATAAATGCAGCTGGATTGGTAATGGAAGTTGGAGGTTTATTAACTCACGGAACTGTAGTAGCCAGAGAGTATGGAATACCTGCAGTTGTAGGAATCTCAGAAGCTACCCAAAAGATTAAAACAGGTCAAAAAATTAGAGTAGACGGAAATAACGGGTATGTGATGGTAATAGAAGCATAGGTGATGCTTTTGGGGTTTTAGGTGCACTTTGTTTGACTGAATTAATTAATGATATTATTTAATTCAGTCATTTATTATGATTTATTTTTATTCCGCCATTTACTAGGAGTTATATTATAAACATTTTTAAAAGCTTTGGAAAAATAAAATTGATTTGGATATCCTGTGAGTTCAGCAATATCTTTAATTGATATATTCTTGTCTTTAAGCATTTCACAGGCTTTAGACAGCCTATATTTTATTAAAAATTCCTGAGGTGTGGTTTTCATAGAACTTTTGAATATCTTTCCAAAATAACTTCTATCAAGATTGCACCACTTTGCAATATCTTCAACAGAAATGTTATTGTTATAGTTCTTTTCAATATAATTTATAGCCTCTCTAACATAGAATTCCTGAAGGTTGGTAGCTTTATTCGTATTGTTAGAAGCAGAATTTTCTAAGAGGGCATAAAAAATAAGATAAGTATGCCCAAGTATAGCTGAATCCGGTGAACTTGGATTATTTAGTAAAAATCTAAAATTATCTATAATAGAGTTCTCAAAATTGTATTCCTTTGGTATATATATTGGATTTTTTGCTGATATTCCTATTTCATCCAAGTACCGTTCAGCTTTCAAACCTTCAAATTCTATCCATATATAATTCCATGGATCATCTTTATCTGCTTCATAAGTGTTTATTATGTTTGGAGTTAGTAAAAAACCTTCTCCAGCCTTTATATTATATATAGAAGTTTTATTTGTTCTATCATTAATTGAATAAAGTTTACCTTTTCCAGATAATATATAGTGAAAAAGATAGTGATTTTTAACAGTTGGTCCAAATGAATGCAAAGGATCACAGCGTTCTGAACCAAATTGATAGAGGATAATATCAACATAATTAACATTATTAAAAATAAAACTTTTAAAGTCCGCCATAATTTTCACCACCATTGATATTGTTTACAATACTGTATGAAATTAGTATATCATAAAATATGTGCTTTTGCGTCTATTATTAATCAATAATAAAACAATATAGCAAATGGATATATTTTTAGCTTTGTTATTCCATGTATTTTATTTTTTTTAAGTGATAAAATTTAATCATGAAAACCAAGTGAATCCATATAAGTAAATATATAGTAGAAATAGCTATGCTAATAAGTAGGTTGTAAAAACTAAATATTTAGTTCTAGAAATAATATAAAAATTCTATATCAATTATTTTTTACTCACTTCTGTAAAGCTTTACTATAGTAATACATAAACGAAAATATATATTTTTATTTATAGGTTTCAAGAAATTTAAACTATAAATTTGGATTTTTAATATTAGTTCAACAGACTAATGTTGAGGATAAATATTAATAGGAAAATTAATTTTTATAAAAGCGGGAGGTATTATAATGAAAAAGAAAATTGTTTCTTTAATATTAGCTAGCGTAATGGCTGTTACCGGATTAATTGGATGTGGCAGCACAAAGACTGCTTCGACAAGTGGACAAGATACAACTAGTAGCAGTGGCAAAGATGTGCATATTACTTATGCGCTTTGGGACTCAAATCAAGCAAAAGGTATCAGAACAATGGCTGATGAGTTTGAAGCAAAAAATCCTGGAATAAAAATAGATTTACAAGTTGTAGGCTGGGATAATTATTGGACAATGCTAGAAGCAGCTGCAACAGGAGGTTCACTTCCAGATACTTTCTGGATGCATTCAAATGAAATTTATAGGTATGAATCAAATGGTATGCTTATGGATTTGACAGATAGAATTAATAAGAGTAGCGAAGTTAAATTGTCAAATTATCCAGAGGGATTAGATAAAATATACAATCTAAATAATAAGCAATATGCAATTCCAAAAGATTACGATACAATAGGCCTTTGGTATAACAAAACCATGTTTGATAAAGCTGGAATATCATATCCAGATGAAACATGGAACTGGGACAAATTATATGAAGCAGCTAAAAAGTTAACAACTGGTGATGGTAAACAATATGGTTTCTTGGCTCCATTACACAATCAAGAAGGATACTATAATTTTGTTTATCAAAATGGAGGAACTATTATAACTGATGATAAGGTATCAGGTTATGATAATCCTAAGACAATAGAAGCAATGAAGTTTTATGTGAAATTTGTTCAAGATGGATTATCACCAAAGATATTTGGTGATGCTGAACGTGCAGAAGCAATGCAAAATGGACTATGTGCAATGGGACTCTTCGGTTCTTGGAATTTAAGCGGCTTTACTTCAAATGATTACATGTCTAAAAATTTTAATGTTGCAGTATTACCTTCAGCAAATGATGGAAAGAGAGCCAGCATTTTTAATGGGCTTGGAAATGCAATTTCAGCAACTACAAAACATCCAGAAGAAGCTTGGAAATGGGTTGAATATTTAAGCTCAAAAGAAGGACAAACAAGACAGGCAGAACTTGGAATAGCGATTTCTGCATATAATGGAACAGCTGATGCTTGGGTAAATTCTAATAAGACATTTAACATAAAATGCTTTATTGATATGGTTAAGTATGCCCAAATAAGACCATATTCTAACAATACTGCAAAATGGGAAGATAAGGCTTATGAATTACTAAAAGGTTCCTTTACAGGTGAAAAAACAGTTGAGGATGCCTGCAAAGATACAGCACAAATGATGAATGATGCACTAAAGGAAGAAAAGTAAACGATATAGAATTATTTACGGCAACATATGCATTTTGTTGCCGTAATTTTTAAAATAGCTGTAGAGGAGATGAATTTATGGCAAAGGATACAATAATAATTAAAAAAAAGCCATCCAAGCAGACAATTAATGAATGGAAATGGGCCTACTTTTTAGTTGCCCCAACTATTATTGGACTTATGATATTAAACATTATACCAATATTTCAAACGTTGTATTTAAGTTTCTTTAAAAGCGGTGATTTTGGAAAAGGAAATATATTTGTAGGTTTAAACAATTACAAAAAGATGCTAGGAGATGCACAAGTATGGCATGCGGTAATTAATACATTAAAATACACAGTAATAGTTGTTCCTGTAACAGTGATAATAGCAATGATTTTAGCAGTATTGTTAAATTCTAAAATAAAGGGAAAAGGTACTTATAGGACCATCTATTTTATTCCAATGGTTGCGGCTCCAGCTGCAATAACAATGATATGGAAATGGTTATATAACAATCAATATGGACTTATTAATTATGTGTTATCGAAAGCTTTAATAAATCCTGTAAATTGGATTGATGACCCTAATATAGCTCTATATTCAATAATAATTATAGGCATATGGAGCACAATTGGATACAGTATGGTACTTTTAATCGCAGGGCTTCAAGAAATACCAAGAGATTATTATGAAGCATCTAGTATAGATGGTGCTAAGCCAGTTAGACAATTTTTTAATATTACATTGCCATTAGTATCACCAACGCTATTTTTTGTTGTAGTAACAAGTATAATTCAGGGAATGCAGGTCTTTGATGTAATTTATATGATGATTGATGTAACTAGTCCAGCATATGATAGTACGGTATCTTTAGTATATCTGTTTTATAACAGTTCCTTTAAATATGCAGATAAGGGTTATGGTTCAGCAATTGTAATGCTGCTTTTAGTCATAATAATGATTATTACAGTATTTCAAATGAAAGCTCAAAAGAAATGGGTAAATTATATGTAGAAAGGAGACAAGCATCATGTCTAGTATAAATAAGAATAAAAAAAGCACAAAAATATGTGTACATTTAGTTTTAATTCTAGGAGTAGTTATTATGATAATGCCCTTTGCATGGATGATACTTACATCATTTAAAAGTGTATCAGAATCTACTTCCATGAATCCTTTTATAATGTTCCCAGCAGAATGGAAAATTGAAAATTATCTTGAGGTAATAAGGCAAAATGATTTTATTATGCTATATTTCAATACTTTTGCAATGATAATCTTAAGGGTAATTTGTTCTGTAGCCTTCAGTGCTATGGCAGCCTATGCCTTTGCAAGATTAAAGTTTCCAGGAAGAAATTTTTTGTTTGGAATAGTCCTATTTCAAATGATGGTACCGGTTCAACTTTTTATAATTCCACAATATTTAATGGTAGATAAATTAGGCATGAGAAATACAGTATTTGCTTTGCTTTTTCCAGGACTTGTTAGTGCATTTGGTACATTTTTGTTAAGACAGTTCTTTATGGGCCTTCCCAAAGAATTAGAAGAATCAGCCAGGCTTGATGGATGCAATATAGGACAAACTTTCTTAAAAGTAATGCTGCCTCTTACAAAGTCAGGATTAGTTGCACTTGGAATATTTACAGCATTATTTGCTTTTAAAGATTTAATGTGGCCTTTAATTGTAAATTCAAACGCAGATTCAGCAACTTTATCTTCAGCTCTTGCTAAAATTCAAAGTGCATATTCAGTTAACTATCCACAATTAATGGCAGCTTCTGTACTTGCTATTTGGCCTATGCTTGCCATATATATTATATTCCAAAAGCAATTTATTGAAGGTATTGCAACTTCAGGTGGCAAGCTTTAATAACTAAGGAGCCTAAGAACGAAAAAACACGGGGAGGGGACATTATGGCAATAAAATTTAATGAAAAGTCTAAAGAATTTCATCTATATAATAAAGAAATAAGCTATATAATAAAAATACTTCAAAATAATCAACTAGGCAATTTATACTATGGACAAAGGATACATCATAAGGAATCATTTTCTTATCTTTTAGAAGGTGGGGCTCGTCCTTTAGCCGCGTATGTATTCGAAGGTGATACAAGTTTTTCCTTGCAGCATACTAAGCAGGAGTATCCTTCCTATGGTACAACGGATTTTAGATATCCAGCCTTTGAAATAAAACAAAAAAATGGAAGTAGAATAACTAATTTTGAATTTGAAACTTATAACATTTTTAAAGGTAAAAAGAAGTTAGAAAAACTTCCAGCAACGTATGTAGAAAACGAAAAAGAAGCTCAGACTTTAGAAATAATACTTTATGATAAATTAATTAAAACAAGATTAATGCTTAGTTACACCATTTATGAAGACTTTCCCATAATAACCAGAAATACAAAGTTTATTAATGAAGGGGAAGAAGGAATTACTTTAACAAAAGCAATGAGCTGTAGTTTGGATTTACCTGATTATGATTATGAAATGGTGCATTTATGCGGAGCCTGGAGTAGAGAAAGGCATGTGAAAAGCAAAAGACTAGAGCAGGGAATTCAATCAATTTACAGCTTAAGGGGGGCAAGCAGTGCAGAGCATAATCCTTTTATAGCATTGAAGAGATCTAGTGCGACTGAATTTGAGGGTGAGGTTTATGGTTTTAGTTTAGTTTATAGTGGGAATTTCTTAGGTGAAGTTCTTGTTGACACTCATAATACCTCCAGAATAATGTTGGGAATACATCCAAACATGTTCGAATGGGTACTACAGAAAAATGAAAGCTTTCAAACTCCTGAAGTAGTTATGGCTTATTCACATAACGGAATGAATGGAATAAGTCAGGCTTATCATAAATTATATAGGACCAGACTTGCTAGAGGATATTGGAGAGACAGAGTGCGTCCAATATTAATAAACAATTGGGAAGCCACAATGTTTGACTTTAATGAAGAGGTAATACTTAAGCTTGCAAAGACTGCAAAGGAGCTTGGAATAGAATTATTTGTATTAGATGATGGCTGGTTTGGAAATAGAAATAATGATAAAGCAGGTCTTGGAGATTGGTATGTAAATACTAATAAACTCCCAAGTGGGATTGTTGGACTTTCTAAAAAAATAGAAGAAATGGAAATGAAATTTGGGCTTTGGTTTGAACCTGAAATGGTTAATAAAGATAGTGACTTATACAGGGCTCATTCAGATTGGATTATTCATACTCCAAATAGAAGTACATCCCATTGTAGAAATCAATATACTTTGGATTTTTCAAGGGAAGAAGTAATTGACTATATATATGAAGCCATGTCAAAAGTATTTCGCGAAGCTTCTATATCATATGTAAAATGGGATATGAATAGGTATATTACAGAATGTTATAGTATAGCAAAAAGTGCAGAAAACCAAGGAAAAGTTATGCATGAGTATATTTTGGGAGTGTATTCCTTATATGAAAGATTAACCTCTGAATTTCCGCATATTCTATTTGAATCCTGCTCAAGCGGTGGTGCAAGATTTGATCCAGGAATGTTGTACTATGCACCTCAATGCTGGACAAGTGATAATACAGATGCAGTAGAAAGAATGAAAATACAGTATGGAACCTCATATGTTTACCCAATAAGCAGTATGGGAGCACATGTATCTGAAGTGCCAAATCAACAAGTATTTAGAACAACTCCGTTAAAGACAAGGGCTAATGTAGCTTATTTTGGGGCATTTGGATATGAGTTGGATTTAAATACCTTATCAAAAGAAGAAAAAGAAATTATAAGAGAACAAGTTAAATTTATGAAGGAAAAAAGAGAATTAATTCAAAAAGGAACTTTTTATAGATTAGTAAGTCCATTTGAAGGTAATGTAAATTCATGGATGGTTGTATCAGAAGATAGATGTGAAGCCTTAGTTGGATATTACAAGGTATTAAATTGTGCCAATGATGGTTTTAAGAGAATTAAACTTCAAGGTCTTAATACAAATAAAAAGTACTATATAAATGACAATAAAAAGGAAATATTTTTTGGGGATGAGCTCATGTTTGTAGGTATACCTGTGAAAAAAGAAGAGCTTTGCCAAGATGGGGGAGACTTTACTTCAACAATATATTATATAAAAGAGATAAATGAATAATGATATTTCAAGTGAAGTGAGTTATTTTTTTATTTATGACTAAAGTCTTAAAGAAAAAAAGCTGAAATGAATGGAGGTGAATTTTGAGATAAAAAGAATGTAGCGTAATTTCATAATTAAATAAATCTTATAATTGGGTAAAGGTGAGAAATTTTGAGGAGGTTTCAAGTTTATGAAAAAAATTTTAGCAACGATTCTAAGTCTATGCGTTTTTGGAGCAATGACTCAAGGACTAGAAACAACAGCTTGGGCAGCTGATACCATGACTGTAGACTGCACAAATGTGCTTAGAGATGTAACGCATTGTGCAAGTGGTTCCCTTTACGGAATCACTGAAAATAAACCAGCAGATGTAAGTGGTCTTGTGGCTCCGCTTAAACCATATGTAATGAGAAATCCTGCTAGAGGAGCCTCTGGCAACCAGCATGCCTTTGGAGCTGCAATACCTGTTTCGGATAGGCTTGCCTCAATTCCAAGTGTTAAAGTATCGATTGATTTGGCAGATATGCTTCCAAGCTGGCCATATCAGTGGCCAGGCATGACAAGCTGGCTTAATCAGGTGACTTCATTTATCAATGACAAGAAAGCATCTGGTCGTAATAATTATTATGGTTATGAAATATGGAATGAACCTGATGGTACTTGGAATTCTGCTAATGGAACTTTCAATGATATGTGGAAGCAGACTTACAATGTTATTCGTGCAAATGATCCTAGCGCTAAAATAGTAGGTCCTTGCTATAGCTATTATAATCGTACTACTATAAGTAACTTTTTGAGTTTCTGCAAAGCAAACAACTGTCTTCCTGATATAATGAGCTGGCATGAACTCAGTGGGATTGATGGGGTATCATCACATTTAAGAGACTATAGACAATTGGAAACTTCTCTTGGAATAAGCCAATTGCCAATCAGTATAAATGAATATTGTGATTCTAATCATAACCTTGAAGGACAGCCTGGATCATCAGCACGCTATATAGGAAAATTCGAGCGTTATAAAGTAGATAGTGCATGCATATCATGGTGGTTTGTCCCTGCTCCAGGCAGATTGGGAAGTCTTTTAGCTACCGACACTCAAAAGGGTGCAGGCTGGTATTTCTATAAATGGTATGGAGACATGACAGGAAAAATGGTCAGCGTAACACCACCAAATGATGACAGTAATTTAGTAGATGGAGCTGCGTGTGTTGATTCAAACAATAAGTATATCAGTTTTATTTTTGGCGGGCCAAATGATGGTACAATAAACACAACATTTAAAAACATTCCATCCTTTATAGGCTCAACAGCATCTGTAAAGGTGGAGAAAATCGATTGGGTAAGCAAAGATACAGTATCTTCTGGACCATCTACAGTTTTAACCTCTAATTATTCTGTAGTTAATGGACAGATTACAGTACCATTAACAGGCTGCAACAGTAGTTCTGGATATCGTATATACATTACTTCGGGAACTAGCAGCAGTGTATCACATACAAGTTAATTAATCGAAACAGTGGAAAAGCACTAGATGTTTACAATAATTCAACAGCAGACGGTGCTGATGTTATACAGTGGAGCGATAATGGGCAAGACAATCAAAGATGGAATATTATAGATGTAGGAAACGGATATTATAATCTGGTAAATATCAATAGCAGCGAATTATTGGATGTTGATAACGATTCAGTGGCAGATGGTGCCAATGTGCTACAGTGGAGTAGTAATGGTGGCAATAATCAGCAGTGGCAATTGCAAAAGTAAGATAAGTAAAGCTAATATAATAAATAAAGACTGATTACAAAAATCAGTCTTTTTATTTTATCAATACTATATAATGAATTTAATTCACTTTTGATTAAAAGTCATTCCTTTATTTTTTTGTGGTTATTATTAGGAATGACTTCTTTATTATTTTTATAACTGTAAACATATGTTTTAACTGCTAAAATACTCAGTGGCTTATATTATATAAATAGTCTAAAACCCAAGTTCTTCTCCAATTAATATAACCTTTATCTTATTTGCAGGTTTGCTTGCTCTTGTTGTTACCAAGTATGAACAAATACAATCTGGACTTAAACAATCTCCACAACTGCCTGTTGCATAACATGGGGTTTTCGCATCTTGAAAATGTTGAATATTTGCTGGCCCGGCAATTGTTCTAGCTCTCTGCACTGCATCATCAAGGTTTTTTACAATTTTATTCATTCCAGCTACGACTATAACACTCTTTGGCCCAAAAATCATAGCAGCAACACGATTGCCATTTCCATCAATGTTAAATAGCTGACCATCTTCACTTATAGCATTACTACTCATTAAGAAAGTGTCACATAAAAGTGCCTTTCTCATAAGATCTGTTCGTTCTTCAGGACTTTTTGCAGTGTCCCTATCAATAACTTCATACCCATTTTCTTTTACAAGTTCTTTTATACCAATTTCATTTAAGGTTTCAGAACCACCCCAGGATACAACGTGACCTTGAGGAATTAACTCTAAAATCTGCTCAAGTGCTTCATCTTTGGTTTTAAAATAATACGCATCAAAATGACGCCTTTTTAAAGATTCAACTACTTTTGTACTCAATTTATCATAGCGTTTTTCTAATAGAGATTGTCTTGTCATTTAAACGTCCTCCTTATGAACATGTCTTATATAATTTCTTGAATTAAAATAATTTTATATTATTATGATATATTTATAACACAATTAACCATTTTATATAAGTATGCACTTTTTTGTAACATAGTATATGAAATGATACTAAGAGCATGTTATAATTTTGAAATGAGGAGTAGTAGATATATAGTATATAAATAATATATCAATTTGAATTACTATATTTAAAAAGGAGTAGCAAACCCTATCAGAAGAAGTTTTAAATTGATAGGGTTAATAATTAAGGAGATGATAAAGTTTGATTTACATAAATACTTTCAAACTGTGTGATAAGGTACTTTCTAATCCTAATATATATCCTCATAATGTGTTTTCAGGTAAAAATGAGAAATGCCTTGTTTTTGATAAGATTACAATATTCTATGGAAATAATGCTTGTGGAAAATCTTCTTTGTTGAATATTATAGCTAATAAATTGAAGTTAACTGGAAAGGAACAAGTACAGGAAAATTCTTATTTTAAAGAATTTGTAGATGATTGCAGATACGGATTCGGAGAAAATGAAATAGGGCAGATGTGGTATGGAATTCCTAGAAATAGCCGCTATATTAAAAGTGAAGATATAATGTATGAAATTAAGAAAGTTCAACAGGAATCTATATTGAGAAAAGGATATATTTATGAGCGTGCTGAAAAAGGATATAGCAAAGAGCAGTTGGAAATACTAGAGCATTCTTATAAGATGAAAGAACAGATAGAAAGAATTAAATACGGTCAGGAAAAGTACTCAAATGGCGAAACGAGCCAGCAAATATTTGATGAGTGGCTTCAAGCAGATGCATTATATCTTTTAGATGAACCAGAAGTTTCATTATCTCCTCAAAACCAAGTACTTTTAGCTGAGAAGATTAATTATGGAGCAAGATTTTTAAACAATCAGTACATAATTGCAACCCATTCACCATTTATGCTTGGAACTTTAGATGCAAAAATATATAACCTGAACTCAAAAGATTTAGATGTATGCGGCTGGAGTGAATTGGACAATGTGAAGTATTTTTATGAATTCTTTAAGAAGCATCAAGTGGAATTTGAGAAATAGTTATTAGATTTAGGTTAAAAGTATTTTTATTCCTTAATTCGTACATTTAAAGAAGAAAGTATTGATTATATTTAGGTATCATGAGAATATGAATACAAGGAGATTGATTTAAATATTGCTTTCTTTTTCTTGTAATAATTATATCATTTAGTAATTAGGGGATTATATATGATATTCAGATAGTTATTTATTATGAGATAAATGGGTTAGACCATTATTATAGTAGATAGGTATTTAGTAATTCAATTTCTAAAAAATCATAGCTGCTTAATTATACTACTAGTGGGTTATTAAGGGGTATTAAAGAGGCGTAAGCCTCTTATTTTTGTACATAAAAATTCATTGCACTTCAATAAATGACAAGAAAATTAAAAAACAAAAACTTAATAAAAATAGAAGAATAAAAATATAAGAGTACTATGTTCGAAGATATTAATTTAACTAAAGGTTAAAATTGATCCAATTTCGTTGTTCTTCAGGTAACCAACCTGAAACGGGCCTAAGTATTTCACATGTTATAAGTCTATCGGAAGCATCAAGAAATTTAATTATTCGGCTATTAATATCATCAGCTGATAATGATGTTTTAACTAAGTAAGTACTTTCAAGGTAATGGCACCATTCACCTAATGCTTCAATAGATTCGCAAACCTTTTCATAATTTTTACATGGTTCACTTAAATCATAACTAATCATATATACTGCCATAAACTCTCATCCCCTTTTTTTAATATAATTTTACCATAAATTGAGATAAAAGGGTAAAAATAAAAACAAAAAAGTTGTATGATTTGAAAATTAATATGTAAATGTTTTTTGCAATAACATTAAAATAAAAATGAATGAAAGATGAGAAATTTACTAAAACTATAATAAATTTAAATTATAAAGGTAATAAAAATATTAATAGATGGAGAAACTTGGTATATGAATAAAGATGTAATAAAAATTGAGGATATAGTAAATATATTAATAAAAAGATGGAAAATGATACTTGGAATCACTTTAATTGCAACTGCACTTTCAGCAATAATAAGCATTTTCATAATCTCGCCTAAATATGAAGCAAGTACGAAAGTGTTTATTGGTAAAGAGCTTAATGCTCAAGGACAGGAACAGAGTTATGACACTAATGATGTTCAGATGTATCAAAAATTACTAAAGACATATGTTGAAATAATTAAAACTAATGATTTGATAGATAGAGCTATTAACTTTAGTAATTTGAATTTAAGTTCTGATAAGATACTAAGCACATTAAGTGTTACTCCAAGGTCTGATACGCAGATTTTAGAAATTAGCTATATAAGCCCACATAAATCAGAAGCTGGTGATGTGGTAAAAACAGTTACTGATGAGTTTATGAGATCATCAAAAGAACTAATACCTAATGGCAATGTAAAAACTATAGAAAGTGTAAAGGTAACAGATAATCCAGTAAGTCCAAATAAGAAATTAAATATAGGATTAGCTTTTGCGGCAGGGGTAATTATCGGTTTAGGATTAAGCTTTCTAATTGAGTTCATGGATAATACTTTTAAAACTAGAGAGGAAATGGAAGAAATATTAGGAGTTCCGGTTTTAGGCACTATTCCTGATAAATTTAAGTCCTAGAAAGGTGTGTAGGTATGTCAGTATTAGAGGCAATAAAACATTATAAGAAAGGAAAAGATAATAATACAATTGATGATAGAATTCATGCAGGGTTTATAGTAGAAGAAAAGCCAAAATCAGTGGTCTCAGAAGCATATAGAACCTTGAGGACAAATATTCAGTATTCTTCATTTGATAAAGAGATAAGAACCATTGCAGTTACAAGTGCAGAAATGGCGGAAGGGAAATCCACTGTTGCTGGAAATATTGCATTAACCTTTGCACAAAGCGATAAAAAGGTTATTCTGGTAGATTGTGATTTAAGAAAACCTTCAGTACATAAAAACTTTAAAGCATCAAATTTAGTTGGAATTTCGGAAATTTTAATTGGAAAGGTTTCTATTGAAGAAGCTGTGCAAAAACGTAATGATAATTTATATTTTTTAACTTCAGGGAAAATTCCTCCTAACCCATCAGAGATGCTAGCATCATCAGCCATGAGTAATTTGATTGAAGAATTAAAAAAAAGATATGATTTTGTAGTTTTAGATACGGCCCCCATTAAAGCAGTTACGGATGCTCAAATACTTTCAACAAAAGTTGAGGGGACTATTTTAGTAGTTAGAGCAGCTGTAACAAAAAGGGATGCGGTTATAGAGGCAAAAAATCTTCTAGATAAGGTTGGAGCTAATATAATAGGAGCAGTATTACACGCAGTAGAAAATACTAGAGGAAAATACAGTAACTATTATGGAAATGAAGAGGATAAGGAATAAGAATATTTAAGCATATGAAAGCTATAAACTGAATAAAAGGGGGTGTGGTTATGATAGCAGATATACATTCACATATATTACCAGGTATTGATGACGGTTCTGAGAATATGGAAATGACATTAGAAATGTTAAGAAATGCAGAGAGAAATGGAACACGAGAAATTGTAGCAACTCCTCATTATTTATTGGAATATGGAGATGCAACTATAAATGAAGTTAAAGCTTTGACAGAGGAAGTTGCGGCAGCTGCAAATAGAGAAGGAATCAATATTAAAATTTATAGTGGTCAGGAGATTTATTATAATGAAAACATAATTGAAAATTTCTTGCAGGGTAATATAGGGACCATAAATGATTCTAGATATATGCTGATTGAATTTCCTATGCATGGATTTGATAATAACATAGTTGATGTTATTTATGAATTACAGGTTAGGGACATAGTTCCAATAATAGCTCATCCTGAAAGATATAAACCATTTAGAGAAGAGCCATCATTAATTAATAAGTTTATTGATGCAGGATATTTATTTCAGATAAATTCAGGAAGTATTGAAGGGAAGTTTGGAGAAAGTGTTAGAAAAACTGCTTCGTTATATTTAGAAAATAACATATATAATTTCATTGGTTCTGATGCACATAATGTAGAATGCAGAAATTCGGGCATAAGAGATGCCATTAAAGTATTGAAAGTTACAAATGTTACTGGTAGCTTAATGAATGAAAAAATACTTGAAGAAAGTTCTGAAAAATTATTAAATAATCATGAGGTGGAATTTGTTGGTAAAAAGATAAAGAGCAAAAAATCTATATTATCGTTTCTTAAGATTTAATACATATTACATGTCTCAAATTTAGATACCATAAAAATGAAAACAGAATAAATATTTGTCATAAAACGCTATATTAGCAACTATCCTTGATATTGCTTGATGTAGCGTTTATTGTGTGTTGAAAAGTGTATATACTCATTGTAATATAAATTATACAGAGTGTAGACAGAACAAAATTACATTAAGCAAGATTCATCTTATTGAAGAAGCAATTAGGTTTACTATTATTTATCTTAATTAAGCAAGGTAAAGAATTAAAAAACTTGATTGCTAATTAATTATCATAGGGCGGTGATAAAATGCAGCAACTAGAAATTAATAAAGGGGAGGCTGTCTTCCAAGATAGAGCTGAACCTAGGATGGAGTATTACTTTTTTAAGAGGACTATGGATATTCTTTGCTCTTTAACTGGATTAACGATTTTATTGCCAATATTTTTAATTGTTGGAATAATAATAAAACTTGAATCAAGAGGTCCAATTTTTTTTGCTCAAGAACGGATTGGGAAAAATGGTGAAGTGTTTAAGATGTACAAGTTTAGATCAATGGTAGTTAATGCAGAAAAATTAAAGAAAGAACTACAATGTAAAAATGAGATGAGCGGACCAATGTTCAAAATGAAGAATGATCCAAGAGTAACTAAAGTTGGCAGATTCATAAGAAAAACAAGCATAGATGAACTTCCACAATTGTTTAATATACTAAAAGGTGAAATGAGTTTAGTTGGACCTAGACCGTCACTTCCTAAAGAAGTTCAAAAATTCGATGACTGGATGATGACTAGATTAGAGGTTAAGCCCGGATTAACCTGCTATTGGCAAGTTTCAGGTAGAAATGATATTGACTTTGAAGAATGGATGGAATTAGACATAAAATATGTGCAGGATAGAAGTATTTTAATCGATATTAAATTGATTTTAAAAACATTTTCTGTACTATTTGGAGACAAACATGCTAGATAGAATGAGAGGTATGAATATGAAGATGAAAGTAGTAGTTGCAGGAACAGGATACGTAGGATTAGTTACAGGGGCATGTCTTTCAGAAATAGGACATGATGTAACTTGTGTTGATATAGATAAAAATAAAGTTGAAATGATGAAAAAGGGAATTTCACCTATATATGAACCAGGTTTAGATGAACTTATAAAGAGAAATCATGATGATAATAGATTACATTTTACAGTTGATTATAAAAATGCTTACAAAGATGCTGATTTAATATTCATAGGGGTTGGTACTCCAGAAAGAGAAGATGGATCAGCTAACTTAGATTATGTATTTAATGTATGCAGTCAAATTGCAGACAATGCAGAGAAAGATTGTTTAGTAGTTGTTAAATCAACAGTTCCAATAGGAACTAATGATAGAATTGAAGAATTTTTAAAAGAAAATGTTAAAAATAATATTCATATAGAAGTAGCTTCAAATCCAGAATTTTTAGCACAGGGCACAGCAGTTATTGATACTTTACATGCTAAGAGAATTGTAATTGGGATTGAATCAGAGAAAGCAGAAAGGCTTTTAAGACAAGTTTACGAAGATTATAATCAGCCGATAGTTGTTACAAATAGAAGAAGTGCAGAAATGGTTAAATATGCTTCAAATGACTTTTTGGCACTTAAACTATCATTTATGAATGAAATAGCAAATTTTTGTGAAATGGTTGGAGCAGATATTGAAGATGTAGCTAAAGGAATGAGTTTTGATCCAAGAATAGGAGATAAATTCTTAAGTGCTGGAATCGGATATGGGGGATCATGTTTCCCTAAAGATACTAAGGCACTTCATTGGTTAGCTAATGACAATGGATATGAATTAAAAACAATAAAAGCAACAATTGAAGTAAATGAAAATCAAAAGTATAAATTATTCAGACAAGCTAAAAAGAGATTTGGCAGCTTAAAAGGATTAAAGGTAGCAGTACTTGGTTTAACATTTAAACCTGGAACTGATGATTTAAGAGAAGCACCATCAATACCAAATGTAAGAAGATTAATAGATGAAGGTGCTAAAGTATTTGCATATGATCCAGTTGGGGTTAATAATTTTAAAAAGATATATCCAGACGAAGTAACTTATGTAAGCACTCCAGAAGAAACTTTAAAAGATGCAGATATGGCATTTATATTTACAGAATGGAATGAAATCAAAGAATTAGATTTAAAGATTTATGAAGAATTAATGAATACGCCTATAATCTTAGATGGCAGAAACTGTTATAAAGTAAAAGAAGCTAAAGGTCGAGAAATAGATTATTATTCAATTGGACGAAAAGCTGTTTTAAATCTTGAGAAAAAACTTAAAGAAGAAATGACAGCTATGGTAATATAGATATTTAACTTTGAAAAGTCAGAGGCTTTTCAAAGTTAAACTGTAAGCTGTGAATTTTAAACTGTAAACTGATAAAAGGGAGGGATTAGATGAAGGTATGTTTTATAACCTCAAGTGGTGGCCACTTGACTCATTTAATTCAATTAAAAGAGTGGTGGCAAGATAAGGAGAGATTTTGGGTTACTTTTGAGAAGGAGGATTCAAAATCAATACTTAAAGATGAGAAAAAATATTGGTGTTACTTCCCTACAAATAGAAATATTAAAAATTTAATTAAAAACACATTTTTAGCCTTAAAAATACTTCATAAAGAGAAGCCGGATTTAATAGTCAGCACTGGTGCGGCTCCTGCCATTCCATTTTTCTACTTAGGAAAGCTTTTTGGTGCAAAGGTAATTTACATTGAAGTGTATGATAGAATAGAGAAACCAACAATAACAGGAAAAGTAGTTTATCCAATTAGTGATTTATTTGTGTTACAGTGGGAAGAGCAAAAGAAATTTTATCCAAAGGGAAAAGTATTGGAGGGATTATTTTGATATTTGTTACAGTAGGAACTCATGAACAAGGTATGAATAGATTATTTATAGAATTGGATAAGTTAGTTGAAAAAGGGCAAATTACAGATGAAATATTTGCTCAAATTGGATATAGCAATTATATTCCTAGAAATTATAAAAGTAAAAAAATGATTGGATACGATGAAATGGACGAAAACATGAGGAAAAGTGATATAGTTATAACTCATGGGGGCCCAGGCAGCATATTTCATCCACTTAAATATAATAAGGTACCAATTGTGGTGCCAAGAAATCCTGAATTTAATGAACATGTTGATAATCATCAAATACTTTTCACTAAAAGGTTAGATGAAAATTCGAAAGTTATTGGAGTATATGATATTGAAAATTTAGATGAGACAATAAGAAATTATAACGAGCTTTCTAAAAAATGCAATAATTATAGTTCTAGTAAAAATGAGTTCATTAAAAAATTTGATAAGGCTGTTCTTGAAATAAGGCATATGAAATAAAATAACAAGCCCAAAGCTGGCATGAATATTTTTCATCAAACAAGGAGGAAAAGTGCCATCATAGCGGGTCTATTATGGCATTTTTCTGAAGAAGGATGATGGAAAATATGCTGACAGATGGACTTGTTATTTTTTTGATTGTGCCTAATGTAAATATAGAAATCATTAAGCTATAATTAAATTATAATTAAGTTTAATGATTTTTTGCAAATACGGATTTTTAAGGAGAACAAACGATGAATATATTATATATAAACAGAGGTATGGGTCTTGGTGGAGTTGAAAAATGCATTCTACAGCTAACTAAGGAATTTAAGGAAGAAAATAAAATTATAGCTGCAAGCATGGGTGGAGAACTAACAGAAGAACTTAAAAAACTGGATGTTAAACATTATAATATTATGAATACAGATTCTAAAAATCCATTTAATATACTAAAAAATCTATTAATTATATATAAGATAGTGAAAAGAGAGGAGGTAGATATAATTCATAGTCATCACAGAATGACTACCTTATTATCAAAAGTAATATTAAAATTTACAAAAACTAAATTAATACATACTCAACATTTATGCATTGAAGACAAATTTAAGTTAACTAATTTTGCATTGAAAAATATTAAAATAATAACTGTAAGTGAAGCGGCTAAGAAAATTCTAATTGAAAAAGCCAATTTGAAAGGAAAAAATATGACTACAATATACAATACAATAGAAACTAAAAATAGTAACAAAATAGTTGATAACAGACTTTTAAGTTTAAAAGAACAGGGATATTTTATAGTAGCTCAAATAAGCAGGTTAGTGGATTATAAAGGAATTTATGATTTCATTGAAGTGGCTAAGAGAACCACCTTAGAAAATAAAAAAATAAAGTTTGTATTATTAGGTGATGGGCCAGAACTAAATAATGCAAGTGAAGTTATTAAAAAAGAAAATTTAGATGAATCGATATACTTATTAGGAGCAAAAGATAATGTAATAGAGCACTTAAAATATATAGATATATTACTTTTGTGTTCATACATTGAAGGATTACCATTAACCCCATTGGAGGCTTTTTCTCAAGGAGTTCCAGTTATTGCTACAAATATTGATGGAACAAATGAAGAAATAGAAGATGGGTACAACGGATATTTGGTAGAAATGAAAGACGTTGAAACCTTTAAAGAAAAAATACTTAAGTTACACAATGATAAAGTAGGATATAACTGTATGAAAAGCAATTGTATAGAAACCTTTAATATAAAATTTAACAACAAAACATATTATGATGCGCATTTAAAGGAATATAAGGAACTTTTAAGCTAAGCGAAGCATAATTAAAAAATCTCTCTAGGATTATAAATTTAATCCTAGAGAGATTTTTTATTCGCCTGAAATTTTGTTCTAATTTATCGGCTAATTAATAATCAATAATTTAATTTAAAATATGTAAATATAAAACAATTTCTTGGTTAAACTATACATATAAAAAATTGGCGTGGATATATACATTAGGATTTGGGGGAGAAGCATGTTTTTTATTTTTAATTTAATTTTTGATATTTTTATTTTCCAAAACTGCCTAGTTGCATATATTCCAAAGTTAGGCTATATTGATGAATCTTTCACGATTTCGCTAATTTTATTATCGATATTTTATATGTTTAATAGAAAAAAACATATAATTATGTATCGTAGTGAAATAAAGGTAATAGGCTTATTTTTCGTTTTATTATTTTTAGGAATAATGGGAAATATACTGCATAATATTCAACCCCAGAAGATTGCAATATATAAAGATGTTTTAGCTATAAGTAAGTTTGTAGTTTGTTATGTATTCACTTTAATTGTTTCAAATAATATAGACAAAGATCTATTATTAAAAAAGGTAGCAAATAGGTCAAGAATATACCTAACTGTGATATTTATCTTTTTAATTATTAATTTAATTCATGATATAGGAATGTCAATGGATGTAAGGTATGGAATAAGAAGTTATAAGTTCTTATATGAGCATCCAACATATTTAGTGTCGGCTGCTGTTATATTGTTATGTACGGTACTTAGTGATGAGAGAAAAAAATATGATATCTTTATTATTTTTGAAGCTCTAGTTATATTATTTTTTACACTAAGAAATAAAGCATTTGTATTTATACTTGGATATTTCTTTATGAAGATGGTAATGAAATATGCTAAAGCTATAAAAATACGGTATATATTAATCCTTGCGGTAATTGGAATTGTTTCAACCTACAATAAAATTATGGAGTATGCATCATATTATCTTACCGCAGCTCGTCCAGCATTATTTATTGTAGGCTTTATGTTAGCAAAAAGATATTTTCCATTTGGAAGTGGTTTTGGTACCTTTGCTTCAGATTTATCAGGAGAATATTATTCCCCCTTATATTATGAATATGGAATAAATGTGGTTACAGGAATTACGGAAACTGATTATTCATATATAGGTGATACTTTCTGGCCTTATGTATATGGGCAATTTGGATTTATAGGTTTGGTTTTATTTTTGCTTATAATACTGAACATATTTAAATCAATACAACGAAGATATGAGTTACGTAAGAAGGCCCAATATGCAGCTTTTTTAATATTACTTTATATTTTGATTGCATCAACTGCAGAATCAATATTTACTGATGTAACAGGATGTTTTAGCTTTGCTGTAATTGCTCTTTATTTAGGAAATAATGCCATAGATAATAGTTCTAAAAAAAGTGAGAATAATAATTAATGAGTATAAAAGGAAAGATTGATATGATTAATAACACATTAAAAGTACTTCAGATTGTTGATTCTTTAGAGGCTGGAGGTATTCAAGCGTTTATTTTAAACATAAATAAAAATATGAATTTAAATAAAGTCAGATTTGATTACGTTGTATATAGAAATGAGAATACAAGTGAATTTTATGATGAGAAGGTCAAGGAAATGGGTGGAGAGATAATATGTTTACCTAAAAATCATGGAATTAAAAGAATAAAGTCTTTTGTGGATTTATATAACTTTCAAAAAAATAAAAGATATCACATAGTACATATACATGGAGATCGAGCAAAGAGCTTTTTTGAAGCTGTTGCTTTAAAATTCTGCAAAACACCTGTAATAATAATACATTCGCATAATGATCGTATGAGTAAAGATAAGAAATTATATCATATTCATTTAGCGATACAAAATATCATAAAGCATTTGTGGAAATATGTAGTGAATTATGAGTTTGCTTGTTCAAACAATGCAGCAGAATGGATGTTTTCTAAAGCTGATGTAAAAGATTCTAAGGTTAGGGTAATAAATAATGGAATTGATGAGAAGAAATTCATATATAATGAGGAGACACGGCAAAGGTATAGAAAAAAGTTAAAGCTAGAAGATAAATTCGTTCTAATGCATGTTGGCCGTTTTACATATCAAAAGAATCATGATTTTTTAATTGACGTTTTTAATTCAGTTAGGTCTAAATGTAGTAATGCAATTTTGCTATTAATTGGAGAAGGGGAATTAAAGGAGGAAGTTATAAAAAAAGTAAAGTCGTTAAATTTAGAGAGTAAAGTGATATTTTACGGCCTTTCAAATGAAATTTATAACATACTTCAAGCAGCAGATATATTTGTTTTTCCATCGCATTATGAAGGTTTACCGGTTGTAGGGGTAGAGGTTCAGGCGGCAAGTTTAATGACTGTTGCGTCTGATAGTATAAGTGATGAAATAAAAATAACAAATTATTGGAATTCTGTTTCTTTAAATAAATCTCCAAAAGAATGGGCAGAAATAATTTTAAAATACAAAGATGGATATATTAGAAAAGATACATCTGAAGAGATAAGGAATGCAGGATTTAGTGTGAGTATTATAGCTAAAAAACTTCAAGATTTATATATTAACAATTAGAAAAGTGGAAATAAATAATAGTATGGGGATAATCTGTTGTCTTAAGGAGAATGAATAAATGATAAGTGTTATCATACCAGTCTATAACGTTGGAGAATATATACGAGAATGTTTAGAAAGTATTTTAAATCAGAGCTATAAGGATTTGCAAATAATAATCGTTGATGATGGTTCAACTGATAATACGATGGATATTGTTAAAGAGTATAAAGAAAAATTTGAAAATTTTACTGTTTTGCAGCAGCAAAATGCAGGTGTATCCGTTGCAAGAAATACAGCTTTTCACTATATAAAAGGTGAATATACAATATATATTGATCCAGATGATTTTTTAGAACTGGATATGTTTGAATCAATGTATAAAAGAGCTAAAAATTCTAATGTAGATATTGTAATCTGTGGATTTTATTTTTATTACAACCCAAAAGATAATAGAAATTATATTGAAAAGTATAAAGTTGATTCAAGGCAGGTATACAATAGCTATAAAGTTATGGAGCTTATGCTAAGCTATGAACTGCAAGGGCAGCTATGGAATAAGCTTTTTAAAAGCCAATTGTTAAAAGAAATCGATTTTAAGTTTGAGCCTAATAGATATATTCAAGATGCTTTTCCAGTATTTAAAGCAATATATAAAGCTAGAGGAATAGGTTTTATAAATAAGCCTTTGTATTATTATAGGCAAAGACAGTCATCAACTGTTCATAAGAGAAATGAGAAATTAGCAGAGGATTATTACCATGCTATGAGCAGCATCATAAATTATATAAAAGATGAGCATATAGGAGTAAGTAATGAGAGTTTAAATATTTTTAAAGCTAAAGTATTATCACATTTTATTGCTCATTATACGAATGCCGATAAAGCTAACGGTTTAAAAAGTTTTAAAGAAAGTAAATATAGTGAATTAAATGTAAAAAATAAGGATTTTTTATTTTTAAAAGAAATATCAAAAGAGGATAAAATAAAATTATTCTTATGGAATTGTGGTTTATATACAATGTTAAAGAAAATTAAAAATAAATCATAAATAGTATAAAATTCTATATTCATATAATTTAAATAAACTTAGAAATAAGGAGTAAATATGAAGATATGTTTTATAACAACTACAATTTTTAATTTAGGAGGAGTTCAAAGAGTAGTTTCTGTTTTAGCAAGTGAATTAAGCAAAAACAATAAAGTAGAGGTAATATGTACTGATGAAAGATTTCATATTAACCGAGAGATGTATGGTTTAAGTTCTAGTGTAAGTATAAATTTTAATAAGGAATTAATACAAAAAAACTTTATTAATAAAATTTTTTGCAGAACTTTCCAGAAAGTAAATTTACTAACTGGCATTTTTAATAATGTAAACATGGATGGTTTATTGACTCAGGCATATTATCCTAAAGAAATTCAAAAGAAGTTTATAAATTATTTAAACCTACAAAAATATGACATTGTTATAGGAATTGAGGGTTATTATAGTTTGCTACTTGGAATAATAAATGATAGCTTAAATGCTAAAACCATAGGGTGGCTGCATAATTCTTATGATGCATATTTAAAAAACAAAGATAAATATTATTGGAAGCAGGATAAATTGTTTGAGAAATATATACCAGAACTTAATCGTTGTGTAGTTCTAACAAATAGTGACAAGGTTAAGTATAAAAAAAGACTTAAGATAGACTGTGAAGTAATATATAATCCTCTAAGCTTTGAATGTCATATGAAATCCTCATGCAGTGAAAAATATATCATATTTGTAGGAAGATTGCTGGAGATACAAAAAGGTTTAGACTTACTTATTGAAGCTTTCAGCATAATACATAAAGTTCATACAGATTGGAAACTTAAGATTGTAGGAGACGGTGATGATAAAGAGAGCCTTATAAATAATATAAAAAAACATAATTTGGAAAATAACGTCTTACTTACAGGAAAGTGTGATAATGTTAAGGAGCATTATTTGTATTCATCTATTTTTGTATCTACATCACGATGGGAAGGCTTTGGGCTATCTATAACTGAATCAATGGAATGTGGAGTGCCAGTAGTAGCTTTTGATAATTCAGGCCCTAAAGAGATAATAGATAGGAATAATATAAATGGAGTTTTGGTGGAAAATCATGATGCGGCTAAATTTGCAGAGGAAGTAATAAAGTTAATTGAAGATGATGAAAAAAGGGAAGCTATGTCTTTAGAA
This sequence comes from Clostridium sp. DL-VIII, assembly GCF_000230835.1. NCBI lineage: Bacteria > Bacillati > Bacillota > Clostridia > Eubacteriales > Clostridiaceae > Clostridium > Clostridium sp. DL-VIII. Next base: position 3,304,575 of record NZ_CM001240.1, read on the forward strand.
TCAATAAAAAGAGCTCAGGATTTTAAGAGTGAAAAAATAATTAAGCAATGGAATGAACTTATGGAAGAATTATAGAATTTACGATTATCTTGGAGGAAGGATGAAAGAATATTCAAATTTAAAAAGTGGGATAATAGTCACATTTATATCTAAGTACAGCAATATATTTGCTCAATTAATTATAAACTCGATATTAGCTAGGTTATTATTACCAGAAGATTTTGGAATAATAGCAGTAATAACTGTGTTCATATCATTCTTTAATATGCTAGGTGATATGGGAATTGGTCCAGCAATAATTCAAAATAAATCTTTAGGGGAAAAGGAAGTATCGGATATATTTAAGTTTTCAATAATTGGAGCTTTCATTATGGCAATTGGCTTTTATTTCTTTTCATATTTTATTGCATTTTTTTATAATAACAGTATATACATAAGACTTGGGGGATTATTATCAATTTCTGTATTTTTTTCAGTATGCAATATTGTTCCAAATGCTATATTATATAAGGCACATAAATTTAAACAGGTAGGAATAATAAATATTATTGTCAATGTAATAGTCGGAATTTTTACTATAACGTTAGCTTTTAATAATTTCTCTTATTATGCATTAGTACTTGACTCAATACTTAAAAGTTTGTTTATCTTTTTATTATGTGTGAAGGTATGTAAAATACAAATAAAAAAAGGCTATTCATATGAATCTATTAAGAAAATAAAAAATTATTCCAGCTTTCAATTCTCATTTAATTTCATAAATTATTTTACGAGGAATTTAGATAATATATTAGTAGGTAAATTTTTGGGGGCTTCAACTCTTGGGTATTATGATAAATCCTATAAACTTATGCTTTACCCAGTTCAAAATTTAACTAATGTAATAACACCAGTGTTACATCCGGTATTATCAAAATATCAGGATTCTAAAGATATAATTTATGAGACATATATAAAGGTAGTAAAATTGCTAGCAATTTTAGGAGTTTTTATATCTACATATTGCTTTTTTTCGGCCAATGAAATAATACATATAATGTATGGATCCAATTGGGATAAATCCATACCTGTTTTTAAAATACTTTCAATATCAATAGTAATACAAATGATCTTATCAAGCATAGGGTCAATATTTCAAGCTACAGGATATGTAAATAAGTTATTTTCAACAGGAATAATATCAGCAGTGTTTACTGTAAGTGCCATAGCTGTCGGAATAGTTAGTAAAAGTTTATCAATATTGGCAGCAGGTTTAGTTATAGCATTCGCATTAAATTTTATCCAATGTTTTTATGTACTAATAACTAATGTATTCCAAAAAAATTTTACTTCTTTTTTGCTTCAACTAAAAAATGTAGTACTTATAGGAGTTTTAATGGTGATTGGATTTATATTAACAAGTAAAATAGTCATAAATAATGTAATAATAAGTGCAGGGTTTAAATTTATTATTGGAACTATAACATATTCTGTAGGATTATATGTAACAAAAGAATACAGAGTATTGAAAAAATTGTTTGGAAGAAAAATTTAATTGAGGAGCACATGATTAATGAGTTTATTAGAATTGAAAAATATAAGTAAGTATTATAAATTAAAAGGAAGTGAAAAGTTTCAGGTATTAAATACGATAAGCCTTTCTTTTAATACAGGGGAATTAGTATCAATTATTGGAGAGTCAGGTAGCGGAAAATCCACTTTAATGAATTTAATAGGCGGATTAGATTCAAATTTTAGTGGTGAATTATTTGTAAATGGAAGAGATGTTAAGAAACTAAAGAAAAGAGAACTTGATAAATATAGGAAAAATGAAGTGGGATTTATTTTTCAAAGTTTCAACTTGATAAATCATTTATCTGTTTTAGACAATGTGACAATTGCTATGACCTTATCTAATGTTCGAAAAAAAGAACGGATTAAACGAGCAAGGGAGATACTTGAAAATCTAGGCTTAGAGAAGCACATAAGCAAAAAGCCAAATCAATTGTCAGGAGGACAAAAGCAAAGAGTTGCTATAGCTAGAGCTTTAATTAATGATCCAGAAATAATTATTGCAGATGAACCTACAGGCAGTTTAGATTCAAAGACTACAATGCAGGTTTTACAGATAATGAAGGACATAGCACAAAGAGGAAAACTTGTAATTATGGTCACTCATTCTGAAAAGGTAGCAGCTTCTTCAACCAGAATAGTAAAAATAGCAGATGGAAGTATTATTGATGATAAAGAAGTCTTAAAAACAGAAGGTAAAAATGCTCATGAAGAGCAGGAAACATTGAATAAGAATAAGCGTAGACAAAATTTAAGTATATTATCATCTATAAAACTTGCTCTTAATAATATGAAAGAAAAGTTTGCAAGAAATATATTAGTTTCTATAGGGAGTAGCATTGGAATAATGAGTATTATTTTAATGCTATCCTTAGGCAATGGCGTTAAGGCTTATTTTAATAAAACTATGAATAGCTATGTTAACCCTTTAGTAATTGAAGTTAACATGCCAAGTTCTGACGAAGATAATGTTAATTTGGATTTTACAACAGTTCAAAAGCCAGATATAAATTCAACGAAGCCTTTTGAAGAAGAAGATATTACTAAATTGTCTCAAATACAAAATGTGTCATCTGTAGAAAAAGGGTATACCATAATTTCTTTTGGTGTTAATTCATTGGTTTATAATAATAAAACCAATAATATAGTGAAAATCTCAACAATATCTTCAAATATAACAAATTCAAATGTTGAAAAGGGAAGCTTGCCTAAGGAAGGGGAAATATTAATTAATAAAGCTTTAAGTGATGAAATAGGCAGCGATATTATTGGGCAGAAAGTCAACATGCACATATTGATTAATCAGAAGATTGTAAATAGAGATTTTATTATAAGTGGAGTTTATACGAGTACAGGAGGAGATTTAACTGCATCGATGAAAGCTGTCTTTTTAAATTACTCAGACTTAGAAAAATTGTATTCAGATAATAATAATAAATTAAAACCTAATGTAGTTTATGTAAATACAACTAATAGTAATTATACAGCTGGAATTAAAGATAAAATTAAGGGGCTTGGATATGTAGAATCTTCCCAGGAAGAATTAACTTCTATGTTCAATCAAATGATAGATGTTTTAACTTATGTCTTATCAGGTATTGCAGGAATATCTCTAGTGGTATCAGCAATTATGATAATCGTTGTTATGTATATTAGTGTTGTTGAGAGAACAAAAGAAATAGGAATAATTAAAGCTATAGGAGCTCGAGCGAAAGATATTAGAAGGATTTTTATTTCAGAAGCTTTTTTAATAGGTTTTTTTAGCGGAGCGATTGGAATTGCTGGAGCGTATGTTTTAGGAAGATTCATAAATGTTATGTCTAATAAATTATTTGCTTTGAATATTTTTCTATTGAGAAAATATTATATCGCATTAGGAATGGGCGTAAGTATTATAATAAGCGTCTTGGCTGGACTTTTGCCGGCTAATAAGGCAGCTAGACTTGATCCAGTAGAATCCTTGAGAAGAGAATGAGAATTATATATCCTGTGGTAACAGTGCATAAAGCTAAGTTATACATAGGATATTTTTTTGTACATTTTTAATCGAAATATGTCTTAGTCATTTTGCTTACATATAAATAACCATAATTTAACATTAAATAAATATTTAGGAATTAAGTTTTGAGGTACAATGTCATTGAATAAATGGAATAAATTTCCTAAGAGCTAATTGAAAAACAATAAAATAATAGAATCAGGAGGGATAATTATGAGAAAAGAAAAAAAGATAAGTATATTGCTAATTGTAGCAATTATGCTGTCAAACTTTGTTATGTTTGTTCCAATTAAGGTAGCAAGGGCAGATGTAACAAACTATACTAACAATGTTGCAGTTTCTGATATATCTGATGCTACGACTGGTGCTGCAGCTACTGTCACAACTGGGCCAGCTGTAAGTACCAAAAATTTAGATATAATAGAAATTACAGATTTTCATGGTCAACTTTTAGATACTAAAAATAATGAAGTTGGCGCAGCATTAGCAAATTCAGTAGAAAATGCAGCTGATACTAATTCAAAAAATACTTTAATAATTGGAGGCGGGGATTTATATCAAGGGACACCAATATCAAATCTTTCTAAAGGAGTTCCAGTACAGAAGGTATTATCAAAAATGGGAATGGAGGTGACAGCTCTTGGAAATCATGAATTCGATTGGGGTTTAGATACAATAAATAATGAAACTATGCAGGGTGCAGGATATGAAATTGTCTGTTCCAACTTGCACAATAGAAAAGATGACACAAGGCCATATAAACCATATAAGATAATAGAGAAAGATGGTACAAGAATAGCTGTAATAGGAGCTATATTAAATGATGTCCCTACTATAGTGTTGCCAGCCAATATAGCTAATTATAAAGTTACAGATGCAGCAGAAGAAATAAATTCTTGCGCTAAAAAAATTAGAGATAATAATGAAGCAGATGTTGTTCTTGCAGTAGTACATGATGGGGAGAATTCATTAGATAATATTATAAGTAATTTGCATGGGGTAGATGCGGTCTTTGGAGGGCATACTCATACAATTGAGGATAAGGTTGTAAAGGATGCAGATAATAAGGATGTACCAAAATTAAATGCTTGTAATGCAGGTAAAGGATATATAGATTTAAAAATTTCTTTAGACGAAAACAATAAAATAATTGGCTTTTCAAAAAAATGTACAAATTGGAATGGAGTTACTGTGAACAGTGACACTCCTGTGGATAAAGAATGTAAGGAAATTGTTGATGAGGCTAATGCTGATTTAGCACCAATTTTTAAAGAAATTTTAGGCTCTGATGATGTGGACTATACAAGTGAACAAAATGATAACCCTTTTGGAGAATCTCAACTTGGAGATTGGATGGCAGATGTTGTGAAAAACAATGTAAATGCTGATGTAGGCATGGTTAATAACGGAGGCATAAGATTAAGTCCCATTCCTAAGGGAAATATTACTTTAAGTACTATTTTTTATTTAATGCCATTTGATAATACCATTACTACAGTTAATATGACTGGTGCACAGCTTAAAAATCTTATTGAACAGGCAATTGCTGATAATACTGGAAAAGGGCTTCAAGTTTCAGGAATAAAAATTACTTATGATTCATCTAAGCCTTCCTATGTAAAAGCAGTTACAGATTCAGATGGAAAAGTTATAACACCTGAAGTTCCAGGTCAAAGGGTTAAAAGTATAGCTAGAGAAAAAGATGGAACAACTATAAAGGATGATGATAAGTTAACAGTAGCTGCTCCAGACTTTGTTGCTACAGGAGGAGATAATTTTACAGAGTTTACATTGCCAGAAATTAAGAATACCTATGTGGACACTCATACTCTTGTAAGGGATGCCTTAATTCAAGATGTTAAGAAAAATGGGAAAATAGTTGTGAACTTAGATGAAAGAATAAAAAATGATACGGACTCAGCTGGTTCCCCAGTAGAAACGACAATTAATGGAGCTAAGGCTTTAGCATCTCAAGGTACTTTGGTTAAAGTAACAGGCTATGTAAGCGGAGTAAATGGAAAGACTGTATTTTTACAAGATAATCCTGCAAATCCAACTGCAGGAATAGTAGTATATAATACATGTGGAGCAAAGATCTCAAATGGAGACAAGATTACAACTACAGGAAAGTTATCTATTTATAATGGGTTAACGGAAATAACTCCAAGTAAAGTATCGGATGTTACGACTGTAAGTAATGGAAATACAATTATACCTAAAGAAGTAACAATAGGAGATATTAATGATGACTTGCAGGGAGAATTAATCAAAATTAAAAATGCTGCTTTTAAAAGTATAGATACAACTGCATCTTCAATTATAAGTGATTCTACAGGCAGCATTGCAATATATAAAATGCCAGTCATAGCGGGATTAAAGGCTAATGATGTAAAGGATGTTACAGCTAATGTATCGAAATATAATACCTTTGAATTAATAGTGACAGATCCAAGTGAAATTGCTGATCCTGGAAGTAGTCAGGTTGGCTTAGCATCTACAATATCAATATTAGCTACTTCTGATATTCATGGTAATGTGTTAAATTTTGATTATGGTACAAATAAAGCACCTGCTAAAGGTCAAGGATTAGCTAAGGTTTCAACATATGTGAATAATGTAAGAGCTTCTAATCCAAATGTCATGTTAGTTGATGATGGAGACACAATTCAAGGAACTCCACTTTCTTATTATTATGACATGATAGATAAAAATTCTTTTTACCCAATGGCAAAGGTTATGGGAGCAATGAAGTATGATACAGAAACTTTAGGAAACCATGAATTTAATTATGGTCTTGAAACCTTAAACAGAGTAATCAATGACTATAAGAGTCAAGGAATTCATGTTTTATCTGCTAATACCTATGAAAATGATGGCTCAAATTATGTAGAGCCATATTATATTAAAGCATTCAATATAAATGGGAAGAGTGTAAAAGTTGGAATATTAGGATTAACAACTAAGTGCATTCCAAACTGGGAGGATCCTGAGCATTATAAAGGTCTTCATTTCAATGATTTAGTCGACGAAGCTAAAAAGTGGGTGCCAGTTGTGAAAGGCAAAGGAGCTGATATTGTAATTGTAACAGCACATAGTGGAGAAGAAGGAGCTAGCGATGTTATTCCTGAAAATCAGATAAAAGCTATAGCAACCGGAGTATCTGGTATAGATGCCATAGTTGCAGGACATGCCCATTCAGTAATAAATGATACAAGCTTGAAAAATCCGGATGGAAAGGTTGTACCAGTAGTGGAACCAGGAAAGTGGGGAAATTATGTATCACAAATAGATATAAGTATAGATGGGAATAATAATTTAAGTGGAATAAAAACTAAAAATGTTGCAATGGACAATACTATTGCAGAAGATCCTAATATAGTTTCATTAATAGAACCATATCAGGAAAAAACGTTAGATTATACAGCAACAGTAATAGGACAGGCAACGGATGCATTTTCTGGGGATGGGCAAACTACTAATCCAACGGCTATAATGGAATTAATAAATAAAATTCAAGCTCAAACAGCACAAGCACAATTGTCAATAGCGGCACCACTAAGTTCATCTGCCAATATACCAAAGGGAAACATAACTATTAAGGATATTATGGGAACTTATGTATATGAAAATTATCTTTATGGAATAAAGATGAATGGGGCTCAGTTAAAAAAATGGATGGAATATTCTATGAGATATTATAAGCAGGCTGCAAGTAAAACAGATCTAATTGAAAAAGATCCTGTATTAAATGTTCCAGATTATAATTTAGATCAGTTATATGGAGCAACTTATGATGTGGATCTAACAAAGCCAGTCGGAAACAGAATAGTTAATTTAAAATATAATGGAAAAACAATTAATGATACAGATATATTTACAGTAGCTATAAATGATTATAGATATAATGGTGGCGGTGGTTTTATGCAGGCTGCTGGAATCAGTAATACAGATCCTAGCATAGTTACTTATAGTTCAGCAAAAGCTTTAGGAGATGATGGACAGGTTAGAAGCTTAATGATGTCATATATTAAAGCAGGTCAAATAATAAGTCCAACTTGCTCAAACAACTGGAAACTTTATACAGAAAATGTTCCGATAAATAATACAGGATCCAACGGTTCAAGTGGTGATTCTAATAATACTGGTAGTAGTTCAAGTGGTTCGCATCACCATAGTTCAAGCAGTGACAGCAATGATGATAATACATCTAATACTTCAAGTAATTCTAATAATAGCTCAAGCAATTCTAATAATAGTGGAAATAATAATGTGCAAACAGGGCAAAATAACAATGTATCCAAAAATAATTGGAGCAAAATAAGTGGTAAGTGGTATTATTTGAACGATCAAGGAACAAAAATAGTAAATACTTGGAAACAAATTAATAATCAATGGTATCACTTTGGAAAAGATGGAATTATGGAAACAGGATGGCTTAAAGATAGTAATGGAAAGTGGTACTATCTTCAAGAAAATGGTGCGATGAAAACAGGGTGGCTATTAGATAAGGATAATAATTGGTATTATTTGAATAATGATGGCTCCATGACAGATGGATGGTTTGAAGATAGTGATGGTAAATGGTATTATTTTGGCGAAAATGGAGTAATGGCTAAAGATGAATATATTGGAGATTACTATGTAAATGAGAATGGAGAATACGCTGCATAAAAAGATTTTAAATAACAGAAAAATTTAGAAAATCAAATAGAAAGACAAAGGAGGAAAATCTATGGAGAGAAACATGGAAGACTGTAAAAGCTGCAAGGGAAAAGATTCTGATAGTTCAAAAACTTGCAGCTCATGTGGTTCTAATGGTACTTTGCCATCTCAAAATGATAATAATTCTGTTCTTAATAAGCAGGCAGAGGATAATTCGGAAAGTTTCTTGGATAACCCAAGGACTCTTACGCCTAGAGGTATAGCAATTAAATTAAAGCTGACAGATTTAATAGTCAATGTATTTAAGAAACATACTCCAGAAGAAAGAGAAAACACATTTATTTGCGGAACAGCTTTAACCTCACCTAAGGAAAATGAAATTTGTTCTAAGTGGCCTAAACCTTGGTTATATTCAAGAGTTTTTATTCTATTTGCATTAACATTTATTGGTCTTGTGGCATTACTCGGGATTTTTAGAAATATATTAGCATATCCGGGAATTGTATTTATAGGCGCTTTGATGATACCATTTTCCTTACTTGTTTTTTTCTGGGAAGTGAATGCTCCAAGAAATATTAATATTTTTGATGTGGTTAAAATATTTTTTCTTGGAGGAATTTCTTCCTTGCTTATGACAATGATATTAGATACAGTGGTTTCTATTAGGGATGTAGACTATTATGGCGCAGTCATAATAGGTATTACTGAAGAGATGGCTAAATTCATTGTAGTTGCATATTTTTTAAGAGGAAGTGAGAAGAAATATATATTAAATGGGTTGCTTCTTGGAGCAGCAATTGGATCTGGATTTGCAGTTTTTGAAACAGCTGGATATATATTTGCTTATGGCTCAGAAATCTATGAGATGATAAGTATAATTTATACAAGAGGAATTTTTGCTTTTGGAGGACATATTGTCTGGGCGGCTATCTCTGGAGCAGCTTTGGCAATGGTGAAAGAAGATAATAGATTAAAAATAAAATATATCTTTAACATTAAATTTCTTAAATATTTTGTTACTGTAATAGTATTACATGCAATTTGGGATATGCCTATATACATTGGAGATCTTCCTTATGTTCAAATAGTACTTACCATAACAGCATGGATTATTATATTAATGTTAATTAGTGCAGGATTAAAACAAATTTCAAGTTTGACTTTTGCACGAAGAGCCTAAGCTAAATTCAAGTAAAAAATTTCAAATAATTAAGAAAAGGCCTTTCTATTTTAGTAGCAAAATGATAAAATGCTCTATGCACAGTTTATAAATAGTATTTATGATATAATAAACATAGATGTTACATTGTACTAGATAGGATGAGTGAAAATGAATTTAAAACAATTAAGTATTAAAGACATTGAGGAAGTATATTATAAATATGCAGAGAAAGATTTTCCTCCTGAAGAATTAAAGCCTTTTGATATGATAGAGAAACTTATAAAGAAGAAAATTTATATATGTTATGGATTGTATGAGAAGGAACAGCTACTAGCTTATGCATTTTTAGTTACTGGAAAGTCATATTTGTTAATTGACTATTATGCAGTCTGCTCTGAGCATAGAGATAAAGGAATAGGAAGCAGATTTTTAAGTATTTTGAAAGATCAATTTAAAAATTATGATGGAATAATTGTGGAAGTAGAAAAGATTGAAGATGCTCCCGATGAAGATGAAAAGATAATTCGAAAAAGAAGAATAGATTTTTATAAACGAAATGAAATGGAAATGACTAAAATATCGATTTGCTTATTCAATGTAAATTATTCGATTATGTGCTTATGTAGCAGCAAAGTGGAAGATTTAGATATTTATAAAGGTTTAGAGAGCATTTACCATGAAATTATTCCGGAAGAATTATATTTGCAGTATGTTAAATTAATATTAAATTAGAAAAATAATGATATTGAAAAATGCGATTTTAGAATTTATAATATTAATAACATATAAGTTTTAAAGAATTACTTTATCACAACGGATAACTTAATAAAAGGCTACGAAGTCTAATTCATATACTTAAAAAGTATATTGATTAGGCTTTTTTTATATATAAAATATAATTTTTGAAAAGCCTGCGGCTTTTCTTCCTAAATTGTTGTAGGGAGGTATATATGGTTAATGAGATTGCAGTATATATAAATAAATTAGACGAAATTGCAGATTTAAATGAAACTGGAATTATTAAAATATTTTCAAAAGATAATAATTGGAGGGTTATAAGGGAGCTCCCATTTAAATTTCATAGTACAAAAGGAAAAGAGGATATAAGATTAGATACTCTTAATATTGCAGAGATACTTGGAAGCTGTAAAATTTTTGTGGCAAAAGAATTTTCTGATTTAGCATATACAATGCTTGAAGGCCTGGGGGTTAGTACTTGGAAAATGAAGGGCAGGTCAAGTGAAGTTCTCGATTATATATTAGAAAAGGAGAAGGAAGAAGCTGAGGAGATTAAAATTATAGATTCAGAAAATTTCAATGATAAAAATCAAACTGTTAAGCCAATGGAGATCGGAAATAATGGATGCTATATTTTAAACGTAAGGGAACTACAAGACCGTAATATCGGTATCACAACAAAGCAAGCTTTAATGCCTTTTTTAAATGAAGGAAATTTCAATGAACTAATATTAACATGTAGTCATATTCCAGGTTGGCTGGAAAGTTATTTAACTAAGCTCAATTTCAATTTTCAGTTTTCAGAAGTAGGAGAAGGGGATTATTTGATAATAGTAAACAAAAAATAATTATTACATAAAGATAAGGAGGTGATGTTTATGGAATACAAAGAAGAAGAAAATTATGCCAAAATGAATATTGAAGTTTTTTCAAGAATGATATCTGAAAATTGGGATATTGATGAAAATATTATAACTAATTATATTTTGGCTAACATTAGCCTTAGTTTAACTAGAAGTAGTGAAATGAAAAGAGAAATTGACAAAATATATATGAGCGATGAACTTAAGTATTATAATGCGGCTAAAAAATCTCCTTGTATAAACTACAGTATTATTATGCAGGGAACACTTGAGCAGGAAATACAGGCGAGAAGAGTATTGGGGATTTTAGTAGAAGCTGAGTTTGATAACAACGTAAGAAGTAAAGTAATTAAATTACTTAGAAAATATTATCCTGTTATATTTAATTCTGTAAAAAAGCAGAATAATGAAAAGTTGAAGAATAAATATATGAAAATGGATATAATCACTAGAAATGTAGAGGCAAGATTTGATGCAGCAATATATTTATATTTTTCTATATATGTTTCTCCTGAAAGTGTAGATCAAGGATTTATAATATCTATCTTGGAGGATATAGAGGATTTTGAATTTGGTAATATAATAAATCAAAATATTGAAGTAGAGTTAGAAAGGTATAAAGCTCAAATACAGGAAATAAAAGTATTATTAAAAAGAGAATATGGAAAAACATTTAATTATAAAGATATTATAAGGCACAATAATGAAGAAATAAGAAACAGTGGAGAGTTTTTAGAAGATTTGTTTTTAAGCAATAAACTCAGTATAAATCATCTTTTTAAAGATTTTGAATTTATTAATATTGATAAGATAATTTTGTCTTATGTCAGAATATCTAAAAACAAAGATCCAGAAATAATAGTACATAATATTATTAACGGGATATTTGTGCAATCCCTTTTAAATGAATATCAGAATGTAAGAAAGCTCTATATAGAGAAAAATGGAGAAGAGTTAAATTTTAAGTTAAAAGAGCTTGAACAAAGATTAAATAGGGTTGAAGTTGAAAATAGCAGCTTAAAAAGTAAACTTGAAGAACTAAATGAAGAAAAAACATCATATGATAAAAATTTAGCCTATGAAATAAATAAATTAGACAATGCACATAAATTAGAAATAAAGGTAATGGAAGAACGACTTAAAAATCTCGAAAATAAACTAAATGAAGAAAAGAATCTTAGAGCTGAGCTGGAATCTTTAAGAGAATATGAGCTTAATTTAAGTGATGATAGTGAAAATTTAGATTTAAATAAAAACTTAGAAGATTATATTGAAAATAAGAAAATAATTATAATTGGAGGGGATAAGGAGTGGAGACGAAGGTTTAGAATTAAATATCCACAAATAAGAACATTAAATGGATTTAATGAGAACTTTGATATAAATGCCTTAAATAATGCTGATTATATATTTTTTTATACTAAATATATGAATCATTCAACTTTTCATAAAGCCATGAATTATATAAAGTTTAATCAATGTAATTTTGGGTATATTGGAAAAACTAATATGGAACTTGTTGAACAGGAGATAATAGATAAAATAAGTAAAAGAACTTAACACATTAAAAAGCTATTTCAAATTTGAAGTGGCTTTTCAATTGTAAATCAGAAACTAAATGTTAAAATAATGTAAAACTTAAATGAAGCTTCAAATTATATTTATTATGATAATCGCATATATAATTATAAAGTCTAAAAAATTAATTAGAAAATAGGGAGGCTTCTATTTATGAAAGGTTTTGCAATGTTAGGTATTAATGAAGTTGGTTGGATTGAAAAGGAAAAACCAATAGCAGGTCCATATGATGCAATAGTACGTCCAATAGCAGTGTCACCATGCACATCCGATATTCACACTGTTTATGAAGGTGCGCTTGGAGAAAGACATAATATGATTTTAGGTCATGAAGCTGTAGGCGAAATTGTTGAGGTTGGGAGTGAAGTTAAGGAGTTTAAAGCTGGAGATAGAGTAATAGTTCCTTGTACAACTCCAGATTGGAGATCTTTAGAAGTCCAGGCGGGATTTCAGCAACATTCAAATGGCATGCTTGCAGGATGGAAATTTTCAAATTTTAAGGATGGAGTGTTTGCAGAGTATTTTCATGTAAACGATGCAGATGTGAACCTTGCGATATTACCTAAAGAAATACCTATAGAAAGTGCTGTTATGATAACAGACATGATGACTACTGGTTTTCATGGTGCAGAACTTGCAGATATACAAATGGGATCTAGTGTTGCAGTAATTGGTATAGGAGCAGTTGGTTTAATGGCTATTGCTGGAGCAAAGCTAAGAGGAGCAGGCAGAATCATAGGTGTAGGAAGCAGAAAAGCCTGCGTTGAGTCAGCAAAATTTTACGGAGCAACAGATATTATAAATTATAAGCACAATCATATTGTACAGCAGATAATGAGAATAACAAATGGCAAAGGGGTCGATCGTGTAATTATAGCTGGTGGAGATACTAAGACATTGTCGCAGGCTGTAGAAATTGTCAAACCAGGAGGAGTAATTTCTAATATTAATTATTATGGAAGAGAAGGTACTTTAGAAATACCACGTGTAGAGTGGGGATGTGGGATGGCTCATAAAACCATAAAAGGAGGACTTTGCCCAGGTGGACGTCTTAGGGCAGAAATGTTAAAGGATATGGTAATGTATAACCGTATAGATTTAAGTAAGCTGGTTACACATGTATTTTATGGTTTTGAGCACATAGAAGAAGCTCTCATGTTAATGAAAGAAAAACCCAAAAATTTAATCAAAGCAGTAGTGGTAATATAGAAAATAGTTTTAGGTAATTAAAAGCAAAGAAAAATATATTTCTTTGCTTTTATTATAAAGTAAATATATATGACAAATGGAATTTTTATTTGTGTGATTGTTCCTTATTAATATGATTTGATTGAAAAGAATTAGCATAAATGTATACATATTTGATTGAAGAATCATAATAGTATAGATATCAGAATATAAATTTTGTTCGTAAATTATAAATTAAATAAGGATGATGAAATTATGATTAAATTAGTATTAATAAGACATGGTGAAAGCCTTTGGAATTTAGAAAATAAATTTACTGGATGGACAGATGTAGATCTATCAGAAAATGGACTTTTTGAAGCTAGAAGGGCAGGAAAAATACTTAAAGAAAATGGATTTACTTTTGATGAAGCGTACACATCTGTTCTTAAGAGGGCCATAAGAACATTGTGGATAGCGCTTTATGAAATGGACTTAATGTGGATACCTGTATATAAGTCATGGCGGCTAAACGAGAGGCATTACGGAGCATTGCAAGGATTGAATAAAGAAGAAACTGCTAAAAAATATGGAGAAGAACAAGTGCATAAATGGAGAAGATTTGTAGATGAAAAACCTCCAGAATTAACAAAGGATGATCTAAGGTATCCAGGAAATGAAATTAAATATAGAGATTTAAAAGAAGAACAAATACCTTTAACAGAAAATTTAACTGATACTGAAAATAGAGTATTGGAAGAATGGAATAAAAATATAGCTCCTGATTTAAAAGCAGGTAAAAAAATTATAATATCTGCTCATGGAAATACTTTAAGAGCTCTAATTAGATATTTAGATAATATTTCAAGCGATGGTATAGCAAGTCTAAACATTCCAACAGGAACTCCAATGGTTTATGAATTAGATGAAGAATTAAAGCCAATTAGTCATTATTATTTATCCTTTGAAGGAAAACTTCCTAAAGACTCAATTCCTAAGCATATAAATAAAGGAGAGTAAAATAGATATAGAGTATCTATATAAATACAAAATACGTAATTTGTATGATTAACTAAAATTTAAATTATTAATATAAGAAAATACTAAAAAGAACGGCAGAAAATGCTGCTATTTTTAGTATTTTAATTCTTAATCATAAGATATAGGGATCATAATATAAATTGCAGTTCCAATACCTAATTTACTGTTTATGCGGAGACCATAGTTTTCTCCATAAGTTAACTTAAGGCGTTTATTTGTATTAAATAAACCAATATGATTTGAGTGCTCTCCGTCGAAAGCTAACTTATCTTTTATTTCTTTTAGATCCATAGTATTAATTCCGATTCCATTATCAATGATAGCAAGAGTCAGTATATGATCTTTAAGTGATATTTTGATTTTTATCTTACCTTTACCGTCCTTATTGTTAATGCCATGATATATACAATTTTCAACTAAAGGCTGTATTAGTAATTTAATTGTAGATATAGCTTGCACATTTTCTTTGTAAGTCCATATCACATCAAATTTATCACAATATCTTACCATTTGAATATCAAGATAAGTTTTAGTGTATTTAATTTCATCTCCAATAGAAACTTTACTTGAAGGTGCTGCTAAAGAATAATCGAGTATATCAGATAAGTTTTCTATCATTTTAATAGGGGCACTATGGCTTCCAGATACTTTTATTACTTCCCAATATATTGTATGCAGAGTATTATATAAAAAATGAGGATTTATTTGAGATTGCAGTGCAAGAAGTTCCATATTCTCTAATTTATATTTTCTTTCGGATAGCTGTACCTTTAGATAATGTTGTTCAATAAAAGTGGTAAGTAAGTTTTCTATAATATAGCTAAATTCATTTTTGGTATTGCTACTTACTACGGGAAGAGTTTGATTATTCTTAGCTGAATCAATTATTGATATAATATTTCTAATTTGCTTATAGTTTCTCTTAGTCAGGTAGAAAGTTAAAATCAACCCAGAAATAAATGAAATTAATAATAATATAATTGTATATTTACCTAATTTTATAGAAACATAATACAATATATCTTCTGGAACTACAGAGATGTAGTTCCAAGAAAATTTATCAGAATGAATAACTGATTTACTTAAGAATTTGTTTTCTGATGAAGAATATATTGTGTTAGTGTTTAAATTTGTAAGCTCTTTAATGTCAAAATTATTTATATTCTCGGAAGCTTGGCTGCTGACAATTTCAGTATTATTATCATCTAATATAAATATTTTTTGTTCTGGTGCAGTAACAGATTTATTTAATAAATCCTGTATATAATCAGCTTTGATATTTAAAACTATTACACCATTATTTAAGGACATCCTCTTATAAATTGTTATAAGCTCTGTTCCTTGTTCCTCAAAATCGTATTGTTTTAAATTTCTTTTTTCTATCCACATTTTTATATTTGAGGGATGGCTTAAATAGCTATTATACCACGAATTATCAAAGAAATTATTTAAGTTCGTTATACCATTATTGGTGGTACAAAATCTACCATTATCATTTTCATAATAAATATGTATAGAATAAATATACGGTTTTGAATTAGCAAATGAATTTAAAAAAAAGGAAGTTGTGTCTATGGCTGCCAAATCTGATGAATACAAAGTTTTCTTTTTTAAAACATTTTTTAGAGTTAGAGGCATATTTCCTGCACTATCAAATTGAATATTAAGTGTATCTATTTCATTGAAAATCAAGTCAATGTTAGTCTTTGCCTGGTTTAAAAGATCGATATTATTTTGGGTTGTTCGATCTTTAATATATCTTTGGGTTATGACTATTGATAGAGAACCGAGTATCAATGTAGGTATTAGTAGTGGAACTAAGAACATTAATAAGTTCTTTATAAAGAAGTTTTTATTCAAAAGAATCATCACCTTTCGGAAGGTTCAGGACCAATAGTATTTTTTTGATTTCTATATTCCTTAGGACTTTTGCCGTAATAGCCTCTAAAGGTTCTGGTAAAATTTTTTGTATTACTGTAACCGACCATCTCACTAACTTCATATGTTTTATATCTTATATCATTTAAAAGCTTGGCAGCACGATTCATTTTAACCTTTATTAAATAATTAGAAAAACGTTCCCCAGTTTTTTGTTTAAAGAATTGACTTAAATAGTTAGGATTCATGTGAACTGCTTCAGCAATATCTTCAAGCTTAGCATTTTTATAGTGTTCATTTACATAATTTTTAATAAATGAAATTATCTTTGAATCATAAGTTGACAAATCTTTGAAATCGTTTGCGTCTATATCGGAAATATAATTATTATTAAATAAGGCTTCGCTGTCTAACGCTTTTTTTAGGGAAGAGAATACTTCAAAAATTTCATTGTACTTTGAAGGCTTTACAATATAATCACTAACTCCATAAAGTAGGGCATTACGGGCATATTCAAAGTCTTTATAAGCACTTAAAAAAATAACTTTAATTTTAAGTTTACGGTTGAAGATTTCTTTTGCAAGCTCAATTCCATCTAAAAACGGCATTTTTATATCACAAAGAATTACATTTACAGGATTATTTAAAATGTACTGTAATGCAAGTTTCCCATTTTCAAGCTGATCAACAATTTCAAAGCCTAAATCACTCCATGGAAAATATCTACATAATAAATTTCTTGATTCATTTTCATCATCTACTACAAGTAATTTGTACATTATAAGTTTCCCCCTATTAATATATCTTTAAAGAGCTATGAGATTTAAAGATTCTAATAATAGCCTTAAATCTGATGCTTTTTAAAATGAATGTAAATTGAATAACATACTTTGGATTATATTATTATAGAATCTATATAAATTTTACCATATAAAAGTAAAATTTCATATATAAAGCAACAATTGCGTTTGGGATTATGAGAAAGTGATTCTAATAATAAAAAAATGATGCTTTTTATAAGAAAAAGATACGTTTTAAATTTAGAAATAAAGAAGTTCTGTTATAAGGATACCATATATAATAATAGATAACTTATGAAATGATTTACATACATGTTAAAATAATAGTAAAGTTGCAGCAGTAAGTGAAATTTTAAGTGCATTTATTACTGTATAAAATTAGGAGGGTTTCTAATGAAAAAGAAGTTTAAATTTATTGGCATTTTATGTGCTCTTGCAATTACTACAACAGTGTTTGTAGGTTGTGGTAATTCTACAAAAGAAGCAGCTACTAAAGATAGTAGCGAAGGAGGACAAGTAACTTTGAGATTTTCTTGGTGGGGCGGTGATGTACGTCATAAGGCAACTTTAGAAGCTATAGATCTATATATGAAAAAAAACCCTAATGTAAAGATTGAAGCTGAATATGGTGGAGTTGATGGATATAATGATAAGTTATCAACTCAGTTAGGCAGTGGTACTGCACCAGATCTTATTCAAGTGGACAATCCCTGGATTTATGATTATGCAAAACAGGGAGAAATGTTTTATGACTTAAATGAGTTTAAAGACATAATTGATATGAGTGGTTTCGATAAGAAGTTTTTAGATGGTTATTGTACAATTGACGGAAAAATACAGGGATTGCCAATGGGACTAAATGCAGAAACCCTAATTTTTAATAAGGATATGCTAAATTCTGCTGGTATTGATTTAACTAAAGATTTGGATTGG
Source organism: Clostridium sp. DL-VIII (assembly GCF_000230835.1). Taxonomy (NCBI): domain Bacteria; kingdom Bacillati; phylum Bacillota; class Clostridia; order Eubacteriales; family Clostridiaceae; genus Clostridium; species Clostridium sp. DL-VIII. Next base: position 3,322,947 of record NZ_CM001240.1, read on the forward strand.
GATAAATTAATTGAAGAAGGAAAGAAACTTCATGAGCAAAATAGTAATAACTATTTAATTAATGCTGAGCAAAATAATTTGTTGGATTTTGTTATTATGCCATATGTAATTCAAAAAACTGGTGAGCAGTGGATAAAAGATGATTATACAATGGGGTTTGATAAGGACACACTTACTCAAGCATTTGAACTTGAAAAGAAAATGTTTGATGAAGGGGTTCTGCAGCCAGCAGAGCAAAGCTTTACATTTAATCATAAGCCAGAAGAAAATACTGCATGGGCCAATAAACAATTTGGTGGTGCTTTTACTTGGGCAGCAGGACTTGGAGTAATTGGTAAACCATTAGGAGACAGTGCAGATGTTACATTGGTTCCGGTACCTAAAGATGCAAAAAATTCAGGAGTATTAGTAAGACCTGCAACTTTACTTTGCATTAATAAAAATTCACCTAACGCAAAGGAAGCCGCTAAATTTATGAACTTCTTCTTCAATGATAAGGAAGCAGCTGTAGCGTTAGGAGATGTCAGATCTATACCTCCTGTAGAAGCCTCAAGGCAAGCAGCATTAGATGCAAAAAAAATAGATCCATTAGCAGTGAAAGCTGTTGATCCAGCAGCAAAAAATGCAGGATTAATATACAATGCTCCATCTAGCAATCAGGAATTAAGAAACATCTTAATAACTGAAATTGAAAACGTCGCTTATAAAAAATTTACCCCTGATCAAGCAGCAGATGACTTGATTAAACTTTATGACAGTAAGTTAAAAGAATTGAAGAGTTCAAATTAAAGTTTAATTAATTAAGATCTAGTAAAGTTGTTTGGAAAGCTCCAGCAAGCACTTTTAACTCAATTAATCATTTTATTGTTTATAATGAAGGATTAATATATTATGCTGGAGTTTTTCTTAAATAGATAATTAGCTATCTTAATAGACTAATTTAAAATAAGGTTAGGAGGTTTATACGTGGAACAAAGTACTGTTATAAAAGTAGAAAATAGTCCTATTCATAGAAAAAGTAAGGTACTAAAAAAATATACAGGATTACTATACATAGCCCCATGGCTATTAGGTTTTCTAGGGTTTCAATTATATCCTTTGATTTCATCATTTTATTATTCATTCACTAATTTGGGCTTAAGTGGAAGAGCAAAGTTTGTTGGTTTGACTAATTATATAAATGCTTTAACAATTGATCATGAGTTTTGGAACTCATTAAAGGTAACAGTAATATATGTATTTACATCAGTCCCTGCAAAGTTAGCGTTTGCATTATTAATTGCTATGATTTTAAATTCAAAATTAAAATTTATAAATGCTTTTAGAACTATATATTATATTCCATCTATACTTGGGGGAAGTGTAGCTGTTTCTGTATTATGGAGATTCTTGTTTATGAAGGAAGGCACAGTAAATCAGCTTTTAGCTATATTTTCAATACAACCTCAGGATTGGATAGGAAGTCCTCATTTGGCGTTATTTACCTTGGATATTCTTGCTGTATGGCAGTTTGGTTCTTCAATGGTATTGTTTCTTGCTGGCTTGAAACAGATACCACAGGAACTATATGAGGCTGGAATAATGGATGGCGCAACAAAGATTAGAATGTTTTTTACAATCACTTTACCAATGCTAACTCCAATAGTATTTTTCAATATTATTATGCAGTTAGTAGGAGCTTTTCAGGAATTTACATCTGCTTTTGTAATTACAGGTGGAGGGCCTATGCAATCAACTTATTTATATGGAATGAAGCTATATATAGAAGGATTTAGATATTTTAAAATGGGATATGCATCTTCATTATCTTGGATTTTGTTTATAGTAATCTTGATATTCACAGGTATAATATTTAAAACTTCAAGTAAGTGGGTTTATTATGATGATGGGGGTAAATTTTAATGAAAAATAGATCAAGAAGTAAAATTTTCAGATATATAATTTTAGTAGCAGTAGGAATAATTATGATTTATCCGGTTGTATGGCTTTTCTTTGCTTCCTTTAAAAGCAATGAAGAATTATTTGGGTCAGCAGCGTTAATTCCTAAGAATTTTATATGGGACTCGTATGCTCAAGGCTGGAAAGGGACAGGCCAATATGGATATAGTACCTTTTTTATTAACACTATAAAGCTTGTTATACCAACTGTATTATTTACAGTATTATCTAGTGCTGTGGTGGCTTATGGTTTTGCAAGATTTAAGTTTCCATTCAAAAAGATATTATTTGCGCTTATGTTATCTACACTTATGCTACCAAATGCTGTAGTTATCATTCCTAAATATATGCTGTTTAGAGATCTAGGCTGGATTGATAGTTATAATCCTTTTATTGTGCCTGCAATTTTTGCAGGATATCCATTTTTTATTTTTATGTTGGTTCAGTTTTTTAGAGGACTACCAACAGAACTTGATGAAGCAGCAATAATTGATGGGTGCAATTCCTTTACTATATTTACAAAGATTATATTACCGCTTTCTAAGCCCGCATTAATCTCTGCAGGAATATTCCAATTTATGTGGACTTGGAATGATTTCTTTAATTCATTGGTTTACATTAACAGTGTTAAGAAATTAACTCTGCCTTTAGCACTTAGAATATCCCTTGATTCATCAGCTTCAGCGGTTCCATGGAATCAAATAATGGCTATGGCGCTGGTAAGCATAATACCTTGTATATTAGTATTCTTCTTCGCTCAAAAATATTTCGTAGAAGGAATTGCTACAACAGGTATGAAGAGTTAGAAAGAAATCGTTATAAAATAGCAAAAGTATAGTTGAGGTATGATAGCTATGCTTTTGTTTGTTATGAATATTTAACTTTAAATTTAGAAATATGTAGCGGCTTACTATACGCTATGCATTTTTCAAATGTAGAATTTGGAATAGTACTTTTTGAATTTCGATAAAAATTATTGATTATTAAATATCAAATGTAAATGAGAGGTTAGATAAGATATGAAAGAAGTATTAAACGATACAAGTAAAATGTATGATTGTTGGTTAGATTATAGAAAAAGTCAGAGTATTGATTTATATAAGGAGTATGTGGATTTATTTAAGTATATTTTGGTGAAAAGCAACAATTCAGTGATTTATACAGCGGTAAATGAGTTAAAAACAGCTATAACTAAGTTCTTTGAAAATATGCCAATAATCTGTAGTTCTGCTCCAAAGGCTTCTTATATGTTTCTAGGTACAATAGAAGATTTAAGCAATAGTGATTTATATTCTAATATAAATCGTGAACTTTTACAGGAAGGTTTCTGTATATCACTACAATCTGTGGAAAATAAAGAGGTGCTTTATATAGTAGGAAAGGATGAAAATGGAGCACTTTATGGAGTATTTCATTTTATTAGAGGGCTTTATATAGGAAAGTCTTTACCTGAGATAGAGTCTATTGAAAATCCAAGGAATGCATTAAGAATAATAAATCAATGGGACAATATGAATGGAGAAATTGAAAGAGGATATGCTGGGAAATCTATATTTTTTAAGAATAATAATATAGTAAGTGAATTTAGTAGAATTAAAGATTATGCTCGACTATTAGCATCTATTTGTATTAATGGAATATCTATCAATAATGTAAATGTACATGAATATGAAACTAAACTTATAACAAAAGAATATTTGCCTCAGGTAGCTAAAGTAGCTGAGGTATTTAGAAATTATGGAATCAAACTATACCTAAGTGTAAATTTTGCAGCACCTGTTGAATTAGGTGAACTTGAAACAGCTGATCCTGTAAATACAGAGGTTATGGAATGGTGGAAAGAAAAAGCGAAGGAGATATATGATTATATACCTAATTTTGGAGGCTTTCTTGTAAAAGCAGATTCAGAATTTAGACCAGGTCCTTTTACTTATGGACGTAATCATGCAGAAGGTGCAAATATGTTAGCACAGGCACTAAAGCCCTATAATGGAATTGTTATTTGGAGATGTTTTGTATACAACTGTTTACTTGATTGGAGAGATCGCTCTAAGGATAGGGCAAAGGCTGCTTATGAAAACTTCAAACCACTGGATGGAAAGTTTTTAGATAATGTTGTCTTACAAATAAAATATGGACCTATGGATTTTCAAATAAGAGAAGCAGTATCCCCATTATTTGGAGCTATGGAAGAAACTAATGAATTTATGGAATTTCAAATTACACAAGAGTATACTGGTCAGCAAAAGCATCTATGTTATCTTGTACCTTTATGGAAGGAATGCTTAGATTTTGATACTTATGCAAAAGGTAAGGGATCAGAAGTTAAAAAAGTAGTATCTGGCAGTTTATTTAATAGTAAATACGGTGGAATAGCTGGAGTTTCTAATATAGGTGATAGTTTCTGTTGGACCGGACATCCTTTAGCACAAGCTAATTTATATGGATTTGGAAGGCTCACATGGAATCCTGATTTTAGTGCTTTGGATATAACAAAAGAATGGATTAAGCTGACTTTTGCATGTGATGAAGAATGTGAAGAAATAATAATTTCTATGTTGCTTAAATCTAGAGAGATATATGAAAAGTATACTAGTCCATTAGGTATAGGGTGGATGGTAAACCCTAATCATCATTATGGTCCAAGTGTAGATGGGTATGAATATTCTCTTTGGGGCACTTATCATTATGCTGATTTTAAAGCCTTAGGGGTAGATCGAACAGCTGCCACTGGAACTGCATATACGCTGCAGTATAAGGAACCTGTAGCAAAGATGTATGAATCCTTGGAAAGCTGCCCAGAAGAACTTTTATTATTCTTTCACCATGTTCCTTACACCTATAAGTTGAGTACAGGAAAGACTGTGATTCAGCATATATATGACACTCATTTTGAAGGAGTTGAGGAAGTCAAAGGCTTTAAAAAAAATTGGCTAAGATTAAAAGAGCACATTAATGATGAGATATTTAATGCAGTGTTAGAAAAGCTGGATATACAAATAAAAGATGCAAAGGAATGGAGAGACGTGGTAAATACTTATTTTTACAGAAAGACAGGAATTAAGGATAGTAAAAATAGAAGGATTTATGAATAGTAATATATAGTTTATCAAGAGAAGAGGTGTTTGTATGGATAATCAATATTATAATATTAAGAAAATAATGGATGGAGTATATCATATAAGCGATCCGAACAAGATATGCTGCACCTTAATAGTAGGAAGTAAAAAATCATTATTATTTGATACAGGTTATGGTATTGGAAACTTAAAACAAGTAGTTGAATCAATAACAGATTTATCTATTATTGTGATTAATAGCCATGGTCACCTTGACCACATGGGAGGGAATTATCAATTTAATGAAGTATACATTCATGAAGATGATATAGCCTTAGTAAAGGATATTCTATTATCAGACAAGAGAAATAAAACTATTGATAATTATAAGAAAAATGCAATGCTTCCAAGAGATTTTAAAGAAGAAGATTATGTAAATAGGCTTTATAAGATAGATTATATTCCGGTAGAAGAAGGACAAGTATTTGACTTAGGAAGATATGAGCTTGAAGTAATTTATTGTACAGGGCATACTGCTGGCTGTATTTCACTAATTGACAGAAAGAATAAGTTACTGCTTTCAGGGGATACAATATTACAGCATGTATGGATGTTTCTAAAAGAAAGTAAAAACATAAGTGAATATCTCAATAGCCTTGAAAAGTTAAATAAATTAGAGTTTGATATTAATGTTACTTCTCATTCTGCTGAACTTTATAGCAAAGTATTATTAAATAGGCTGATTCATTGCGTTAATAATATTGATGTTTCTAAAAGTACACCGTATTTTAATGAAGCATACCCTTATGAAGCATTTATGTATTTTGAGGGTGGAGAACCTTTTATTAGTCCTGATTTTGTTTCTATTGTTTTTAGTAAAGATAAGTTGTAGAAATCATAGTCTCCATAATAGAACTCACGGAAATCTAAAGTTAGATTTTCGTGAGTTATTTATTTTGAAATTAATTTATAAGATATTTTAAGCTATAGTTAATTTACGTTATATAAATTATAAGACTTAGGATGTCTTTAATATACTTTTTGTATAAAATATTCAATTATGTAGTATAAATAGAATACATTGATTTTTTTCCACAAACATGGTAATATTACCACAAGAAATGGGTAATGATTATACTAAAAATACAATATATAAATTGGACACTATGATAAGTTTTCTGTATTTGGGTACCTGGATAACTTTGAGTGATTGGTACAACCGACCAGCATAAAAAATATAAATTACTATATTTTTATTTTTTATTGTATAGGAAAGTATAAAAATCGCGCTCGCTGAAAGCGCGGCGTAGACTTGCATTAGAAAAATATATGTGGTAAATTGATGAAATGATTAAGAGTAAATTAAGAAGAATATTAGAGGAAAATTGGAATGAATTTTATAAAAGATATAAAAACAGAATTAGACCTAGTGTTATTGCAGAAGTAAAAAAAGTTATGAAATGCAAGGATATAAGTAATGGTTATATTGAATTAAAATGTAAGGAATGTGGCGAAATAAAGAAAGTTGGGTTCACTTGTAAAAGTAGATTTTGTACATCATGTGGAAAGGTTTATGTTGATAATTGGGTTAATGGAATGCTGGGAAAATTAATAAATGTAAAGCATAGACATATGGTATTTACAATACCAGAGGAACTTAGAAATTACTTCGGAAGAGAAAGAGATAGGCTGAAGTTACTTCCGCAATGTGCAGCTAAAGCTGTTACGAGTTGGATGTATAAGCAAAATAAAAAAGAAGAATTTATACCTGGAATTATAGCAGTTATACATACTTTTGGACGAGATTTAAAGTGGAATCCCCACGTCCACATGATGGTTACAGAAGGTGGAAAGGGTAAGCTAACTACCTGGAGAAATTTTAAATATTTTTCGTATGAAGCATTAAGAAAGAGATGGCAAAAAATATTATTAGATGAAATAATAAAAAGAGAAGGAAATAAAGATAGTTTTAGACGATTAAAGAACAAAATATATAAAAATAATAAAGATGGATTTTATGTTCATGCTAAAAATGAAATAAAATCAGCAAAGATAGCTGCAAAATATATTGGAAGATATGTTGGACGACCTGCGATAGCAGAATCAAGAATAATTGCGTATGATGGTGAAAGTGTAACATTTAAATATAAAAGACATGAAGACAATAAAGAAATAATAGAGAAAGTGCCAGTCTTTGAGTTTATAAAAAAAGTTATAATACATATACCAGACAAGAATTTTAAAATGGTGAGATATTTTGGACTGTATTCGAGGAGATGTAAGGATAAAGATCAATTTATCAAGATGATAGATAAGAAAATAATACAAATTAAGAAATCAATAGAAAAGTGGGAATATCGAATTCTTGCGTCTTTTGGGGTAGATCCATGCAAATGTTCTAAATGTGGTGGTAAGATGAGATTTAATGATATAGTGTATCCACGATACGGCTCGATGCGAGAATATTTTAAAGATAAATTTATAAGTGAAGGGAAAGAAAAATTAGAAAACATCCTGGAAATATATGCAATTGCAAAAGGAGTACTATATGGTAAAATAAAGCCGACAACAACATAGTTGGAGGGATGTTAAGTGAAAGATATAATACCATATAAATGTTTAAATTGTGGAATAACAGAAAATATACCTAGGGAGGTTGTAGAATACTTTGATGAGATGGATCAAAGTAATATAGATGAACCGCCTTGTTTTTCATGCGAAAAATGTGGTGGAGTTATGAGACCTAAAGAATACAATGGGGTATATGGCAAAAGTTATAAACTATAAGAAGAAAACCATAGAGGAACAGCAATCTCTATGGTTTTTAATTTAACTATTAATAATTTCTCCGAAGGAGCGTGTCGCAGACACTTTTGTTCTACTGGCTGTTTTTTTACAAAATAATGAGAGCGTATGGATATTAAAAGTTTCTAAGAAATGATAATTATTAATTAGTAGAAGCAATAGTTGTATGCCTGTATATAAATGTTGTAATAATAAAATTATAGTTAAGATGCCTATCTGCTAAGTAAATATACAGATGCAAAATGCGGAAAAACAATTGCAACATATATATAAGAGTTTATAAAAAATTTTAAATCGCAGAAAATGTAAGAGGGTATTTAGGGTAATAATCTTGGTTTAAATATAAATTATAGTTAAGTATTGATACAGTATGCTAAGTTAAATTGTACAAAAGAAAAATGTATGATTCTGGACTGCATTAGGTTAATACGGATGAGGTGTGATATTTTGAACGTAAATTATTATTTTAGTTTAGTACTTTTTGCGTCAGCAGTAGTTTTAGTTTTTATAGGATATTTCTCATGGAAGAAAAATAAAGTATATATGTCTATGTGTTTGCTTCCCGTATCAATATATGAATTTGGATATGGATTTGAAATATTAAGTACAAGCCTTGAAAAGGTGAAGTTTTGGATAAAAGTTGAGTATCTTGGAATAGCATTTTTACCCGTGGTTTGGCTAATGCTTGCACTTAATTTTAATGGATATGAAGAGCGATTAAAAAAGAGTACTTTAAAGTTATTTTATATTGTACCTGTAATTACATTGATAATGAATTATACAAATGATTTTCATCATTTGTTTTATGAGAGTTTATATATGAATAATGATGGCATTTTTCCAATTGTAGAAATAGTAAAAGGACCTTTTTATTGGCTGAATATTGTTTATACATATTCTTCAATGCTGGCAGGATTAATAATATTTATATTTGCCTATTCTAAAGCAGTATCAATAGTAAGAAAACAAATACTACTATTAATAATGGCTTGGATAATTCCATGGATTTCAGATATTGTTTATACATTGCGATTAATGCCTTTTAATTTAGATTTGTGTCCTGTAGCATTTTCTTTTTCGGGGATAATTTCCAGCTATGCTATATTAAATTTTAAACTATTAAAACTTGCGCCAATAGCATTAGAAAAAGTCTTTTCTAATATGTTAGATGGAGTCATAATACTAGATTCTGAAAATAATATAGTTAACTTTAATGATTCATCTCAAAATATAATTTCAGAATTAAAAAATATAAAAGCTGGTGATAAAAAAATAGATGAGGTATTAAAGGAATATAAGGAAGTATTGAAAGCTTTAAATAGCGATTCTTATAATGAAAGTTTAATAACAATAAAAAATTATGATAAGCTTAGATATTTTAAGATAAATATAAATAATATATATAGAAAAAATGATGAAATCATTGGGAAAATCTTAATTTTTAACGATGTTACTGAAATTAAGCTGCATACAAAGAAGTTGGCTGATAATTTTAAATTTCTTGAAACTCTTATGAATGCTATTCCTCATCCAATATATTCTAAAGATGAACAGGGGGGATATAACCACTTTAATACTGCATTTGTAGAATTTTTGGGAATAACGAAAGAAGAACTTATAGGAAACACTGCTTATGATGTATTTGGAAAGGGTCTAGCAGAAAGATATTATGAATCTGATAGAAATTTAATTGAGAAAAATGGGACTCAAGTTTATGAATCAAAGCTTAAACATCATGATAATACATATCATGATGTGATTTTTAGTAAATCAGTGGTTAAAGATGAGCATGACAAAAATAAAGGATTAGTCGGTGTAATAATGGATATTACAGAAGAAAAGAAGAATAGAGAAAGAATAGATAAGCTATTAAAGTTAAAGGAAGTAATGGTTAAGATAGGATATTCTATTAATGAAATAACTAATATTAATGATTTACTCCAACTAATATTAGATGAAGTTATTAATTGCATTGATGAGCAAAACAGTGGTTCAATATTACTTTTGGATGAAGATAAAAATTTGAAAATAGCTGTAGCAAAAGGTTATGATTCAGAAGAAATTAAGACATTTTCAATTAAACTGGATGAACACCGTTTAAGATTTAATAACGGAGAAAAAATAAATGAAACTGTTATTTTCAATGATATATATAAATCCCAGAATATAAATATGCTAGATACAATGGAAGGAGTAAAAATAAGGTCTTCTATTAGTTCGCCTATTATTATAGAGGGTAAATTGTATGGATTTTTAAATATTGATAGTATATATAATAATGCATTTAATGAAGGAGATATAGAGTTAATGGAATATATGAGAAATCAAGCTTCCATTGCAATTGCCAAACATAAACTTTATGAAGAAACCTTGTATTTATCTAGGTACGATAAATTAACTAATGTTTATAATAGAAGCTATTTTGAGCAATTGGTTAATACAAATATTTATAGTGAGAGTGCAGATAAAAAAGAATTTTGTGCAGCTATTTTTGATTTAAATAGTTTAAAATTCGTTAATGATAATTATGGGCACTTGTGTGGTGATGAGTTGATTAAAACTTTTGCCAAAGGATTAAGTACTTTAAGAGGAACTTCTGACATTATAGGAAGATTTGGAGGGGACGAATTTATAGGGATATTCTTTGATATAGATCAAGGAGATTTGGTGAATAGATTTGAGGAACTTGCTAAGAGTTTTAAAAGCAATCCAATAAGCCTTGGTGAGAGGACTATTGTTTGCAGTTATAGTTATGGAATAGTCAACGGTCAGAGGGACGGAATGAAATTTAATGAACTATTAAAAATAGCTGATGCGCGAATGTATGAATATAAGCGTGTGGTGAAAAGTGAAAAAATATAATGTGTTATAATAAATAGGTATATAAAAAATAGAAATTATTTAAGTAAGATTTGATTTCAAGACTAGTATTGAAATCAAATCTTTTTAATCATGCAAAAAAATATATAAAATGTATCGAAGACATATATTGACAATTAAGGATTACAGTTGTATTCTAATTATAGATTACAATTGTAATACAAAAAAAGAGGAGTGAAAGTTATGGGAGAAATACCTAAGATATCTGAGGCAGAATGGGAAGTTATGAAAATTGTCTGGACAGATTCACCACGCACATCAAATCAAATTATTGAGGCATTAGAAGATACAAAAGATTGGAAGCCTAAAACAATAAAGACATTAATAAGCAGATTGGTTAGCAAGAATGCACTTGGATTTAAAGAAGAAGGCAGAAAATACTTATATTATCCAATTGTAAATGAAAATGAATGTATACGTGCAGAGAATCAAACATTTTTAAGTAAAGTCTATAATGGAGCTATTAAAAATATGCTAGTAAGTTTTATAAAAGAAAGTGATTTAAGCAAAGAAGATATAGATGATCTTAAAAGGATATTAGACGAGAGGAATAAGTAGTGTATGTACGAGTATTTTAATTATCTTGATCAGCTATTTAAAATAATATTTCAAACATCTATCACTGGCAGCATATTGATTTGTTTAATTTTAATTTTTAGAAGATTTTACAAAGAGAGAATAGGTATAAAGTTTCAGTATGCATTATGGTTTTTAGTAATACTGCGTTTAACCATATTTAAGCTTCCTGAGAGCACTTTAAGCATGTTTAATCTTATAAATAAATTAGGAAAAAATATATTGTTATTAATTCTTAATAAAGAAGTACATTTTGGAAGTATGTTAGAAAAGGGTAGCAGCCAAGCTAGTTCTATGTCTAATCATGATGTTATCCTAGGAACTATAAATTCCATTGATTTTAGCAATAACGAAATTAATAGGTATAGTTTATCAAGTTTAACTACATTGAGTCTTGTATGGCTTATGGGAGCAGTGTTTATATTCACATATATTCTATTTGCATATAAAAAACTGAGAAATAAGATAAGCAGCGAGTCCATACAAAATAACATCGAATTTTTAGATGTTTTAAAATACTGCCAAAATAAAATGAAGATTAAAAGAGATATACTGCTAGTTGAGACTTCTAGCGTAAAAACGCCAGCGCTACTGGGTTACTTTAATCCAATAATTCTAATTCCCAAGGATATTCATAAGATAATATCTGTTGATAAATTAAGATATGTATTTCTTCATGAATTATCTCACTTTAAACGTAAAGATATAGTTATAAACTGGATAATAATTTTTTTAAAGACTATTTATTGGTTTAATCCAATTATTCATTATGGTCTTAGAAAGATGAAAGAGGATATGGAAATATGCTGTGATTCACTTGCACTTTCTTATACAGAAGATGAAGAAGTTGCGGAATATGGATTTACAATCATAAATTTGATAGAACATTTTTCAAAGTCAGTTCATTTAGTTGGGGCAACTTCCATAGTAAATAATAAATCTGAAGTAAAAAGGAGAATTGTTATGATAAAAGTTTTTAATAAAAAGGCCTATAGATTTTCTGCAATGGCAGTTGCATCTTTGCTTGTAATTAGCGGCATTGCACTAACTGATGCAAAGGCATCTGCAAATATAAATGGAGCTAGTAATGCAGTAAATGTAGATAAAATTGATTATGCTTTTGTTAATGATCCTAATATAATAGGTGAGTGGCAAGGTGTAGATTTTGTTGAAAACATAGAAGATTTTAATGTAAATGATAAGAAATTCAAAGGTGATCTATATGTTAAAGAATTAAATTTTACAGAAGATGGGAAGGTAGCAAGAACTGTATTTACATGGACTAAGGATCACATTCTTAATGATGCTGATAAAACTGACAGTAGTTATGTAATCAAAGATATTGATGGCTCAACTTATATGTTCTTTCAATGGAAGAGCGGGGATTATACAATTAGAGGAGAGAAACCTTGTTACTACGTATTGAAAAAAGTTAGTTCTACCCCATCACTTAATACTAATATATCTGGTAATGAAGTTGAAACGAGAGCTGATAAAGTTGACTATCCTTTTATTAATGATCCTGAAGTAATTGGAAAATGGGATAGTGTTGATTTTGTGGAGGATATAAATAACTTTAATCCAGAGAGAAAGTCATGGAATGGAGATTTATATTTAAATAATTTAATCTTTGATGAAAATGGTAAAATAGAGAATAAAAATATAACTTGGACAAAAGACCTAGTCTTAAATACTAGCGATAAAACTGCTTCTAAATATATAATAAAAGAAATAAACGGTTCAAAGTATATGTTCTTTGAATGGAAAAATGGTGATTATATAGAAAGAGGAGCAACTCCTTGGTACTATGTTTTGAAGCAAGCTAAATAATAAAACAGAATAACTTTAAAAAAATAGTCGTTCATATAGAATGGCTATTTTTTTATGTAAAAATTTCTTACTATTTCTAAAGGAAAAATATAGTATCATATTATTAGAATTTATGGAAAAGTTACAGGAACAGAATAGTCATGGAGTATGATGGAAAAGATTTATTGTTTTTTAAAATTTTACGGGAACATTTTTGTTTTCTGCCCCATCTAATTATTGTAATACTTAGCTAGGTAGTATAAATTAAGGAGGAAAAAGATGGAGTTGATATCATTTTTTGATTATAGGAAAAAGTCAACAGTATCTAAAGCGAAGAAAGGCGACAAAGAAGCTTTTTTAGCTCTTATAGATGAAAATAGATTGAATATTTACAGAGTAGCCAGAGGGATTTTAAAGGATACAGTGGATATTGAAGATGCGATTCAAAACACAATAATAAAATCATTTCAAAAGATAAATTCTCTGAAACAAGATGAGTACTTTAGAACTTGGTTGATTAAAATTTTAATTAATGAATGTACACAAATATTAAGAAAAGGTAAGAGAGTTACTTATTTATCTGAAAATAGCGATACAGAGATCTATAATGATAGTTATGAAAATATTGATTTGACAAAGGCTATAAATTCATTAAGCGAAGAGTTAAGAGTGACAACAGTACTATTTTATTGTATAGGAAAGTATAAAAATCGCGCTTGCTGAAAGCGCGGTGTAGACTTGCATTAGGAAAATATATGTGGTAAATTGATGAAATGATTAAGAGTAAATTAAGAAGAATATTAGAGGAAAATTGGAATGAATTTTATAAAAGATATAAAAACAGAATTAGACCTAGTGTTATTGCAGAAGTAAAAAAAGTTATGAAATGCAAGGATATAAGTAATGGTTATATTGAATTAAAATGTAAGGAATGTGGCGAAATAAAGAAAGTTGGGTTCACTTGTAAAAGTAGATTTTGTACATCATGTGGAAAGGTTTATGTTGATAATTGGGTTAATGGAATGCTGGGAAAATTAATAAATGTAAAGCATAGACATATGGTATTTACAATACCAGAGGAACTTAGAAATTACTTCGGAAGAGAAAGAGATAGGCTGAAGTTACTTCCGCAATGTGCAGCTAAAGCTGTTACGAGTTGGATGTATAAGCAAAATAAAAAAGAAGAATTTATACCTGGAATTATAGCAGTTATACATACTTTTGGACGAGATTTAAAGTGGAATCCCCACGTCCACATGATGGTTACAGAAGGTGGAAAGGGCAAGCTAACTACCTGGAGAAATTTTAAATATTTTTCGTATGAAGCATTAAGAAAGAGATGGCAAAAAATATTATTAGATGAAATAATAAAAAGAGAAGGAAATAAAGATAGTTTTAAACGATTAAAGAACAAAATATATAAAAATAATAAAGATGGATTTTATGTTCATGCTAAAAATGAAATAAAATCAGCAAAGATAGCTGCAAAATATATTGGAAGATATGTTGGACGACCTGCGATAGCAGAATCAAGAATAATTGCGTATGATGGTGAAAGTGTAACATTTAAATATAAAAGACATGAAGACAATAAAGAAATAATAGAGAAAGTGTCAGTCTTTGAGTTTATAAAAAAAGTTATAATACATATACCAGACAAGAATTTTAAAATGGTGAGATATTTTGGACTGTATTCGAGGAGATGTAAGGATAAAGATCAATTTATCAAGATGATAGATAAGAAAATAATACAAATTAAGAAATCAATAGAAAAGTGGGAATATCGAATTCTTGCGTCTTTTGGGGTAGATCCATGCAAATGTTCTAAATGTGGTGGTAAGATGAGATTTAATGATATAGTGTATCCACGATACGGCTCGATGCGAGAATATTTTAAAGATAAATTTATAAGTGAAGGGAAAGAAAAATTAGAAAACATCCTGGAAATATATGCAATTGCAAAAGGAGTACTATATGGTAAAATAAAGCCGACAACAACATAGTTGGAGGGATGTTAAGTGAAAGATATAATACCATATAAATGTTTAAATTGTGGAATAACAGAAAATATACCTAGGGAGGTTGTAGAATACTTTGATGAGATGGATCAAAGTAATATAGATGAACCGCCTTGTTTTTCATGCGAAAAATGTGGCGGAGTTATGAGACCTAAAGAATACAATGGGGTATATGGCAAAAGTTATAAACTATAAGAAGAAAACCATAGAGGAACAGCAATCTCTATGGTTTTTAATTTAACTAATAATAATTTCTCCGAAGGAGCGTGTCGCAGACACTTTTGTTCTTTTGAGGATATGAGTACTAAAGATATTGCGAAATTGCTGAAAATTTCAGATGGAACAGTTAGATCTAGACTCACAAGGGCAAGAACAAAACTTAGAGAAATAATTGGTGAGGTGGAGATATGATAGAATTAAATGATGATTTATTTGATGAGAAAATAAGAAAAAAGCTAAAGGATGAAATTAACTGTGTACCAAATGATATTAACCAAAAGATTGATAGTACACTTAGCAAAATAAATAAGAAAAGATTTACTATAAAGAAAGCTTGCTGCATATTGGTAGGCTGTATAGGGGTAACACTATTACTTGGAATGGCCATGCCAACATATGCAAGCAATATTCCTATTATAGGGAATATATTTAAAATGTTTAGCAACAAAACTTATGAAAATTATGATCAATATGCTTCAGATTTAAACATAACTAAGGAAAGTAGCGGCTTAAAGATGACCATTAATAAAGTGGTTTACGATGAAGTTCAATTATCAATATTTTATACTATTGAAAGTGAAAATGAAATACAAGATACTCCAAGGTTTCCAGGAGCAAAATTAAGAATAAATGGCAAAGAAACTACTTTTAGTGCAGGTGGAACAGGAAAGTTTATGAATGATAATAAAACCTTTGTGGGTTCTATAGAGTACAATGTGTTAAAACATAATTCAATGTCTAAGGAGTTTCAAAATGAACATTTCTTGGGTGGATATGTAGAGATACCAGATAAATTTGTATTAAATTTAGATATAGATGAAATAGGACTAGAGAATCCTATTAAAGGAACTTGGAACTTTAATATTCCTGTAAGTAGTGAGAAGGTTAATGGGAAAGTGAATAAGAAGGAATGTAATATAGATTTAAGCAATATAGTTAGTGGATATCATATAAACAAAATTATTACAACACCACTAAATACAGTGATACAAGGAACACGTATGGATGATGAAGAAAATGCTGATAGATTATCTTTTGCTGTATTTGATAATAAAGGAAGATATATTAAAAACAAGTCAGAAGAAGCAGTAGGTGATAAAGATAAAGATGGAAATTATATAATGTATTTCAGTAATGGTTTTAAAGAAATTTATGATGATACTGATTACCTAACATTTATACCATGGAAATATAAAAATAATGATAGCCATGAAACTGAAAATAATATTACTGAAAAACTAAATTTAAAAGGAGAAACAAAGTTATATTCCAGTGAGGGAAAAGAATATATGACTATTACTAAAGTGAATACTGAAGATGGAAAAACAAAGATTTATTATAAATCAAGATATGGAGTCAATGCAGCACCAATTGAAATAGTAGATAATAAAACTGGTGAAAATATAATCTCATTTAATGAGGATTATAATTTTGAAGAACAAAAAGAAGCTACTACTTATAATGCAGATACTGATGAGTATGCAATTACTTGTGATAAGGAAATTAAAGATGGGGACTATTCTGTTAAAACCATAGATAAATCAAAATCTATCGAAGTTTATGGTGATGAAAAATTCACAATAAAAATTAAATAGTAGATTATATATTTTTTACAAAAATAATTCTTCATAATAATTCAAAATATTGCAAGAATTTTAGCCGTAATTGTGAATTGTAAAATGTGCATTGTGAATTGAAACTATATTTTTGAAGGTGCCTCTTAGGCTTATAGAAGAGGCACCTTCATTTTTTTAGAGATAGGAGATTTAGGATTGCCGTGGATATTACTTATTATATTTTAATAAAATATCAAAATAATTGGACTCTTTATGGCAAATCATTTAAAATTGATATAAGAAAATATAGGTTTATTTTTATTAGTGTGTGTTTTAGGGCTTACTTAAGGATAAAAGAAAATAACATAAATTTTTTGATACTAATAAAAACCTATTAGACTATATATAAAACAATTTGGGGAGGAAACTTGATGAATTTACAAATTAAAGAGTTATTAGAAAAAAGAATACTAGTACTAGATGGGGCTATGGGAACTTGTATTCAAAATTATAAATTAGAAGAAAAAGATTATAGAGGGAATCTAAACATCTCTTGTAATCAAAAAGGAAATAATGATATTTTAAATCTCACTAATCCTAATATAATAAGAGAAATTCATGAAGCCTATTTGGAGTCTGGTGCAGATATAATTGAAACTAACACATTTAATAGTACTAGTATATCTCAAAAAGACTACGAAATGGAAGATAAAATATATGAACTTAATTTTGAAGGTGCAAAGATTGCAAAAGAAGCTGCAGATAAATTTACAGCAGAAAATCCAGATAAACCTCGTTTTGTAGCAGGATCACTTGGGCCTACAAATAAAACTGCTTCTTTATCTCCAGATGTTGAAAATCCAGGCTATAGAAATATAAGCTTTGATGAATTGAAGGAAGCATATAAAGATCAGGTTTTAGGGCTTATTGATGGAGGAGTAGATTTAATTCTTATAGAAACAATTTTTGATGCATTAAATGCAAGGGCTGCGCTTATGGGAGCGAAGTCTGCATTTTTAGAGAAAGGCAAGGAGTTACCTGTAATAATCTCTGGGACTATTGCAGATAAAAGCGGAAGAATTCTTTCAGGGCAGACTTTAGAAGCATTTGTAAATACTATGGTAGATGAGAGTATAATTGCAATAGGTTTAAATTGTTCTTTTGGAGCAAAAGATTTAATACCATTTGTAAAATATCTTTCAAAAACTCAAAATAGATTTATAAGCATGTATCCAAATGCAGGACTTCCAAATTCTTTTGGTGAATATGATGAAAAACCAGAAGATACAGCTGCTTTAATAAAAGGCTTAGCAGAGGATGGATGTCTAAATATTGTCGGTGGTTGTTGTGGTACAACGCCAGATCATATAAAAGCAATAAGTGAAGCAATAAAGGATATACCACCAAGAAAGATACCTGATGTTGAGAAGGAAACAGTTTATTGCGGTTTAGAAGCTCTTAGAGCAAACAAGGAAAATAATTTTATAAATATTGGTGAAAGAACAAATGTTGCAGGATCGGCGAAATTTGCAAGATTAATAAGAGAGAAAAATTACGAGGAAGCTTTATCTATCGCAAAAGATCAGGTTCAAAATGGAGCTCAAGTAGTAGACATAAACTTTGATGATGCTCTTTTAGAGGCAAAAGAGGAGATGGATAATTTTCTTAAACTTTTAGCAGGTGAACCTGAAATTTCTAAAGTGCCAGTAATGATAGATTCCTCTAAGTTTGAGGTTCTTGTAACTGGACTTAAAGCACTTCAAGGAAAACCAATAGTAAATTCCATAAGTCTTAAAGTAGGAGAAGAGGAATTTAAAAGACAGGCTAAAGTTATAAAAGACTTTGGAGCAGCAGCTGTTGTCATGGCTTTTGATGAAAATGGGCAGGCAGATTCTTATGAGAAAAAGATAAGCATTTGTAAAAGAGCTTATGATATTTTAGTAAACGAAGTTAAATTTCCTCCAGAAAATATAGTTTTTGATCCTAATATTCTAACAATTGCAACAGGAATAGAAGAACATAATAATTATGCCGTGGACTTTATTAATGCAACTAAGTGGATAAAAGAAAATTTACCTTATGCAAAAGTAAGCGGTGGTGTAAGTAATCTTTCCTTTGCCTTTAGAGGTAACAATGTAATCAGGGAAGCTATGCATTCAGTGTTCTTATATCATGCAATTAAAGCTGGAATGGATATGGGCATCGTAAACCCTGGAATGATACAGATTTATGATGAAATTGATGAAGCGTTACTTGAAAAAGTAGAAGCAGTTATCTTTAATAAGAGTGAAAATGCAGCAGAGGAGCTTTTGGAATTTGCAGCAACCTACAACAAAGCTGAGAGCAAAGCAGAAGAGAGCAAAGAAGCTTGGAGAAACGAAAATGTTAAAGAGAGATTAAAAACTGCCTTAGTAAAAGGTATAGATAAATATATTAAAGAGGATGTTGAAGAAGTAAGAACAGAATATAGCAAATCTTTAGAGGTAATAGAAGGACCTCTTATGGATGGTATGAATGAAGTAGGCAAACTTTTTGGTGACGGAAAGATGTTTTTACCTCAGGTTGTAAAAAGTGCAAGAGTTATGAAGAAGGCTGTTGAAGTTTTAATGCCATATCTAGAAGAAGAAAAAAGCAGCAGTGGAAGTGTTAGTGCAGGAAAAATAGTTTTTGCAACTGTAAAAGGTGATGTTCATGATATAGGTAAAAATATTGTATCAGTGGTACTTTCTTGCAATAACTTTGAAGTCATCGACCTTGGAGTAATGGTACCTACAGAAGTTATTTTAGAAACAGCTAAAAATGAAAATGCAGATATTATAGCCTTAAGCGGCCTTATAACTCCTTCTCTAGAAGAAATGGCAACTGTCGCTGAAGAGATGGAAAAGCAGGGCTTTAAAATTCCACTAATGGTTGGTGGAGCAACAACCTCGAGAGCTCATACTGCAATTAAAATTGCACCAAAATACTCAGGTGGAGTAATTCATACAACCGATGCATCAAAAGCTGTTGAGGCCGCGAAATATCTTTTAAATAAAGATAAAAAAGCCGAATATCTTAAAGCTTTAGAAGCAGAATATGAAAAAATAAGAGAACTTTTCAACAAAGTGCCTAGAAAATTCATTCCATTAGATTATGCAAGAAAAAATAACTTAAAGATAGAGTGGGATAAGGAACAAATAGATAAACCTAAGATGCTAGGAATAAAGAAATTCATAGATTTTCCTATAGGAAAATTAAGAAAGTATATAGATTGGAGCTTTTTCTTCATAGGCTGGGATATGGGAATGCCATATCCACAAATACTTGAAGATCCCAAATACGGTGAAGAAGCTAAAAAATTATTAGCTGATGCTGAAAAGATGCTTGATAAAATAGAAAGTGAAAATATCCTAAAAGCAAATGCAGCTTTTGGTATTTTTGAAGCTAATTCTGTAGGTGATAATATTGAAGTTTATAATAACTCAGAGGTAACCACTTTTAATCTTCTTAGACAACAAGAGGAGAAAAAAGATAACACGTACCTTTGTTTATCAGATTATATAGCACCAAAGAATAGTGAAATAAAAGATTATATAGGTGCCTTCATTACTACAGGTGGAGTAGGAGCAAAGGAATACGCAGATAAACTTAAAGCTTCTGGTGATGATTACAGTGCAACAATGGTAATATTGCTTGCAGACAGACTTGCAGAAGCCCTTGCAGAATATATTCATGAAAAAGTAAGAAAAGAATTTTGGGCATATTCAAAAGAGGAAAACTTATTAATGGAAGATATCTTTAAAGGTAATTATAGAGGAATAAGACCAGCAATAGGTTATCCTTCCCTTAGAGATCATTCAGAGAAGGTAAAACTATTTAATCTTCTTGATAAAGAGGTAGAGTTAAAAGTAGAACTTACGGATAGTTATATGATGTCCCCAACAGCAAGCACCTGCGGCCTTTATTTTGGAAATAAGAATGCTAAGTATTTTGACATTAATAAAATTGATGAAGATCAGTTTGAAGATTATGTTAAGAGGAATGGCAGGGATAAGGGTGAACTTAGAAAGCTTATGTATACACTTATAGATTAAATATCTTGAGTTAATAATATTAGATAGATTATTCAAAGCGAATCTAAACATTTTTCCTAATTTAGAAAGTTAAATTTTCTTATATCAACAAGCCCTACAAAAATCTAAAAGTTGGATTTTTGTGGGGCCTTTTTTATTTAATTACATCTTTTTTAAAATAATGATTTTATTTAATTAATATATGAAAATACATTATTTACAACAAATGATAAAATATGCAACTTGATTGTGATATAATTTTTAGAATAATTGATGTTATGATATTGTGTGATTTATTTAATTCATAATTTATTTTAGATGATATAATGTGGAAAAAGTAATTCTAATGTTCTCAAAATTATTTTTGGAAAATTAACTTCTAAATGTGGAATGCTATAAGTTCTCAAAGGATAATTATTGAATTTTACGATAAATGTAGAATTTGAGTTTATGGGGTGTATAGGAATGTTGATTAAAAAACTAAATAAAAAATTATCTGATGGTAAAATTGGACTGATAATAGCTTTGTTTTATTTTGTACTTATTGTGGCTTCGACTTTTGTAAGTAGTTTTTTTTATGAAAAAATATATTTAAATATTACACAGAAAAAAGTCAGTGAAGTGTCTGTTCAAACATTAAATTCTATACAGACAAATATTAATTTGATGATTAATAATGCAGACAGTCTGTCTAAAATGGTTTTATCCAATAGTGATTTGCAAAAGCTTTTAAGGCAAGGTGGTATGTATGAGGATTTAAATGCACAGGCTAAGGTAAGTTCATACTTGTATAAATTTATTCAGTCCGTGCCTTATGTAAGTTCAGTGTATATTTTAGATAATTCTAGCAATGTCTATTCGGTAGGAGCAGATGTATTACCAAGTCTTTCAGCTTATAAAATTATTAACGCAGAATGGTATAAACGTGTAATGGAAAAAAACGGGGGATTTATACTGGAATTAAATGGAGGAGGGGTAACCTTTGAAAATAGTCAAGATAACTATGTTTCTTTGATACGTCTAGTAAGAGATATGGATAATGTAGATAAGTTAGGCGTTTTAGTAATTAATATTCCACAAAAATCATTTAAACAGGTTTTTGATAATATCTCTAGTGATGTTGAAACTAATATAACCGTATTAGATGAAAAAAATCAGAAAATTACATCATTAAAAAGCGTAAATAATAAAGAGGGAAGTGTACAAGGGAATATAAATATAGATAATGAAATGATAAGAGCAGGTGATGAGTTTGTAGGTAAGGATATAGGGTATAAGATGAAAAAAATAGATAAAACAGAATATCTTATTAGTTACAGCTCTAAAAATGATTATAATTGGAAATTTGTAAGTGTTATTCCTTTTACTAAACTTTATAAAGAAAATATGACTATGATATTTATAGGTTTTATAGTTATATTGTTTAATGGAATTATCCTATTTGTTTGTTCTATTGGTATATCTAGAATTTTTACTATGCCTATTGGATATTTACTGAATTCTATGAAAGATATAGAAAAAGGCGTATTCAATGAGGTACATATTAAGGCTTATGGTTATGAACTGAAGAAACTTTGCAGCGGCTATAACATAATGATAGCAGAAATAAAAAAGCTTATTGTTCACGTTATAGAAGAACAAAAGACAATCAGAAAAGCAGAACTGTATACGTTTCAAGCTCAGATTAAACCTCATTTTTTATATAATACGTTAGATTCAATTAATTCACTGGCTCTTTCAGGCTGCAATAAAGAGGTAAGCGAATTAGTAGAAGCTTTAGGTAATTATTATAGGACAAGCGTTAGCAAAGGCAAGGAAATTATAACCATTAGAGAAGAAATAGAAATGGTTAAAAACTATCTCAAAATTCAAAAGATAAGATATCCAGATTTATTCAAAGCAGAATATTTAATTGAAGCAAGCTGCCTAGATTATAAGATTCCTAAGCTTATTTTGCAGCCACTTGTTGAAAATGCACTATATCATGGAATTAGAGAAAATGGGAAAAATGGAACTATCAAAATTAGTGTTCATAGGAACAATGGAATTGTTATTATATCAGTAGAAGATGATGGTGCTGGAATGAGTGAGAAGCAAATAGAAGATATTATAAGCAATAATAATAAAAGTATTAAGGAAAGCTTTGGACTTAGGGGAACTTTTGAAAGAATTAGAATTTTTTATGGGGATGATGAAGCGTGCAAAATTGAAAGCAAGTTCGGGGGAGGCACAAAAATTTTATTGTATATAAACATCGAGCACAAAGACTATTGAAGTCTGAAAGAAATAATTTCATAATGCTTTATGCTTCAAGAAAGGAATGGTTATAAAAATGAAAGGTATATTAAAGGTTATTATTGTAGATGATGAATATTTAATTAGAAATCTCATAAAGATGAAGGTTAATTGGGAAGACGTAAATATGGAAGTCGTAGGAGAAGCAGGAAATGCAGAGCAAGCTTTAGAATTGATAGATAAATTAAATCCAGACATTATATTTACTGATATATGCATGCCTTCTATGGATGGAATTGAACTTAGTAAGAATATAATAGAAAAATATCCGGATATTAAAATTATTATTGTTACAGGTTATGATGATTTTGAATATGCAAGAAGTGGTATTAAACTTGGAATATATGATTTTATTTTAAAACCTATAAATTCATCTGAACTTATGGAGACCTTAAGCAAGCTTAGAAATATAATAAACTCAAAAAGAAATCATGAAGAGGAATATAATCAATTGAAAAAGCAGGTTCATGAAAGTTTACCAATTTTAAAAGAGAAGTTTTTGAATGAACTTTTATTTGATCAGCTAACGTCGGAAGAGATCATGAGTAAATTTGAGTATTTTAAGATTAATGTAGATCTTTACTATAATGTATTCCAGATAGCATTGATAGAAGTGGATAATTTAATAAAAGATGAGAGAAAAGAAGAAAATAAAATTTTGCTATCTATGCAGTGCTTTAATATTATACAAAATTTTTTTAAAGAAGATAATTATGTTTTTGTATTTTTTGATAATGGAAGAAGAATTGCAATATTATCAAATAGTGAAAAGGTAGATTTAATAGAAAGTTGTGAATTGCTAAAAAAAATAATTATAGACAGGTTAGAGTGTTCTGTAAGTTTGGGAGTTGGTATGAAAAAAGGAGAGGCTCAAAATATCAGATTTTCTTACAAAGAGGCCATAGAAGCGGTGAACTACAAAGTTATTGCTGGAAAGAACCAGGTTATAAGTTACACTGACATACATGTAGGTGAAAATATTTTTCATAACAGAGATGAAGATAAGATAGGGAAGTTAAGCTTATTTATTAATGCAGGAGCAAAGGAAAATGCTTTAGAAATTTTAGAACAGATATTTACCATTTCAGCTATTGGTTATCTGGAAACTATGAAAAAAGCGAGATTACAGGCTTTAGATGTGTTATTTGCCTGTCAACGCATTGCTAGTGAACAGAAAATTACTCCTACAGACATTTGGAAAAGCCATGAAAAAATAAATGAATTGATTTTAAAAGCTGATAATTTGCCAGAACTAAAACAGTGCATGAGAGAATGTGTAGAAGACATTACTGGATTGATGCAAAAATCGAATGCAGTAAAAGCGAATACATTTATTAAAAATGTAAAGGAATATTTAAATAATAATATTTCCAATCAAGATTTATCACTATCTAGTGTTGCAAAAGAATTCTTTATAAGCTCAGGACATTTGGGACGTCTATTTAAACAGCAAACTTCTAAGACTTTTATCGAGTATCTTACTGAAATAAGAATTAAAAAAGTTCAAAAACTTTTGTTGGAAACAAATTTAAATGGATCTCAGATTAGTGAAAGGGTTGGAATAAGTGATTCCCATTATCTAAGCATTCTATTTAAAAAGCATACAGGACTTTGCATTAATGAATTTAGAAAGTTTAAAAAAGTCTAGATAACATGTTGTTTTTTTGAATATTTATGTGCAGATATTGAATTGTAAACAATATCAGATACTTCTAGAATATTAAGAGAAGTAAAAAAACATATATAAGGGGGATCTTTAATGAAAAAACATGTCTTAAAAATAATAACTGCTACACTTGTTAGTGCAATGGCGCTTTCCTTCACTGCATGTTCAAGTTCAACAAGTGTAGATAGTTCTAGCGGAGGAAATGGAACAATTAAATTGTCAATGTGGCATCAATCTGTTGGCGATACTGATCCAACTTCAAAATTACTAAAAGAAGCTGTTGAAGAGTGGAACAAAGAACATCCAGATATAATTGTAGAACAAGATGGAGTTACAGGGGAGCAATACAAAACAAAGATTAAAACAGCTATAGCAGCAAATGAGGGGCCTGATATAGAGTATATGTATGGAGGAAGTTTTGTTAAACCTTATATACAATCAGGAAATATGCTGGCTCTTGATGAATATCTTACTCAAGACGTTAAAGACAAGCTAGTTAAAGGTACTATAGATGGGTGCGTAGTTGATGGGAAGACTTATAGTTTGCCAATGTATTCATTTATAGCAAGCTTATATTGTAATAAAGAGTTATTTGATAAGGCTGGAGCAAAAATACCTACCACATATGATGAATTGCTTGATGCTGTAAAGAAGTTACGCGCAGCTAATATTACTCCGATAGCACTAGGAGAAAAGGATAGATGGCCTGGAATGTATTGGTTTGATATCTTTGCTATGCGTCAGGCAGGAAATGATGCAGCTATGGCAGCACTAAAAGATCCATCAAAATTTAATTCGCCTCAATTCATAGAAGCTGCAAAAAAGATTCAGGAAATGGCTGATGCTGGAGCCTTTAACGATAACATGTTTAGTATGAGTTACGATGAAATGTTAGGTGCTTTCACAGGAGGTAATTCTGCAATGATGTTTCAAGCGAATTGGGTAAACTCACCAATAGAAGATAAATCAGCAGCTAGTAGCGGAAAAGTTGTAGCAGTGCCATTTCCTTTATTTAAGGATGGTGCGGGTAAGGCAACAGAGTTTTATGGCGGTGGTGTAGACGGTTTCTATGCTAATGCAAATACAAAACATCCTAAGGAGGCTGCTCAATTCTTAATTTACTTAAGCGAAAAAATAGGTAAAGAAGGTTATTTAGCAAATGCAGGTCTACCATGCTGGGATACAAAAGGATTGGATACCTCTACAGTTTCTGATTTAACAAAGAAATCAGCAGAGCTAATGGCAACAGGTACATCATTTATTAACTGGTGGGATAATATACTCCCTGCAGATTCTTCAGAGACACATAAGAATCTCATTGCAGAACTTTTAGGGAAGAAGATTACTCCAGAAGAATTCTGCGATAAAATGTCCAAAGTAGAAGGAGAAAAGTAAAACAGCATAGGATTTGTGGTAAAACAAAATGTTTTGCCACAGTCTTTATTGAAGAGGTGATTATCATAAATTCTATTTTATCAAACAAAAAAACAATTTGTATATTTGTGCTTCCAACGCTAATAATAATGTTTACAATTATATTTATTCCGATTATCTTATCGGTAAAATATAGTATGCTTGATTGGGGCGGTGTAGGAAGCGGAACATTTATTGGATTAGATAATTATAAGAATATGTTTATGGACGCAAGATTCTTGCATTCAGTTAAGAATTCATTATTATTTGCATTTGTTTCCATAGTAATTCAACTACCTATATCTCTTCTTTTAGCGCTGATTTTGGCTTCAGGAGTTAAATTTGAAAAGTTTTATCGTACAGTTTATTTTATACCTGTAATTATTTCTACTGTTGTAATTGGACAACTCTGGATTAAAATATATAATGCTGATTATGGACTACTAAATACTATGCTTAGAGCTATTGGACTAAACCAATTAGCCCATGACTGGGTAGGAAAAGAAGATACAGCTCTTATAAGTTGTTTTATTCCTATATTATGGCAGTATGTGGGCTATCATATGCTGATTATGTATGCTGGAGCAAAGTCAATCTCTTCAGATATTAACGAAGCAGCAAAGATAGATGGAGCTTCTCCTATAAAAACAGCATGGTATATTACTATTCCACTTTTAAAACCCATTTTAAAGGTTTGTATGACTTTCTCGTTGATTGGTGCGTTGAAGGTATTTGATTTGATTTATGTATTAACTAATGGTGGGCCATTTTTCTCGACAGAAGTTCCAAGTACCTTGATGTATACTACTATTTTTGATAATTATAAATACGGCTATGGAAGTGCAATGTCGGTATTTATCATAATAGAATGTTTGATACTTACAGTAATGCTCGATAGACTTATTAAAACAGAGTAAAAAATGGAAGGAAGTGAGTTTAGATGAAAATGCTTGAAAGTTCTTCAAACGGTAAAAGGAATATAAGTAAAATACCTATACAGATATTTCTCATTATTGTTGCAATAATACAGATATATCCACTTGTATGGTTGGTTCTATTCTCGTTTAAAGATAATGGTGAGATATTTGGTGGTAACATTGCTGGCCTTCCACATGTGTGGCGTATTGAAAACTATGAAAGTGCTATTAAACAGGCTAATGTCATGAAATATTTCTTTAACAGTGTAATTGTTACAGTAATCACTATAGCTTTAGTGCTCTTGTTGTCTTCTATGACAGCTTATGCAATCAGCCGCATGAAATGGAAATTTAGTAAACCTACTTTGATAATAATATTAATAGGAATGATGGTTCCAATTCATGCAGCATTATTGCCGTTATTTATGGTTCTAAAAAATTTAAAAATGTTAAACTCATATTGGGCTTTAATCATACCTTACACAGCTTTTGCTATTCCAATGGCAGTTATTATATTAGCAGCATTTTTACAAGGGATTCCAAAGGAATTGGAAGAAGCGGCAGTAATAGATGGATGTGGCATTTTTAGAATATTCTTTTCTATAATTATTCCTATTATAAGACCAGCTATGGCTACTGTAGCAATATTCACATATCTGTCTTCATGGAATGAGTTGATGTTTGCAGTAACCTTTATAAATAAAACTGAATTTAAAACGCTTACGGTAGGCATTATGTCTATGGTAGGTAATTATGTAACAAAATGGGGAGATATAGGTGCAGGCCTTGTTATTGCAACAATACCAACAATAGTGATATATATACTTTTAAGTGATCAAGTACAAAAAAGCCTTACTGCTGGTGCAGTAAAGGAATAATATAAAGCTTTTGTATGATGTATAGTTAAAAAATGGTTGTTTAGTAGTAATTTGTTTTTATTTCTGTGCACTAAAAATTAGTTTTGAGAGGTGTAAAATGGCAAAGATAATTATTAATACAGATATTAAAAAAGGAAAAATAAATAAGAATATTTATGGTAATTTCGCTGAACATTTAGGGAGATGTATTTATGGTGGGTTTTGGGTAGGAAAGGACTCGGAAATACCAAATATAAATGGGATAAGAAAAGATGTAGTAGAAGCTTTAAAAGAGTTAAAGATTCCAGTTCTTAGATGGCCAGGAGGATGTTTTGCTGATGAATATCATTGGAAAGATGGTATAGGTGATCCAAAGTCAAGGCCTAAGATGGTGAATGTACATTGGGGTGGAGTTACAGAAAACAATCACTTTGGTACACATGAATTTTTTGAACTTTGTGAGCTGTTAGGAGCAGAACCATATATTTGTGGTAATGTGGGAAGCGGAACAGTTCAAGAAATGAGAGAATGGATTGAGTATATGACTTTTGATGGAGAATCACCAATGTCAAATTTAAGATCAGAAAATGGTAATGAGAAACCTTGGAAGCTTACATACTTTGGGGTTGGAAATGAAAACTGGGGCTGTGGTGGTAATATGCGTCCAGAATACTATGCTGATCTATATAGAAGATATTCAACCTACGTAAGGAACTTCGGGGATAATAAAATATTCAAAATAGCCTGTGGTCCTAATGATTATAATTATAACTGGACTGAAGTGCTTATGAGAGAAGCAGGCAAATTTATGGACGGAATGAGCTTGCATTATTACACAATACCAGGGGATTTCTGGATTGGTAAAGGTTCTGCTACGGAGTTTAGTGAAGAAGAATGGTTTATTACTATAAAAAAATCAATGATGATGGAAGAGCTTCTTACGAGGCATTCAGCAATTATGGATAAATATGACCCAGAGAAGAAAGTTGCTTTAATAGTGGATGAATGGGGGACTTGGTTTGATGTTGAACCAGGAACAAATCCAGGCTTCTTGTATCAACAAAATACAATAAGGGATGCTTTAGTTGCCGGAGTAAATTTTAATATTTTTCATAAGCACTGTGATAGAGTGCAAATGGCGAATATAGCTCAGACCATAAATGTACTTCAAGCTGTTATACTTACAGAAGGTTCAAAGATGATATTAACTCCAACTTATCATGCTTTTAATATGTATAAGGTTCACCATGATGCTGAATTAATTGATCTAAATATTGAATCAGGTGACTATATTTTTGGTGAAGATAAGATACCACAGGTAACTGCTACTGCCTCGATGGACAAGGATGGTAAGCTTCATGTATCCTTATGTAATTTAAGTCCTATAAAATCCGCTGATATTCAGTGCGAGCTTAGAGGGAAAGTAATGGATAAGGTGACAGGAACTATACTTACTGCAGATGCAATGAATGCTCATAATACCTTTGAAGATCCAGATAAAGTATCACTAAAATCATTTGATGCTGCAAGTATAGCAGAAGGAAGACTTACAGCAGTACTTCCTGCTATGTCCTTAGTTACATTGGAGCTAACGTAATTAGATGGCATATATAGATAACTGTAAAGGGTGCTCGGCAAGTGTCAAGGTTCCACCAGAGGATATAAAAGCAATGATCTTAAGTATTATTAATAGCAAAAATTTTAATTTAGTATCTGAGGAAGTGTATAGTAGAAGACTTCAGAAATGCGAAAGCTGTAAATATCTAGAGTATAATACAACCTGCAGAGAATGTGGATGTATTGTGCAGGTTAGAGCCTTGCAGCAGGAGAAAGATTGTCCATATCCCAACAACTCTATGTGGAAATAAGGTTATGAGGGCAAAAAGTTAAAGTCATATGTATAAGACAAATTAGACTTTTTAGATGAAATTTTATATTGTAGTTAAGTTTAGTTGAATCTGTTCCAAAGAGCATTTAGTCAAGGGGAATGATTAAGAATAAATATATGTTATAGCGTTGGTATATTGTTTTTTACTGAGTTAAAAATATAAAATTTGAGGTGAAAGGTATGAATATTAATTTTGATTTATTTCCAGAAGGAAAAACAAAAGCATTAACCATGAGTTATGATGATGGACAAATTTTTGATAGGAGATTAATAAGCATATTTAATAAGTATGGAATAAAAGGTACGTTTCATTTAAACTCAGGAATCCTAGATAAGGAGAACTTTATAACTAAAGCTGAAGTTGCAAGGCTTTATGAAGGTCATGAGGTTTCCCTGCATGCAAAAATGCATCCATTTCTAGACTGCATACCAGTTGAAGGTATCATAGAAGAAATATTTGAAGACAGAAAATGCTTAGAGTCTTTAGTTGGTTATCCTATAAAAGGAATGTCGTATCCTTATGGAGCTTTTAATGGAAAGATTATAAAAACGCTTGAGAGTATTGGAATTCAGTACTCAAGAACTGTAGTTTCACATCATGATTTTTATATTCCAGAAAATTTCTTGGCTTGGAATGCAACTTGTCATCATGATGATAACCTTATGGAGCTTGGACAAGAATTTTCGAATTATGAATTTAATGGAAAATTAAAACTAATGTATGTTTGGGGACATAGCTTTGAGTTTGAAAGAAATAATAACTGGAATTTGATTGAGAATTTTTGTGAGTTAGTTTATAAAAATAAAGAAATTTGGTTTGCGAGCAACATTGAGGTAATGAGATATATTAAGGCATTAAAAAAACTTGAATTCTCTGCAAAAGGAGATATTGTATATAATCCGACTGCAATAACAGTATGGATTAGCGTAGACAATAAAGCTGTGGAAGTTAAATGTGGAGAAACAATAAGATTATAATATATTAAAATTTAAATTTATATTATTAAAACCACCTTTTCTGATGTAAAATTGATTTACAAATATAATTTTCATCAGAAAAGGTGGTTTAATTATAATCAAAGATTAAGAATAAAATAACGTACTTACTATTATAAAGT
Organism: Clostridium sp. DL-VIII; assembly: GCF_000230835.1. NCBI lineage: Bacteria > Bacillati > Bacillota > Clostridia > Eubacteriales > Clostridiaceae > Clostridium > Clostridium sp. DL-VIII. Next base: position 3,354,013 of record NZ_CM001240.1, read on the forward strand.
AAGTGTGATAAAATAACTAAAGGTGGTGATTGAAAATGGAAAAGTTTCATATGTGTCCAAAGTTTGAAAATGCCTTTGAACTACTAGGGAAAAGATGGACCGGTTTGATTATAAGAACGTTATTGAATGATCAAAATCGTTTTTCAGATATAGCAGAAGCAATTCCTAATATGAGTGCTCGTATGCTTACAGAAAGATTTAAGGAATTGGAGAAGGAAGGAATTATTATAAGAAAGGTTTATCCAGAAACTCCAGTACGAATAGAATATGAGTTGACGGAAAAAGGAAGAGATCTTCAAAGCGCTATGGATGAAATTCAAAAATGGGCAGAAAAATGGACTTAGTTAAATATATTATAAAAAGCATAAGAAAGCGGCTTAATCAAAATAAATTTGAGGTAGCCGCTTTTTATCTTTTATTAAAAATGATATTTAGAAAAATAGTTTTAAATATTATTGACCAGCAATAATAAGTGTATTATAATTTATATATAGTTAGTTACTAAAAGTAATGAACTATATTAAATTGTTTGAGTGAGTTTTCGTAAGTTTAGTGAATTTAATAGAAAGATTTGGGATATTTTGATTATATATTAATAATAATGAATAGGAGGGATGTAAAGTGTTACGAAAGATTGATAGTACGAGCATGGGAAGTAGTGATCTGGGATGGTTAAGAAGTAAATTTCATTTTTCTTTTGCAGAATATTATAATCCATTTAATATTAGGTTTGGAACTTTAAGGGTTATAAATGATGATTTAATTGAACCTGACACAGGATTTGATACACATCCTCATAAAGATATGGAAATAATAACATACGTAATTAATGGTGATCTTACACATGAAGATAGTATGGGGAATAAAAACACAATAACTCGAGGACATGTTCAATACATGAGCGCTGGGACAGGAGTATATCATAGTGAAATTAATTATGGTGAAAAAAGATTAAGATTGTTACAAATATGGATATTACCGGAAAAGTCAGGGTATAATCCCGATTATGGAGACTATAGGTTCAAGTGGAATGACAGGGAAAACAAATGGCTTCATATGGTTTCGAGTAAAAAGGGAGAGGCTCCAATAAAAATAAATCAAGATACAAATATTTATTCTTTAGAACTTGAGAAAGAAAATGAAATTAAGTTTTTGGTAGGTGAAAAAAGGCAAGCGTATTTAGTTCAGATAGAGGGAAAATCTAAAATAAATAATATAGAATTAAATGTTCAAGATGGACTAGAAATAGTTGAAGAAGATATACTAATTAAAGCAAAGGAAAATTCTCATATTTTAGTTTTAGAAATGAGAAAAGAATAATAGTTTACATTTAATTAAAAATTATTATAAATATGTTTTATAAATGAGGAGGAATGATTTATGTCAAAGGATTTTTTAAGCGCAGTAGCAGATAGGCGTTCGTATTATGGAATAAGTAAGGAAACAGTTGTTTCGGATGAAAGGATTGAAGAAATTATAGAGCATTCTGTTAAACATACTCCATCAGCATTTAACTCACAAAGTGCAAGGATAGTTTTATTGCTCGGCAAGGAACATGATAAATTATGGGACATTACAAAGGAGGCTTTAAGAAAGATCGTGCCAGCTGACAAGTTTAAGGATACTGAAGATAAGATAAATTCTTTTAAAAGTGGATATGGCACAGTTTTATTCTTTGAGGATAAGAGTATAATAGAGTCTCTTCAAGAAAAATTTGCGCTTTACAAGGACAATTTTCCAATTTGGTCGCAGCAATCAAGTGGAATGCATCAATTTGTCATTTGGACAGCTTTAGAAATTGAAGGTTTTGGAGTATCATTACAACACTATAATGAACTTATTGAATCAGATGTGAAGAAAGAATGGCACATACCTGATAGTTGGAAGATTATTGGACAAATGCCATTTGGAAAACCTACAGCAGAGCCAAGTGAAAAAGAATTTAAGCCATTAGAAGAACGTATTAAAGTATTTAAGTAATCACACAAATGATGAAGAAAACTATGTAATTAAAATTTATTGCCTAATTTTAAAGAGTGTGTTCCACAATAACAAGACCCATGAAATCTGAAAAATGGATTTCGTGGGTTATTTTTATGTTTATAATTCATTATTCAAATTGTACATAATTTGTGATTAGACTGTAACAAGGCTGTGATAATTAATAGATAGAATACCAGTATAGATTCAAAAGCTTACAGAGCTCAAGACTTGATTCAAAAAAATAATATGAAAAGTTTAAATTAAAACTGTATTGTAGGTTGTTAAGAAGTATAACAATAGTTGATATATCAGTATATACGGGGGATTTAAACCAATAAATAAAGAGGAGGACATATTGTGAAGAGATTTAAATTAACTAAAGAAACGATAAGTATATCATTGATTTTAATATTATCAGCAATACTTAATTTTGCAAACATAAGTATTGAGGGATATGGAAATAGTTATGTTTGCAGCTGGCGTAAAGAGCATGACGTTAAGTCTTAAGAACTTTTTCTTTGTATCTTTTGATCCGGGCAGCTTTGTAACAATTGACAAGCCGCCGATGGGATTTTGGATACAAGAGATATCTGCTAAAATATTTGGATTTAGTGGATGGAGTATACTGTTGCCATAAGCATTAGCAGGAATTGTTTCAGTATATCTTTTATATTATATTGTAAAAAGATCGTTTGGCAGCGTAGCTGGGCTTATCTCAGGATTACGTCTTGCTGTAACTCCAGTATTTGTAGCTGCAAGTAGAAATAATACCATAGATAATTTACTTGTTGTAACATTGCTATTTGCTTGTTTAGTTCTCACTAAGGCTGCAGAAGCAGGAAAAGCTAAAATATCTTTATATAAGTTTGTTACTTGTAGGTATTGGTTTTAATATAAAAATGTTAGAAGCATATATGATTGCTCCGGCTATTTATATTACATACCTTTTATCTGGAACAACATCCTTTAAGAAAAAAATAGGCCATCTTATAATAGGATCAGTCATTTTAATTGCAGTATCTTTTTCGTGGGCAGCAATTGTAGATTTAGTACCAGTTCAAAATAGACCATATGTAGGTAGGAGTACTAATAATAGTGAATTAGAATTAATAATTGGACATAATGGATTAGAAAGACTTGACCTTAGTGGTAGTTCAAATGGAGGTCTAGGCGGTGATAGTAAGCAGTCAACTCAAGGTACTCCTGGTGGAAACAACAGAGGAGAAATATCAAGTAATGGAATAGATGGAAATCAACAAGCATTGCAAGGTGGACCTACTGATAGCACAAGCCAAGATGGTGGAAATAGCAAAAGAGATGATAACATGCAGCCACCTAATGGAGGAATACAAGGTGGAGGACCAGGAGGTCAAGGCGGTCTTCAAGGTACATTTGGAGCATAGGTAAAAGCAGGTCTTACAAGATTATTCACTAAAAGTAGTTTATTAGATCAAATAGTTTGGTTTTTACCGCTTGCATTATTAGGATTTATAGCTGGTGCATTAAAAGAAAAATTAAGATTTAAATTAGATAATAATAGAAAGTCATCATTAGCATTATGGTTTGTATGGTTAGTTCCTGAATTTATATACTTTAGTTATACAACTGGATTATTCCATCCATATTATTTAGCAATGATGGCACCTCCAGCAGCAGCTTTATCAGGAATTGGAATTACTGAAATGTGGAAATTTTATAAAGAAGGTAAATGGAAAGCATGGCTTTTATCAATAGCTTTTGCTATAGAAGGAATAATTCATGGGATTATGTTATCATATTTTACAAGTAGTTTATCAACTGTTGTAAGAAATATAATTTTAGTATCATTGACAGTGTGCTTTGTAGTATTAGCAATACTTTTTATTCTAAATATAATAACTTTTATCATGAAAAAGGATAATGTGGATTCAGATAACAGTACAAAATTAAAGAAAGCATTAACAGTAATTGCTACGATACCTATTTTAGTAACACCATTTATTGGAGCAAGTGCTGCTATAACTCATAGTGTAAATAATACTATTCCTACTGCTGGATTAGAACTTCTTTCAAATAATCAAGGAGGGGGCTTTGGTTTTGGTAGGGAAGCAAGCAGCAGTGAGAATTCAAAGTTAATTAATTTCCTAGAAAGTAATAAAACAACTGAGAAATATTTACTTGTAGTATCTTCATCACAAAGTGCTGACAATATAATAATTCAGACAGGTGAACCAGTAATGGCCCTTGGCGGTTTTTCAAATGATAATATACTTACATTAGATGAGTTTAAAGAAATGGTTAAGAATGGAGAAGTTAGATATGTACTGACAGGAGGAATGGGTATGGGCGGAAACAGCGAAATTATGAATTGGGTTACTGAAAATGGTACAGAAATTCCAGAAAGTGAATACAAAAACACTGTGACAAGTAGTGAAGAAACCAATATAAATTCACCAACTTCAGATGAAAGTGATGGTCAAAATTCAAATTCAAGAAAACAAAATTCAGGAGGTTTTGGCGGTAATAACTCTGAAAAGTTGTATGATTTAAAGGCTGTAGCAGATATTTTAAAGTAAAATCTAGTAGTCAATTTTAAAAGTGAAGCCACAAAAATCCATAATTTAGATTTTTGTGGCTTCACTAGCAAGTTAATATAAAAAATAAGATATATGGAGTGTGATTTAGCCATGTATCTTATTATAATAGAAAGCTATTTACAGAAAAATTTCACATACTTGGGCACCAAGATGCAATCTAACTTTAAATTTTTAACATGATAAGATTTGTAATTATTATAGATAATGCTTTACAATACATTACATGTTAATTGTCAAATTGTTATTTGTTCGGTGATATAGATTTTTGATTTCCAGGATTTGATGAATACGACATTCCAGTTCCGCCATCCTGATTTGTTTGATTTGATGTATTCATAGATCGCATCATTAATCCACCATAACGCATTGCTATACATAAACTGCCAACCAGCAAGGTAATTGCTATAATTGTTACTATAATTACCATCTTTATTATACCTTTATCCATAAAGAGACCTCCGTAATCTTCATTATATAATTTTTACATTATACCACAGTTTATATGTTTTTTATAGAATACAAAGTTAAAATAGAGGCTGATCTTAATATGATTGTAACATATTATATACATTAGAAATTGCTAGTGGCAGATGGAAATAGACAATACTGTGGTTATTATATACAGATGGGGTGAAAAGATATGAAGAGCTTAAAAAAGATATTCTATTTATTACACATAAGACATTAAGCTGTTACCTTAAAGAATTAGAAGGATATTCCTTAGTAAATCGTAAGGAATTTCATCAGAATAGATTATTTGATACTGTGGATAAAATCTATAGAAATATTATTCTTAATAATGTTGTTTATACAGTAGTTACAAAATTGTCATTAACAGTATTTCAAACAAATAAAGAATCTAAAAAATGTAAAATAATAGATAATTAATCAAATAAAATTCTTGCCAACTTTTACTTGACTCAAACGAATAAATGCAATACAATGTAATTGAAATTTGGAATGATGTTCCATATAAGGAATGGTGGAGTGCTTGAATACAGCAATTTTAAGAGGAATAGAAATTTTAAGGTTTGTTGGGAATAGCCAGGAGCCTGTAACAATAGCCGAAATAAGTAAACAACTTAATATACCCAAAACTAGCGTATTTAATATTGTAAATGCATTGATAAGTGAAGAGTTTCTCGCCATAAATAATGCACGATTGAAGAGCTATGAATTAGGAATTGGAGCTTTTGAACTTGGAAGCTTATATTTAAATAAAATTGAGTTAACAAATATAGCCGGTAATATTTTAGAAAGATTATCTAACGATGTTGGTGAAACTGTATTTTTAGCAGTAGTAAATAACAATGAGCTTGTATACGTAGATAAAAGAGAGTCAACAGGAAATTTGGGCTCTAGAACATCTATGTATTCTACAAGTTTGGGAAAGGCTATTTTAGCTGCCTATGATAGGGTACAGTTGGAAAATTATTTCGAAAAAGTTGCGTTTGTTCCTAAAACAAAAAATACAATTATAGACAAAGAAACTTTGATTAAAAATTTAAATGAAATTAGGGAAAGAGGATATTCTATCTCTGATGAGGAAAATGAAGAGGGGTTGTTTTGTATAGCTGTTCCTATATATAATAGAGCAGGACAAGTAATAGCAGCTTTATCTGTTTCAAGCCCAAAGACAAAAATTAATGCAGAACGCATAATATTGTTTAAGGAAAATGCAATAAAGGCATCACTAGATATTTCTAGAAAGATGGGGTTTACCAAAGAAAGTTTATATTGATTTTTAAGATGACGTAAAAAGTCATCTTAAAAATTAATCGGTATATGAAATGTCGTTCCAAATATGAAACAAAAAAGAGGAGGTTTATATGTTTAGAGGAATTTTTACACCAATAATAACAGTATTCGATAAGGAGGGAAAAGTTGATTTAAAAGGAAATGAACTTATTATCAACAGCTTAATAGATGGTGGAGTTAATGGTATTTTATTTCTAGGAAGTACTGGTGAGTTTTTCGGTATGCCTATGGAGGAAAAAAAGAAACTTATAAGTTTCGTGATAAAGACTGTAAATAAAAGAGTGCCAGTTTTAATTGGAACTGGGGGGACTATAGTTGATGAAGTTATAGAACTGACTCAATATGCAGAAGATAAAGGTGCTGACGCTGCAGTGGTTGTTTGTCCTTATTATTTCAAACTAGATGATAAAAGTTTATACGAATATTATGCAGAGGTTGCTAGGAGTGTAAAACTTCCGATTATTATCTATAACTTTCCTGATAGAACAGCAGTAAATATTGATCCTAAGCTTGTGTTAAAATTAGCAGTTGATTTTAATAACATAGTAGGAATTAAAGATACAGTTGATAGTATGAGTCATACTAGAAAGTTAATACAAACAGTTAAATCACAGTTAAAAGATTTTGCAGTGTTCTCAGGCTTTGATGAATATTTTATTCCAAACTTATTATCAGGAGGAAACGGGTTAATTGGGGGATTGTCAAATGTAGCTCCAAAATTATTTGCTGAAATCTATAAAGCTTATAATGAAAAGGATTTTAAGGCATTAAATATTTTGCAGTGTAAAGTAAACGATTTGATGAAGCTATATGATATAGCTCAAGTATTTATTCCAGTTCTAAAAACAGCAGTGAGTCTAACTGGAAGAGATATAGAAACAGTATCAACCAAACCATTAAACACACTTGATAAAGATCAGGTTGAGAAAGTTAAAGCTATACTTAAAAAAGTTAATTTATTATAAATAGAGAGGAGTTTTAATATGAAAGATAATTTTATAACACCAAAAAGTACTTCAGAACGCAAACTCTGGTCACAATTTGATTCTCTTCAAATGGGCATGGACTGGGATGAAGAGGATATAAAAAAACCTCAAGTTCTTATTGACGATGTATTTGGAGATAGTCATCCTGGAAGCAGCCATCTTATGGGATTAACTCATCAGGTAAGCATTGGAGTATATGAAAAAGGAGGACGACCAGGACAATTTCATGTAACAGATATATGTGATGGCTGTGCTCAAGGACATGACGGAATGAACTTTGTATTAGCTTCAAGAGAAGTTATTGCAGATATGGTAGAAATTCACGGATCTTTTGTATCCTGGGATGGTATGGTTCTAATTTCTTCTTGTGATAAATCAATTCCCGCACATCTTAAAGTAGCAGCTCGCATGGGGTTACCTACTATATTTGTGCCAGGGGGAAGTATGAGACCAGCTCCAGATATGTCTACTTCAATTAAGGCAGGAGATATTTCTTTAAGAGAAAAGAAAAAAGATGCAATTACAGCACAGGAAGTTCGTGATTTTAAGCTAACTGGATGTCCATCAGTTGGAGCTTGTCAATTTCTTGGAACTGCAAGCACTATGCAGTGTGTAGCAGAAGCTCTAGGATTGGCTTTGCCTGGAAGTGCGCTTATACCTGCAACAATGCGTGATATTACAGCTATGTCCAGAAAGGCTGGGAGACAAGTTATGAATTTGATTAAAAGAGGAATAACTGCAAAGGACATACTTACTCCAGAGGCTTTTTATAATGCAATTGTAGTTCATGCGGCTATTGGTGGATCTACTAATGCAATGCTTCATTTTCCAGCAATTGCTCATGAATTAGGAATTGAACTAAAGCCTGAACTATTTGATGAGATTAATCATAAGATTCCACATATAGGAAATATTTATCCGAGTGGACAATACCCAACAGAAGCTTTCTGGTTTGCTGGAGGAATTCCAAGGGTACAACTAATGCTTAAAGATTATTTAAATCTTGATGTATTAACGGTGACAGGAAAAACATTAGGTGAGAACCTTGAGGATATGGAAAATGACGGTTTCTTTAATAGAATTGAAGGATATCTTCATAATTATGGATTGAGGCGTGAACAATTAATAAAGCCAATTGAAACAACAAAGGAAATGGGTTCAATTGCAGTATTAAAGGGAAATATAGCTCCAGAAGGTGCTGTCATAAAATATGCTGCAGTATCAAAAGAGATGATGTATCATTTGGGGAAAGCAAGAGTTTTTGACTGTGAAGAGGATTGTTATAATGCCGTAATAGAAGATAGGATAAATCCAGGAGATGTTTTAATCATACGATACGAAGGACCTAGGGGTTCAGGAATGCCAGAGATGCTTATGACAACAGAGGCTATAGTATGCGATAACAGACTAAATGGCTCAACAGTATTATTAACTGATGGACGTTTCTCAGGTGCTACCAGAGGACCTGCTATTGGACATATATCTCCAGAAGCTGCTTCAGGAGGACCAATAGCCCTTGTAGAAGATGGGGATTTAATAGAAATGGATATAGAAAATCGTAAATTAAATATCGTAGGTTTTGAAGGAAAACGCTGCGAATTGAGTGAAGTGGAAACAGTATTAGCTAAAAGAAAAGCTAATTGGAAGCTCCCAGAATTTAAACCAAGAAAAGGCGTTTTTAAAAGATATACTGATAAAGCTACCTCAGCTATGAAAGGAGCTTATTTAGAATAATATAAATAATTGCTACTATTTTTATAATTCATAATCACTAATGATAACGTATTAATTTTATATTAAACAAAGCATAATTCCTTATATTATGTTAAATAAAAGTTGCAGCTTAAATATATATCATAAATATAAGAATTATGCTTAATACTGTTAGTCTATAACATTATAAATCAGAAAACTTCAAAATTCAAATTCTTGATTATTATTAATATTTATAGGAGGAAAATAGAATTATGAATACAGATTTATCAAAAAATGTTCCAAATGGTCGTTGGCTTCATATTATTCCGCCAACAATTTTAGTATATATAGTTGCTTTTATGGATCGTACTAATATTAGTTTTGCTATGGCAGGAGGAATGGATAAAGCGTTAGGTATGACAGCCAGCACTTCAGGACTTGCTGCTGGTATATTCTTTGTGGGATATCTATTTCTTCAAGTTCCTGGGGGTCGAATAGCTGAACGTGGGAGTGCCAAAAAATTTATAGCCTATACAATTCTTGCTTGGGGTGCATTAGCAATTATTTCAGGTTTTGTACAAAATACGACACAGCTTCTTTTAACTCGTTTTTTCTTAGGGGTTGCTGAAGGTGGAGTATGGCCAGCAGTACTTACTATTATAAGTCACTGGTTTCCAAATGAAGAACGTGGTAGAGCAAATGCATACTTTTTGATGAACATTCCTATTGCTTCGATTATTACAGGTCCTCTTTCGGGATGGGTTATAACTGTTTACGATTGGCGTGCTGTATTCATTGCAGAGGGTATAATATCTCTTGCATTAATGTTTATATGGTTACCACTTATTAGTGATCGTCCAGATGATGCAAAATGGATTACTGAAGAAGAAAAAGAATATATTAATATGAAAATACGTGACGAACAAGAATCCATAGGTGGTAATGAAACAAATAAAGTATCACTTAGTGAGTTGCTATCAAAACCTAGATTATGGAAATTAATATTTCTATACTTTTTTTATCAAGTGGGGATTTATGGATTTTCATTATGGCTTCCAACGCTTTTAAAATCATTAACCCACTCAGGAATGGGAGGAGTAGGCTTGCTATCAACTGTTCCATATATAGGAGCAATAGCAGGATTATATATCTTTGCTAAGCTATCTGATAGAACGATGAATAGAAGATTATATACTGCATTACCAATGTTAGGGTTTGCTATATGCTTAGTTTTATCTGTACAGACTCAAAACAATATCTGGGTATCATTTGCGTTTTTGTCAGGATGTGGAGTGTTCTTGCAATCTGCATCAAGTATATTTTGGACAATTCCACCAATTTTATTTTCATCAGACATGGCAGCTGGTGCCAGAGGGGTTATAAATGCATTAGGGAACTTGGGAGGATTTATAGGGCCTTATATGGTTGTATGGTTAACTTATAGATTTAATTCAAATGTTGGGATATATAGTTTAGTAGTATTCTTAGCATTAGGATTTGTGTTAACTATGTCATTGCCAGCAGAAACTGCAGGTGGTGAGACAAAATTAAGCGATAATAAGGAAAATACAATCTAAATTAATTATCAAGGTTTATATAGAATATTGAGTATACTTAAGTCTTAATAAGTAATGATTTATTACTTTAAATAGAGCTATTAAACGAGTACCTAATATGTTTGATTTCAAATTGTTTAAGAAAATTTTTAAGTAAACAATAAAAGCTAGAAGATAAAAAAGCTTCTAGCTTTTTTATTTATTATGATACCAATGTGTACAGCAGCAGTTGTTGGTAAAAACATTGGTTTTGAGGGACTTATTGTACCGCAGATTGTAAGAAAGATTTTAGGAGAAGACTATGGGATAAATATACCTTGTTCATTTTTACTTGGAGCAGTTCTTTTAATTTATGCTGATATTGCTGCAAGAATGTTTTTAAATCTATATGAAACTCCAATCGGAATATTTACAGCCTTAAAAGGAATATAGGGAATATATTTAAGCTTATAAAAGAAAATACTGAAAATAAAATGTACAAGCTTTTGGATTTTATGAATAAAACAAAATATATTGCAGATCCTTGGTATAGTGGTGATTTTGATACAACCTATGATGAAATATATGAAGGCTGCAGAGGAGTGATAGATTATATTGTTAATGAGAATATTGACCCATTAGCAGTAAATCAAAAACATTATTAAATATAGATTTATAAAAACTAACCTAGAACTGAAATGATGTTGTGATATTTTTGTTGAGTAGCAATGGACGAAATAAGAGTTATAGGGTAATTAAATTTATTGTATATGGAAGGAAATTACCAGTTTTCGTATAATTAATTATATGAGGATGGTGAGAATTATGAATGCAATAGAAAGAGTTGTTATGAATCTTAAAATAAAACCATATGGTATGAGTTTTCATGAATTAAATGAAGTCTGTTTTGCAACTTATAATAAAATTTTAATCGGATCAACACTTTTAAGACCAATGGAGCTCATGGAACCTACTTTGAACTATTTAGAGGAAACTGCTCAAATAATAATTGAAGATGAAATTGTTAAATTGAAAGAAAAATAATGAATCGAACTGTACCATAATATTAAACAATACATGAATTAAAGAATGGCTAAAATGTGATAAAGAGCAACATATCATAAAGAAATATGAATGTTGCTCTTTTTATATTAAATTTACTTGTGGAGTAAATACTAATGAAGAAATTATTATTAACTTTGTAACTTTATTATAATTGGCCAATGTGTCAGGAGGGTGACACATTGGCCAATTATAATATGTAAATTTGGTGCAGTAATTAATAAAAAAGTGCTTTTGAAAATTGAATAATGTGATAGTTTCAATGTATGTTATAATGAATTCATAGTGCGAGCTGCGAAGTAGCACGCAGATGCGTGACACTTCCTCTTGTAGATGGAAGTAATTCTGACTACATTAGTAAGCTATTAATATATAGTAGGGAAACCCTACCAGGTAATGCCTAACCAGTAGCCTGTACCAAGTCCTTGGAGTCGAAACGGTAACGTTAGATTTAAGCGTAGGACAGGGGAGCCGAAACGCAAGTGAAGCTATTGAGCCACAAAATAATTATATAAACGAAGAGGTCGATGCTGTTATGTAGGTCGCAGACAATATTCTATAAATCGTAACGGTGAGAATTATAGAACTCTTCCGGGGTCTGAGGGATTGGCGAGTTTGATGATAAGTATATTATTAGAATAGCTGAGGTGCTATAGTATCTGAGAAGTAAGTATGTGAAATCAAGTAAGGAAACGAGTAAGATGAGCAGAAGTATTATAGGAAGTCCGACTAATTAATAGTACCGTAGAACCCGGCGAAAGCAGGCGGAGGGAAGGGATTAGCACAACATAGCTTCAAGTAAACTTGAAATTTTGCAGACAGGAGAGCTGAAAGAACATGATTAGCGAGTTACTTGGAATACAATTTAATATAGAAAAGGCTAGACTAGATGGAAAGGTTCAAAACCTTGCGACATACATCAATGTAGATACGTTAACAGCTAGCCATAAACAAATGGATAGGAAAAAGGCCAAAGGAATTGATGGAGTTACCAAGGATAATTATTCTAAAAAAACTAGAAGATAATGTAACTGATTTGGTAAAACGAATGAAAAACGGTAGTTATAAACCCAATACCATAAGGAGAACATATATACCAAAGGATGGTAGCAAAAAAATGCGCCCGTTAGGAATATCATGCTATGAAGATAAACTAATCGAAAATGTAATATCGCAGATATTAACGATTGTGTATGAACCGAAATTTTATAATGAATCATTTGGTTTTAGACCTAACAGAAATTGTCATCAGGCAATACGAGAAGTGTAGAGGATGTCCAATATCACAAAGTATGCTACATTGTCGAAGCTGACTCTATAGATAATTAAATATGATGTGAAGAGCCGTATGCCTTAATAGGGCAAGTACGGTTCCATGGAGGAGTATAGGCGGTGACGCCTATATTTACTCAAGGCGATAAGATATTGTTCATCAATTTTTTTATAAGTTGAATACTATATAGTGTACACAAATTTAAAAATATAAAAGGAGTGTATCAGCATGAATAGCAAAAAAGATGTTTTAGATAATGGTCCTTTTTTTCATGGTACTAAAGCAGAACTAAAAATTGGAGATTTATTAGGACCACAACACTTATCAAATTACCAAAATAAAAAATCTAATTACATTTATTTTACTGCAACATTAAATGCTGCTAAATGGGGTGCTGAATTAGCGGCATCTAAATCAAAGGAAAGAATTTATATTGTAGAACCATTAGGTGAATTTGAAAATGATCCGAATTTAACTGATAAGAGATTTCCTGGAAATCCAACACGCTCTTATAGGTCTAAATCTCCTTTGAAAATAATAGCTGAATTAGGTTCATGGGAAAGACATTCTGATGAAGAAATAAATCATATGCTTTCATCCTTAAAAAAGTTAAATGATGAAGGAAAAAATGTAATATACGATTAATTCATAAATTTACAATTACCAGCATTGCAAGGCAATTGGTGAGGCATTTTATTAAATTATGAATTAATAAAATTAAATACTAAATTGTAAAATCGCATTATTCAAGATATTTGAATTGCGGTTTTTTTAATGCATCATATTAAAAAAGTTCGTAGTATCATAAGAGAAATATTAAATTCTGTGCAATTGGTGAACATTTTGAACAGCGTACTCAACATTTAAAAGTAATTTTAAATCACTTATTTTATAAATACTTTGAGAAAATGTTTCTTGAGGTTGGGCACTAATGGGAATAGGATTTAAAATTAATTGTTGGTATTATACTGTTCTGAGAGTGAATTTATTACATTTTTATTAAAGTATGAATAAAAATGTAATATAACAAGATGTATAGCAAGGAATTTGAAATAATAGATTTAGCCTCTTTAAATGCGTTAATTATCTTTAAAATTAGCTACTATTATAAATCATTTTTTATTTTAACCTCCTTTTTTCATTCTTATCTCAAAAATTATGAATATTTTTCCATGACCAAGTCTAAAATTTATAATATAAGTGAATTTAAATTCATAAAAGAAGGTGTTTTTAAATAAAAGAATATAAAATTGAAGATGTAGATTTAAAGACGGCAAGAAATTTAAGAAAAGAAATTTGCGAAAAGTATAAGATTATACCGATAAAGGAAAAAACAAACGAGATAATAGTTTTAGCATATGAAGCTACTGAAGAAGCAAAGGAATATTTGAAATTTATCTATAATAAAGATATAGTTATCGATACTGTAGAAGAAAGCAACTTTGAACATCTAAAAAATATTATTTTTGGCGAAGATAATAAAAATTTAGAAGATGTATTAATATTCAATGCAATAAGAGATAAAGCCAGTGATATTCATATAGAGCCACAGAAAACCTGCGTCTTTGTAAGATACAGAATAAATGGAAGCTTGGTTTTGGTTCACAAAATTGACTCAAATGAGTATACTACTCTTGCGTCAAAAATAAAATTAAAAGCAAACATGGACATAACTGAAAAGAGGAAACCACAAGATGGAAAAATAATGGTTAATTATAAAAATCTAAAATATGATTTAAGAATATCATCTATCCCAGTAGTTTACGGGGAAAAGCTGGTAATAAGAATACTATACTGTGATAATTTTGATTACAGCCTTGAAGATTTAGGGTTTTCTGAAAATGAAATTAAACTTATTAGAAAAATTATATCTTTAAAGAATGGATTATTTTTGACTTGCGGTCCGACCGGAAGTGGCAAAACTACTACTCTCTACACAATATTAAAAGAAATTGACTCTAAAGCTCAAAATATTACGACTCTTGAAGATCCAGTTGAAATTGTCATGCCAAATGTAAACCAGATGAGCTTAAACAAAAAATTAAATATAGATTTCTCTAATGGTCTTAGAAGTATTTTAAGACAAGATCCAGATGTGATAATGATTGGGGAAATAAGGGATGAAGAGACTGCCAATATGGCAGTAAGAGCATCAATTACAGGTCATAAGGTTTATAGCACAATTCACTGTAGGTCTGCAAGAGAAGTATACATAAGGCTTGAAAACATGGGCGTTAAACCTTATTTACTAAGCGATGCATTAGTAGGTATAATCTCTCAAAGATTAATAAAGACTTTGTGCGAGAGATGTAAGGAACTAGATAAGGAAAACTCAGTTCATGGGAGAAAAATATATAAGAAATGCGGATGTAAAATTTGCAATTACTCTGGATATGGGGGAAGAGAAATTATTAGTGCAGTTCACTTTTTAGAGGAAAAGAACAAAAAGAAAATTGAGGAGCTTCATGAAGATAATAGCTATTTATCAAATGAGAATATGAAGCACGATTTAGAAAAACTGCTATATGAAGGCAAAATATCAAAAGAGGATTATTTAGAATTCATTGAAGGAGAGAGATTAAATGAATTTTAGTGGAAATTATTTTTCAAAGGAAGAAAGTGGTGAAATATTTGAAAATTCAGTTTTTAAGAAATTCAGATTAAGAGGAATATTTAAACAAAAAGCAGATGAAAAACAACTTGCTTTTATTGCTGAAAATTTAGCTCAAATGTACAAGGCAGGAATACCCATTGCTATGGCTGTGGAATTAGTAATTGATATTCTTTCAAACAGAGTATATAAAAACAGTCTATATAATATATTAATACATATTAAAGAAGGAAAGAGTTTATCACAAGGTTTTGGACAATATAAAGAGTTATATCCGTATTTATTTGTGGGAATGGTTGCAATAGGAGAAAATACTGGTAAGCTATATCAGGTGTTAAGAGGTCTTAGTGAATTTTATAGTAAATTGATGTTTATTAAAACCGAAATCAAAAATGCATGCATTTATCCGATATTTGTACTTATATCCTTAGTTGCATTAAGTATATTTTTTGTGAATACAGTAATTCCTAACTTTTGTGAAATATATAAATCTATGAATGTCAAATTACCTGCAGCATGCCAAATTCTATATGATATAAATAATAATATGAGAGATGATCCACTAATAACTGGGACAACAATAGTATGCTGGATGTCAGTTATATTAATTATTCTAAAAGAGTGTTCTA
The DNA here is from genome assembly GCF_000230835.1 of Clostridium sp. DL-VIII. Classification (NCBI taxonomy): domain Bacteria; kingdom Bacillati; phylum Bacillota; class Clostridia; order Eubacteriales; family Clostridiaceae; genus Clostridium; species Clostridium sp. DL-VIII. The sequence continues at coordinate 3,370,121 of NZ_CM001240.1, forward strand.
AAAAAGTTTCTATAGATAAATTTAGCAGAATACCAATAGTAAAAGGTTTTTTTGAGTATATGATGGTTTTACTTTTTTCAATAATAACAAGTACTGGAATTAATATATCTCACGCCCTTGAATATTGTGAAGGTAGTATAAATTCTGCTTATCTGAGAAAAAAGACAGGGGAGATAAATTTAAATATTTTAAAAGGCAAGACTTTAACAGAATCTTTGATGTTAAGTGGAATATTTTCTAAGCATACACTAGCTATAATAAAAATTAGAGAGGAAAGTGGGACAATTGAACAGGGGTTTAAGGAATTATCACAAGATTTAGAATATAAATTATCAGAGCAGATAAAAAAATATTTGAAGTGTATAAATCCTGCTTTTATGTTGATAATGGCAGGATTTATAGTTGTGTTCTTATTGGTATTTGTGTTGCCACTATTTAATAATCTGCAAAATGGAATTAGATGATGAAAAGGCGTGGATTTACATTAATAGAGACAATGGCAAGTATATTTATATTGACTCTTTTATTTAGTGTAGGAAGTTCTTTGAGTGGATTAAACAATAAAATATCCTATAGTATGAAGGGAATAGGATATAGTTATGAGATACAAGATTTACTTTCATATGCTAAAGCTGTATGCAGAGAAAAAAATAGATATGGGAAGATTACTATAACGGGGAGCAAAAATGAAGTACGATTTATAGAGGGCTGGGATAGTATAGAAAAGATTATTAAGCTGCCAAGTGGAATGAGGATAATCAGTAATGATATTAGTTTAATGCTAACACCTACTGGAAAAATAACAAGAGGATATACAATAAAAATACTTGATGGATTAGGAGAAAGACATGATATAACAATTAATGTAGGAGTAGACTGAAGCGTGAGGATAGTGGAGATTATTATATGAAAAAACAAGGGAGTATCTTAATTGAAGTAATAGCAGCTGCTATGATTCTGATGCTGACTACAACATTTATGGTGAGTACGATTATACAAAGCAGAAATATGTTGAAAGAAAGAATTTTGCAGGAAGAAGTAAGTCGGACTATATGTAATCTGATCAGCGAGTTTAAATATAACTTAACTAAAGAAGAAATAGAAGACATGCTAAGTAGAGAAGATGATAAGATAGGGCTGAAATATAGCGAAGATTTATCGAGACAATTAGTTGATACAGATGTTAAGGATCTTGAATGCGGAGATGATATTAAAATAAGCAGATTAAGTGAAAATAACATGGGAGTGAAACTAAAAATTGAAGCAAAAATTAATTCTGATGGAGAAGAAGTTGTTTTAGAAAAAGAGTTTACTAAAAGCTGGTGGATGGATGAGGTATAAGAAAAAGAAAGGATTCACAATTATAGAATCGTTAGTATATATTTTTTTGACAACAATAATTTTATCAGAAGGAATAAATTTATATATTTCAATTTATAAATCATACATAGATGATGTTAATTTATCTATTAAATATGACAACTGTCAGGATTTTTTTATAAATTTAGATAACATAATATCCAGAGGACGCTTTGAAAAGATAATGGTAGATAATAATAGTCTTACGTTATTGAAAAATAGTGATGTAGAGGATTCAGATAAAATAATTAAGTCATATAATGGCGCGATTGTTGTGAAATACGTAGATGGGAATGTTACAAAAACTATAAATACAATAATTAAAGATATAGATAATCTTGAAGTGAGAAAGAAAGGAAAGTTAATTTATCTAATAGTGCGTGATAAAGAAGGAAAGGAATTTATAAAGTGTATCTGAAGAAAAGAGGAACAGTTTTAATAAGTACGATAATAATCCTAGCTTTGATGACTACTCTCGGGTGTCTTATATTTGAAATGATGAGAAATAATAATGAATTACGTAGTGTTTATGAGTTTGATAAAGATATATATGATTTGGATAAAGATGAAGAAGAGGTTCTTTATAAAGGCATGCAAGAACTAAATGATAAATATAAAGAAAATCAATTAAATGAGGCGGAAAGCATGTTTTTAAATGATTTTGATATAGAAATAGATGATGACAGCAGTCTCAATTATAAAGCTCAAGACGATAAAATTTTTTTGAATACTAAAAATAGAAATGACAGAATTAGAAAGCGGGAGATTTTATATATCTTTAAAAAAGATGAGATAATTTTAATCCCAACATATAAATTTATGAATGAGGATGAATAAAAATTTATAAAAAAGGGAATAATAATTATAAGTTTGAATTTAGGAGAAAATATGAAAAAATCTATAATACTAATTAATAAAAGTTCTTTTGTCTTTAATAATCAAGAATATAATTTCGATAGAATAAATGAAGTAGTTGATTTATTTAAACCTAGGTTAAAAATAGTCATATTAGAAGAAAATCTTTATGTGAAGCAATTCCATGATAAGGTTAAAAAGCACAAGATGTACGAATTAGTAAATAATAAAATTAATAATAATTTTCCTCAAACAGGAGATTTATTATACGATTTTGAAAAGAAGAATAACATTATTGTTATATATTCTATAAAGGGTGCTAAAAGAATAGAGAAGTTATCAATAGCTTCGAGCTTTTTGGAGATTAAGCCAATCCAATTTATAATAAAAGAAGTAATGCAAAAAATCTTAAAACGGAATAATTTTAATGCAGATGTAGTAGTTAAGCTTAATGAATTTTATTACTTTACTTGCTTTAAAAAAGGATTATTTAATTATGGTTTTGTTAATGATAATGAGGAGTTAATTTTAAATGAAATTAATGATTCTGAGGAAATATACATAGACAATAATGTTTTTGATATATTTTCTTCTAAGAACAAGATTAAGATAATAAAATTAAACATAGGAGATTTAATTAATGAAAAAATATATGAAAAACAAAAATTTTATTCCGGAAAAATTTTATTATAAAATGGAATTAAAAGAGCGGAAAAATGAAAGAAGAGTTATAATTTTATTTTTACTTATAAATTTATCTTTGTTTTCAACAACTTTTAAGGATATTAGAAAAAATTATCATAAGCAGCCTATAACGCATAGTACTACAGAACAAAATAATATTAATTATAATAATGTTAATATATGGATAAGAAACGTATTTAAAGATGATATTGAAGAAGCATATGTTAACAATAATAATGGAGAAATTATAGTAGAAAGTGTTGATAAAATTAATTATTTAAATTTAGATAATTCAATAAATATAAATGATGTGAGTTTGGATAATGATAACAGGTATAAGCTAGGAGTAAGCTTAAATGAATAAATTATGTAAATATTGTATAATAATATTATTGATTATGTTAGTTTTTGTGCAAATATTTTGTATAAATGCTATAGAAAGAGAGAACAATATTAATGCATTCAATGCACAGAATTATAAATATAAAAATAAAACTATAACTGAGATTACAAATGATTTAAGTTACATAAATGATAAAACAATTGTATCTGCGACATATACTGGTGGAAAGTGGCATGTAAAAGTACGAATAAATGGTGATAAAGATCAGCTGATAAGTGAATTATCTAAACTAAAAGATTATGATATAAGTAATTTTATAGTGAATAAAAATGAAAAAGAAAAATATGTAGAGTTGGAATTAAGTGCTAAAGAAAGTGTTTAAATAATGATAAAATTATAAATTTTTACTATAAAATAATTAGAAAGATTGCAATTGTTATCGTCTTTTGATAAAATATGAGTGTTATGTCAACGGTTAAGTGTATTAAGCTTAATGTTTGAGGATATAGTTATAGTGTAATTAGTTTTATAAATTTGGAGGGATCTTTAATGATAACAGCAGGAGATATAAGAAAAGGTGTAACTTTTGAATTGGATGGACAAGTATTTACAGTAGTAGAGTTTTTACATGTTAAACCAGGAAAAGGAGCAGCATTCGTAAGAACTAAACTTAGAAATGTAATTTCAGGTGGAGTTACAGATACAACATTTAATCCAACTCAAAAATTACAAGATGTTGTAATTGAAAGAAAGGAAATGCAATATCTTTATTCAGATGGAGAATTGTATTACTTTATGGATCAAGAAACATATGAACAAATTCCTTTAAATTACGAAAAAGTTGCTGATGCAATAAGATTCTTAAAGGAAAATATGTTTGCAACAATTAAATTCTATAAGGGTGAAGCATTCTCAGTAGATGCACCAAACTTTGTTGAATTATTAATTACAGAATCTGAACCAGGTGTTAAAGGAAATACAGCTACTAATGCAATGAAACCAGCAACACTTGAAACAGGTGCAGTAGTAAATGTTCCTATGTTTGTTAATGAAGGAGATACTATAAGAGTAGACACAAGAACTGGCGAATATATGGAAAGAGTTTAGGCATACATAGGTTGCTAAGCATGAAGCTTGGCAACTTTATTTATATATGTATGATGTGTATGCCAAACATTTAACTGCAAATATAGAGAAGGAAGTGAAAAGATATGGAAGAGCTTAGCAAAGAGGTTGAAAACTTAAAAAAGAGTTTATCTAGAATAGAAAACAAAGAATATCAAGAATATTTTAGTAATATATCGTCTATTTTAGAATTAATGACCGCAAAACTAGAAGAATTAACCATAAATCAAGAAGCCATTGAAGAGAATATAAGGTTTATGGATGATGATTTATCTGATATTCAAGATGAATTGTTTGAGGAATTATCGATAGATGAATTAAATGATATGGAAGATGAATATAAAGAAATAAATTGTGCTCATTGTCATAAACAAATTTTTATAGAACAATCTGCTCTAAGCAATAACGAAGAAATTCCATGTCCATATTGTAATAAAAACATCAAGGGATAAAACTATATATTAGTGGTTGCTTTTAGTACATAATATATAATTAGTTTAATAATATAAATACAAAAAGGATTATCTTAACAAAAAAGTTAAGGTAGTCCTTTTGTATTTACAAAGAAATAGAGTGACAACTTAATATAAATTCTAAAATTATAATTTCTAAATAAACTATTCTTATCTAGACATAATTAAGTAATATTTTAGAATAACATTACATATTAATTAAATAAAAGAACAGTGGAGGAGGCAGTGAGAAGTTTGATAGGTGAAGAGGAAATCGTGGCAATTTTTCCGCTTAAAATAGGAGAATTACTTAGGGAGAGGCTTTTAAATGAACAAATTCATGAGTTTAGACTTAAGATTGGACAACCAATTTTAGTTTATTCAAAGTATGGAGAAAGTATCGTAAATTATTTTCCAACAAAAGAAGATATGAAAAGCATGATTCAGAGGATTTCTAGTTATTCATTATATGCATATGAAGAAGATATAAGGCAGGGCTTTATTACGATTAAAGGAGGACATCGAATAGGTATAGCAGGTGAGTGTGTTATGGAAAAGGGTGAAGTTAAAACTATACGGAATATTTCATCTATTAATGTGCGAATTTGCAGAGAAGTTATAGGATGTTCAGATAAGGTAATGAAATATATAGCTTCTTCCCATAGAATTTATAACACAATAGTGATATCACCTCCTAAATGTGGTAAAACAACAATTTTAAGAGATATCGCCAGGAATATATCGAATGGAGTATCTTCTTTAGGATTAAACGGAAGAAAAGTGGTAGTAATAGATGAAAGAAGTGAAATAGGAGCATGTCATTTTGGAGTTCCACAAAGTGATTTGGGAATAAGAACTGATGTATTAGATAATTGCTTAAAGAGAGAAGGCCTTATTATGGCAATTAGAAGCCTTTCTCCAGAAGTCTTGATTTGTGATGAAATAGGAACTAAAGGAGATATTGAAGCACTTATTATGGCTTTTAATTCTGGAGTTAATATAATTACTACAATTCATGGATTTACTATTGAGGATTTATACAAACGAAAAGTTTTAGGTGATTTACTTGATAATGAAATATTAGAGAGAGTGATAATATTAAGCAATAGAAATGGTGTTGGAACCATAGAAAAAGTGTATAGCCTAAAAGGAGGTGACAACATGTGCTTAAATTGAGCTTATCAATATGCATATTTATTTTAAGCACTTATATTGGCTTTGCATATGGAGAAACTTTCAGAAAAAGACAGAATCAACTTAAGGAAATATTAAAAGCATTAACCATTCTTGAAAATGATGTTATGTATGGAACGACCCCTTTACCAGAAGCACTAGAAAATCTTTCATATAAAGTATGCAGTCCACTAAGTAGTTTTACAGAAGCTATTGCAAACAGGCTAACAAAGGGCAATGTTGAAAGCGTTCATCAAGGTGCAGTGGAAGAATTCAAGGGTTTAGATAAAGAATTTTATTTAAATAAAGATGATAAAAAAATTATGGAGGATTTTTTTAAGTCTCTTGGGGAATCTGGGGTGTATGGTCAAGAAAAGATATTCTTTTTAGCTATTGAAGGTATAAGAATGAATTTAAATGATGCTGATGATAGCGCTAAAAAAAATATAAAGTTGTATAGATATCTTGGAATGTGCTTAGGGGCAATGATAATTATATTTATAATATAAAACATGATGATAATGAATTCTAATATGATATGACTGGGGGAAGATGAATGCATGATATAAGTATTCTATTTAAAATTGGCGGCGCGGGGATACTTTTAGTGGTCTTAGATAAGGTGTTAACTAGTAGCGGAAAAGCTGAAATAGCAGCTATTACTAACATAGCAGGAGTTGTAATAATTCTCCTTATGATAGTTTCACTTATTGGTGATTTATTCGGTACTGTTAAGACGATGTTTGTGATGTAGGTGATATTATGCTTATATTAAAAATTGTAGCATTAGCCTTTACAGCATTATTTATTCTAGTACTTATTAGAAGATCTGGCAGTGAAATTGGACCACTACTTTGTATAGGAGCGAGTGCGTTAATCCTTCTTATTATGATAGAACCGCTTAAAGAAATAGTTGACTTTATAAAGGAAATTGCTGATAAAGCAAACATTGATACAGTTTATATTGGAATTGTATTAAAGATTTTGGCAATAGCATATATAGCATCATTTTCAAGTGCACTTTGCAAAGATGCTAATGCCGATAGTCTTGCAACACAAATTGATTTTTCAGGCAAGATAATGATTTTATTACTTGCAATTCCAATACTTATGGCTGTGTTAAATTCTATATTGCAAATAATGTAGGTGTAGATTATGAAGATAATAAAAAGAGTTACACTTCTATTAATAATGAGTCTTGCAATAAATATTATTGTCTCAGTCTCATTTATTCCAGGTACTGAAGTTTTAAAAATAAATACGGTTTATGCAGCAGAAGAAAATGGTAATAAGGATACGAATGCTAAATCTAATTTCAATTCAAACTATGATAATAAGTCAGAAGAGAATAAACAAGTTACAGAAAACACAGATGATAATATAGGGCAATTGGACGGGAGTGCTAAGGAAGAAATTTATAAGCTATATGATTACATTAGCAAGATGAAAAGCGATGAAGAACTTATGGACAACTTAGATCCAGCAGAATATATAAAGACATATATAAAAGAAGGAAAGGGAAATCTTTCTCTTGATACACTTTTAAAGGCTGTTTTAAGCATAACTTTTAAAGAAGTTAAGAGCGTTTTAGCACTTATAATCTCAATAGTTACAATAGCAATAATATGTTCACTGCTTAAGAACCTGCAAGAAGCGTTTTCGAGTGAAAGTATATCACAGATTGCTTTTTACGCCTGTTACTCTCTAATTATAGTATTGTTGTCAAAAAGTTTTATTATTTCAATTTCAGTTGCAAAGGATGTAATAAGTGATGTCTCGAATTTTATGAATGCTTTGCTTCCAGTACTTATTACAATGATTTCACTTGCAGGAGGGATTAGCCAGGCTGCAACATTGGATCCTATCGTACTTGGTGCGGTGGTATTCATTCCAAAAATATATTCCAATGTCATAATTCCAATGATACTAATGGGCTTTGTTCTTGAATTTGCTAATAATATCTCGACAGAACACAAGATAACAAATCTATGCAAGTTATTTAAGCAAGTTATAGTATGGTTTCAGGGAATACTAGTTACAATTTTTATAGGATTATTAACAATTAGAGGAATAACATCAACTACAATTGATGCAGTTACATTAAAGACAGCAAAATTTGCAGTAGATAATTTTATTCCCATAGTGGGGAAAGCATTTTCAGATGCTATCGCTTCTGTTGCAGGATATTCACTCATCATAAAGAATGCAATAAGTTCAATAGGCTTAGTTGTTATTATTTTAATTCTATTGCATCCTCTTATTAAATTAATACTTATTACATTTATATATAAATTATCAGCAGCATTGATTGAGCCAATAAGTGATTCGAGGATAACAAAATCTATAGAAGCGGCAGGGAGTTCAATGGTATTAATAATTTCATGTGTTCTTACTGTAACTTTAGTTTTCTTTGTTCTCATTAGCATTATGGCGTCTTCTGGAAGATTTATAGTTGGAGGATAGGAATAGCTTATGTTTATAGAAACTTTAAAGAGCATTGTGATAAATCTTGTTACTGTTCTTATATTCATAAGTGCAGTAGAGCTTATGGCTCCCGATAACAAGATGAAAAAATATATTAAATTTGTATTAGGATTAATACTAATAACTGCGATCTTAAATCCGATTCTAAAGTTTGTATCAAATGGAGGAAGGGATGTTATAAGCAATATCAAAAATTATGAAGAAGTCTTTTCAAGGGAAGAAAATGAAATCAATTCTGATAATGCAGACACATTTACAAAAGATGATAATGAAAATAGCAGGAAAAAAGCTTTTGTAAATAACTTTAATAAAAATTGTGATAATCTACTCAGAAATAAATTTAAAAATGAGGACTTTAAAAGTGAAGTTGACTGTGATATAGATTTTTCTAATATAACTTTTAATGTAAAAAAACTAAAGATAGGTGTAGCTGATAACAAGGTAAACAAGGTGAAAAAAATTGTGATAAGCGATAACAGTAATGAAAATGCAAAAGATGAAAATGAAAAATATACAGAAATAGTAAATTATATATCTGATGAATTAGATATTTCAAAAGATAAGATAGAGGTATATCCAATGAAAAAGGATTCAAATTAGTTGATTCAAAGATTAAATGCTTATATACACACTGTTTGTGATTAAGAAGAATAGGAGGTAAAACATGGATAAAAATAACTTGAAAAAAGAAATTGATAAAATATTGGGACAAAAAAATTTTAGAAATTTAATAATAATATGCTTAGTTTTGGTTTTTATTTTGATAGCTATGAATGTATTAACATCTAGTAATAAGAACTTAATTAATAATAATAAATCAGAGGCTATAACAACTGCAGATAGTGGAGATAAAACTAAGTTAAGTGGTGAAGAAGAAGTAAATTATGAAGAAAAACAGAAGATAGACTTAAAGAATATATTAAAAAAGATGGATGGAGTTGGTGACGTTGAGGTAATGATGACATTTGAAAATGGAGAAGAGAAAGTTCCGGCATATGATAAAAATGTTCAAAAATCAACTACAGAGGAAACTGATACAGAAGGTGGGAAGAGAGTAAATAATCAAGATACAGATTCATCAAAAATTGTTATGTCAACATCAGATGGAAATAATGAGCCATTCATATTAAAAACATATAAACCTAAAATTGTTGGAGTTATAGTACTTGCTGAAGGAGCTGAAAATAGCAAGATAAAATATGAAATAGAGCAAGCAGTATCTAAACTATATAACTTAAGTTTAGATAAGGTTAATGTATATAGCATGAAGAAGTAGCATATAATTTTATAGAAAAAGAATGGGAGGAAGTTTATTATGACAAAGAAACAATGTGGGATTATTTTTACATTATTAGCATTAATACTATGTGTAGGGATGCTAGCTGCAAAACTTAATAATGGAGGATTAAATGATCCAACAGATTTAAGTCAAGTTTTATCTGCTGATAAATCAACTAGTGAACAGGATGCAGAGGCATTAAATCAACAAAATAATTTTTATGATGCTAAAAGCCAAAGAGATCAACAGGATTCAGCTACGATTCAAACATTAAATTCCATAATTTCAGATGCTAATACATCAAAAGAGCAAAAGGATGAAGCTACAAAAGAATTAACTCAAAAGACAATGACAAAAGACAACGAAGGAAGAATAGAGCTTAGTATTAAAAATAAGGGATATGAAGATGCTTTATGCAGATTAGATTCGAATAAAGCCACAGTAATCGTTAAATCAGCAACAGAGTTACAAGAAAATGAAACTGTAGCTATACAGGAAATTGTTCAAGATATATCAAAAATAAAAGATGTAATAATACAAGTTCAAAAATAGCAAAAAAACCATAATGTATTTGTAATGTTAAATTATATTTGATATAATAAACACAAGATTATCATGTTTTGTTATTACAAAACCTAGGAGGTTACGCAACATGGAAGATTTAGTTAGGGAAGAGAACATTGGAGTAGTTAAAATTTCTGATGAAGTGGTGAGTGTCATAGCTGGTATCGCGGCACAGGAAGTTGATGGAATATTAGATGGTCAAATGAGTGTTACAAATAACTTAACAAACATATTTAAAGGTAAAAAAAATACTGCCAGAGCAAGTAAAGTAACATTGGAAGAGGACAGAGCAATTATTGATATGAATGTATCAGTTGAGTATGGAAGAAAAATTATGGATGTTGTATCTCAGGTTCAAGATAATGTGAAAAAAACTGTTGAGGCAATGACTGGACTATATGTAGAGGCAGTTAACATTTGTGTTCAGAATATTTACTTACCTAAAAAGGAAGAAAGTGAATCTAACTAGTTTGATTTTCGCCCTCTGAAGCTTTCAGAGGGTGTTTCTATGTGAGGCGCATTCAAAATTAGCGGCCTATTTTTTACTTGAGGAAGCTCAATTGGCATATTTATACTTATTAAGTTACTGTTTGTCAGCAGACTGTCTTAATAGGATATTATTATGAAGATAATTTATCTTCTTGCATGCTGAAAAATAATCATGATATATTTGAATGTTAATCTCTTTAATGTGTTAAATAGGTTTAAAAGAAATTAAAAATGTGTATAATTATAAACGTACATAGTAACTATGATACGTGTTTTAGGAGGAATATATGAATAGAAAGTTATCAAGGGAAAAAACTATGGAGTTATTATTTGGAATGACTTTGAGTAAAGATACAATAGAAGAGGTAATAGAAGGATTTGTAGAAAATTACGAAGAAAATATAAAAGAAATCGATTTGACTTATGTAAAACAAGCATTAATTGGTATTGAAAATAACAAAGAAGAAATTGATAAAGTAATTGAGGCTAATTTACATAATTGGAAGATAGATAGAATATCTAAAGTAAATTTAAGTATATTAAGACTTGCAACATATGAAGTATTGTACGATAAGGAAGTTCCAAGAAATGTTGCAATTAATGAAGCTTTAGAAATTGCTAGAAGATATTCAGATGAAAAAAGTGTAGCATTTATAAATGGAGTATTAGACAAGATTAAGGAAAGCTAGTTATATATATTACAGAATTACATAATGTATACATTACCATAGATTAAAGTATGATATATATTTTTGTAAAAAGGAAAAATAATAATATATATAGCAAATAAATAAAAGTAATAGGTGGTAAGAGATAAGTTGAAGTTACAAATTGAGAGTAAAAAGTCATAAGTTGAGGATGAAATTCCTAAAGGAATTTCTAAAAAATATTTTTATTTAAGAAAAGCCAGCGGCTTTTCTTCCTTAACTCTTAACTGATAACTTTTAACTCATAACTAAATAAAGTAGGTAGGTGTTATAATGGGGCAAATTATAAGTGGTAAAGAAGTAGCATTAAAAATAAAAGAGGAAATTAAATATTTTGTTAATAACAGAAAAGAAAGAAATTTAAAAATACCTAAAATTGCATCTATATTAGTGGGAAATGATGGCGGATCAATTTATTACATGGGAAGCCAGGAAAAGGTAGCTACATCTTTAGGAGTGGAGTTTTTAAAGGTAATATTGCCTGAAAGTTGCAGTGATGAGGATGTAATAGCAGATATACATAAATTAAATGATGATAATGATATTCAAGGTATTATTTTACAATTACCTCTTCCTAAGAAATTTAATGAAAAGAAAATCATTAAAGAAATATCTCCAAGTAAAGATATTGACTGTCTTACTTTTGAAAGCCAAGGAAAGTTATATATGGGAGAACCAAGATTTTTGCCTTGTACACCTAATTCTGTAGTTACATTGATTAAAAGTTTAAATATCGATATTACAGGTAAAAATGTAGTGGTTCTAGGTAGAAGCAATATAGTTGGAAAGCCAGTAGCACAGCTATTATTAAATGAAAATGCTACAGTGACAATATGCCATTCAAAGACTAAAAATTTGAAAGAAGTTTGTAAAGTGGCAGATATATTAGTAGTTGCAATTGGAAGACCAAAATTTATTGATGAAACTTATGTTAATGAAAATTCTATTGTAATAGATGTTGGAACTTCATCCTTTGAAGGAAAGATAACTGGTGATGTCGATTTTGATAAGGTTATAAATAAATGCAAGTTTTTAACACCTGTTCCAGGAGGAGTTGGAGCGCTTACAACTACTCTTTTAATAGAAAATGCATGTGAGGCTTTAAGAGAAGATGAACATTAAAACATTAACAGTCTCTGAGGTCACCAATTATATTAAAAGAATGCTGGACAATGATTTTATTTTAAGTAATCTCTCTGTAAAAGGGGAGATTTCTAATTTGAAATATCACAGCAGCGGACATATTTATTTTACTCTTAAAGATGGTAATGGCAGAATAAATTGCGTTATGTTTAAAAGTAATGCAATTTTGTTGGATTTTGCATTAGAAGAAGGAATGCAGGTTGTAATTAAAGGCAGGGCATCAATATATCCAGCAACAGGAAGCTTTCAGCTTTATTGTGATGAAATACAAAAAGAAGGCCTTGGAGATTTATTTATTAAATTTGAGAAGCTTAAAGAAAAATTATCTAAGGAAGGCTATTTTGATGAAGCTCATAAAAAATCATTGCCTAAATATCCACAGAGAATAGGGATAGTTACATCACCTACAGGAGCAGCAATTAGAGATATTATAAATGTATCAACTAGGAGAAGCAGTTTAGTCGATCTTGTATTATATCCAGCTAAAGTCCAGGGAATAGATGCATATAAGGAAATAATTAGTGGTATCAATTATTTTAATAAAAAGAGATCCGTAGATATAATAATAGTAGGCCGTGGAGGAGGTTCCATTGAAGAATTATGGAATTTTAATGAAGAAGAATTAGCTAAAACTATTTTTGCTTCAAAAATACCCATAATTTCAGCCGTGGGACATGAAATAGATTTTACAATATGTGATTTCGTATCAGATGTTAGAGCGGCAACACCATCTCAAGGCGCTGAAATAGCAGTTCCGTTAAGCAATACTATAAAAGAAAAGCTTTTTGAGATATCTAAAGATTTAGATAAGATAATGGATGATAAAATGAGCGAATGCAAAAATAATTTAATTTCTGCAGAAAGAATTTTAAAGCTTCACTCTCCAATAACTAAAATATCTAATTCATATTTAGAAATAGATAAATTACAAGATAGATTAAATTTCATCATAAAGGCAAAGATTAGGGATGAGAAGAATAAAATAAAAAGTCTAAATAATCTTCTTTTTGCACATAACCCTATTAATGTAATATCAAAAGGATATGCTATAATAGAAGATGATGAAAAAAATCTAATAACATCAAAAGAACAATTAAAGGAAATCAAAGATTTAAAAATTATTTTAAAAGATGGGGAAGTTAATGGAAACTTCACACCTTTAGGGCATATGAAATAAAATGAGCTGGTGTAATTATTTATTTATTGTTAGTATAAGGAGTTTTTATTATGGCTAAGAAAGAAAGTTATGAGGATATGTTAGCTAAACTTCAGGAAGTATTAAATAATTTAGAAACTGATGAGATAAATCTTGAGGATTCAATGAAATCTTATGAAGAAGGAGTTAAACTTGTAAATAAGATTTACAAGATTTTAGATTCATATGAATCAAAAGTTTCTGTAATTAAAGATGATAGAGAAGTGGAGTTTAGTGAAAATTATGGAGATAAATAAATTAAAAGAAGATATTGATGAATATTTAAAAGAATATTTTAAAGAAAAAGGAACATATAACAAGGTTATATATGATTCATGTAGTTACAGTTTAAATATAGGAGGCAAAAGAATTCGACCTATATTACTTGCATTGACTTATTATATTTATAAAGAAGAATATAAAAAAGTAATGCCAATGGCAGCAGCTATAGAAATGATTCATACGTATTCTTTAATTCATGATGATCTTCCATGCATGGATGATGATGACCTAAGAAGAGGTCAGCCTACAAATCATATTAAATTTCAAGAAAACATAGCAGTTCTTGCAGGAGATGCATTATTAAATGAATCAATGATAATCATGATGAATTATGCTTTGAAGAATAAAGAAAATGCATTAGAAGCTGCGCATGAAATAGCCATTGCTGCTGGAGCAGAAGGAATGATTGGCGGTCAGGTAGTAGATGTCATGTCTGAAGGCAAGAAAATTTCAAAAGATGAACTTGAATATATGCACTCAAAGAAAACTGGAGCTTTAATAAAGGCATCAATAGTTGCTGGCGCAATTTTGGCTAATGCACCAAAAGAAGATTTGAAAATATTAGAGGAATATGGAGCTAAACTGGGATTGGTTTTCCAAATTAAAGATGATATATTAGATGTTATTGGTGATGCACAAAAGCTTGGAAAGAACATCCATACTGATGAAGAACATGATAAAACTAATTTTATATCGGTTTTTGGAATTGAAAAATGCAATGAATTATGTGATTCGTTAACGGAAGAATGTGTCTTAGCTCTCAAGAATTTAAGTGTTAATTCAGAATGCTTAATAAGCTTAACATACAATCTTTTAAATAGAGAAAATTAATAGAGGGAATGATTATTGTGAAATTATTAGATAAATTGAACTTCCCAGAAGATTTAAAAAAGCTTAATGGAAATGATTATAATGTCTTAAGTGATGAAATTAGGGAATTTCTAATAGATAGTGTATCAAAAACAGGTGGACACTTGGCATCCAATCTAGGTGTTGTAGAACTTACATTAAGTTTATTTAAGGCTTTTAATTTTGATAGAGATAAAATTGTTTGGGATGTAGGACACCAAAGCTATATTTATAAAATATTAACGGGAAGAAAAGATAAGTTTAAAAAACTTAGGCAGTTTGAAGGAATGAGCGGATTCCCCAAAAGAAATGAAAGTAAGTACGACTATTTTGACACAGGTCATAGCAGTACCTCTATATCAGCTGCTCTTGGAATTGCAAGGGCAAGAGATATAAAGAGAGAAAATTATAATGTTATTTCAGTTATAGGTGATGGTGCATTAACTGGTGGAATGGCAATTGAAGCGCTAAATGATGTTGGTTTTAGAAAAACGAATTTAATAATCATATTAAATGATAATCAAATGTCTATTTCAAAAAATGTTGGTGGATTATCAAGATATTTAAATAAGCTTAGAATAGCACCAGGTTATAATAAGCTTAAAACAGATATACATGCATCACTAGATACATCGAACTTAGGGAAAAACATTGCAGGAAAAATATCTAAGGTTAAGGATAGTATAAAACAATTAGTTGTTCCATCTATGTTCTTTGAAAACTTAGGAATAAAGTATATTGGACCTATTGATGGTCATGATATAGATGCAATGACAGATGTATTTTTAAAAGCAAAAGAAATTAATGGCCCAGTAATAATACATGTATTAACTCAAAAAGGAAAAGGATATGCATCAGCTGAAGAGAGTCCAAGTAAATATCATGCAGTGGGTCCTTTTAATTTAGAAAGTGGAGAATTAAAAGTGTCACCTAAAAACAGTTATTCAAAGGCCTTTGGAAAATCGTTAGTTAATATTGCAGCACAGGATGAGAAAATAGTTGCAATTACAGCGGCAATGCCTGATGGTACTGGACTTAAGTGTTTTTCAACTAAATACAAAGATAGATTTTTCGATGTTGGTATTGCAGAAGAGCATGCAGTTACTTTGGCAGCAGGCATGGCGAGTAATGGATTAAAACCTGTGTTTGCAATTTATTCTACATTTTTACAGAGGGCTTTTGATCAAGTATTGCATGATGTCTGTATTCAAAACCTTCCAGTGGTATTTGCAATAGATAGAGCTGGAATAGTTGGGGAAGATGGAGAAACACACCAGGGCATTAATGATTTATCCTATTTATCTATGATGCCTAATATACATATAGTTGCACCAAAATGTTTAGAAGAAGTTGATGTTTTATTAAAATGGGCTATTGATAAGAATGCTCCGGTTGCTATAAGGTATCCAAGAGGTGGAAATATTATTAATACCTTATCGCCGATTAAAGCTGTTGAAGAAGGAAAATGGGAGATAATAAACAAAGGTTCTAAAGTATGTATAATATCAACAGGTAAAATGGTTCAGCATGCAATGCTTGCTAAAGATATATTATATGAAAAGGGCCTTAATCCAACTATAATAAATGCAACATTTATAAAACCAATTGATAAAAACTTACTGGAAAGCATTAACAAAGAAGGATACAATATTTTAACAATAGAGGACAATATTTTAAAAGGCGGATTAGGCTCGGCTATAAAAGATTATTTGAGTGAAATAAAATACAGAGGAACTATTAGGTGTCTTGGATATGACGATGAGTTTATTCCTCAAGGAAATGTGGAAATTTTATACAAAACATATAAACTAGATTGCGAAAACATAAGTAAAGCTGTAATAGAGCTTTATGATTAAAAGGAGAAACAAATGGCGGAAAAAAAGGAAAGACTTGATATACTTTTAGTTGAAAAGGGCATAATTACTTCTAGGGAAAAAGCAAAAGCCTGCATTATGGAAGGTAAAGTATATGTAGATGACCAAAAAGTAGATAAGGCAGGAGAGAAGGTAAGTATTAGTGCTAATATAGAATATAGGGGTGATACTCTTAAGTATGTCAGTAGAGGTGGACTTAAATTAGAGAAGGCAATGAACACATACAATATTTCATTAGAAGGTAAGGTATGTATGGATATAGGTGCATCTACAGGAGGATTTACTGATTGTATGCTTCAAAATGGGGCTAAAAAGGTATTTTCAGTAGATGTGGGGTATGGACAGTTTGCCTGGAAGCTTAGAACTGATGAGAGAGTAGTCTGCATGGAAAGAACGAACATAAGATATGTAACTCTTGAAGATATAGGAGAATCATTAGATTTTGCTTCTATTGATGTATCATTTATATCATTAAAAAAAATAATGCCGGCGACTTTAAATCTTTTAAATGAAAATGGTGAAGTTGTAGCTTTAATAAAGCCACAATTTGAAGCAGGACGTGAAAAAGTAGGCAAAAAAGGTGTTGTAAGGGAAATAGGTACTCATAAAGAGGTTGTTCATGGTATTATAGATTTTTTAATTGAACAAGAATTAAATATCTTAGGCGTAGGATACTCTCCTATAAAGGGTCCAGAAGGCAATATAGAATATTTAGTGTATTTTACAAAGGATAAAAATAAAGAAAGCAATTTTAAAAATGAAGATATTGATAAGGTAGTTGAAGCATCGCATGTGGAAATTTAACTTCTTTAGGAGGGGCTATGAAAAGGATTGGATTTGCAATTAATTCGTTAAAAGATAAAGATAATAGAATATTAGATATGGTTATAAAGAAATTCAGAGATAGGTTTGAGCTAGAAGATATTTTTGTATTTAATGCTTACGATATGGAAATACAAGACTTGACAGGTATTGATTTACTTGTTGTATTAGGGGGAGATGGAACTCTCTTAGGAATAGCAAGAGCTTTAAATGAAACTTTCCATTCGCCTATCTTGGGGATAAATATAGGAAACTTGGGATTTCTAACAAGTATTGATATATCTGATATTGATGTGGCTCTTGATAATATAGAAGAAGGCAAATATAACATAGCGGAAAGAATGATGTTAAACTGTAAAGTTGAATCGCAAGAATACAAAGAGGATATTAGAGCATTAAATGATGTAGTAATAGCTAGAGGAACTTTATCGAGAATGGTAAAATTCACAATATATGTAGATGGTAAAATATATTCTACATTTAAAGGTGATGGACTTATTATAGCAACACCTACTGGTTCAACAGCATATTCTTTTTCTGCTGGAGGACCATTTATATATCCGGATTTGGAACTTATATCAATAACTCCTATATGTCCACATACTAAAAGCATGCAGACTATTATATTAAATGGTAATAGTGTTATAGAAGTATGTGCAGACCATGAGGATGAGAATATTTATTTAACAGTAGATGGTCAGAAATCAATTAAAGTCGATGACGATACTTCAATAAAATTAAGTAAGAATAATAAAAATGTAAAATTACTATTATTTGACGATTATGACTATTTTAAAGTGTTAAGAAGCAAGGTTTTAAATAATTCTAAAGAATGTGATGGTGATGAACTTTGAAATCAAAAAGGCATACAAAAATACTTGAAATAATAGGTTCAAGAGAAATTGAAACTCAAGAGGAACTAGCAGAAGCATTGAAGAAAGAAGGATTTGATGTAACTCAGGCAACTGTATCTAGAGATATTAAAAATTTAAAATTAATAAAAATGCAATCATCTAACGGTAAATCTAAGTATGCTGTATCAGCAGGAGAACAAAAGAATATTATTGACAGGTTGAGTAATATTTTAGCTAATACTGTACTTACAGTAGAAAATGTAGATAAGATGGTTGTTATAAAAACTATAACAGGTTCAGCACCAATTACAGCTGAAGCAATAGATAATTTGGAAAGTGCTGATATAGCAGGCACTGTAGCAGGTGATAATACTATTTTTATTTTAGTAAGAAGCATTGAAAGTGCTGAAGATTTAGTAGATAAAATTAGAAAAAGAATGTCATCATAGATATTAAGGGTGGGATGAAATGCTAATTCAATTAAATATTAAAAATTTTGCATTAATAGAGGAAATAACTATAAACTTTAGTGAAGGATTTAATATACTTTCAGGTGAAACGGGAGCAGGAAAGTCTATTATGATAGATGCAATAGACTTTGTTCTTGGCGGAAAATTTTTTAAAAATTTAATAAGAACAGGTGAAGAAAAAACATATGTGGAAGCTTTATTTACTCTTGATAAGTCTAAAGTAAGCGAAGTTTTAGATGAACTAGATATTGAATATGAAGATATATTAATAATTTCAAGAGAAAGTCATGTCAGTGGCAAAAATTTAATAAAGGTTAACGGAAAAAGCTTAATTACATCTCAGCTTAGGAAAATAAGAGCAAAACTTTTGGACATTCATGGCCAGCATGCAAATCAAGAACTTTTGCAAAGAAATACTCATATATCATATTTAGATGGATTTATAGGAAATGAAATACAAAGTCCATTAAATAAGTTTGGCAGCTTAAGAGAAGATTTAATTAAAATTAGAGAAGAAATCAAAAGAATTAATGGAAATTCAGATAGAGAAAAATTATTAGATTATTTGAAATTTCAAATTGAAGATATAGAAAAGGCAAAGCTTAAGGAAAATGAAGAAGAAACATTAAAAGAAGAGTATAATATATTAGCAAATGCTGAAAAGATAAATAATAGTTTGGCAATATCTTATGGAATATTGAATGGAAATGAAGAATTTGGTGTGATTGATTCAATTTCAAAGGTTATTGCAGAACTCGCAAGTGTTGAAGGCCATTTTGAGAGGATAAAGAAAAATAAACAAGCAATAGAAGAGGCATATTATGCAATAGAAGAAGCTAGTCATGAAATTCGTGATATGGCTGAAGAGGTTGTCTTTGATCAAGAGGCTTTAGACAAAGTTAATGGAAGAATCTATGAAATAAATACGTATAAGAAAAAGTATGCCCCATCTGTTCCGGAAATATTACAATATCATGAGAAAATAAAAAAACAATATAATGAAATAGTTAACTCTGAGAAAATAATAGAAGAACTTAAGGAAAAGGAAAAAGAAATCTTATCTAAAATGGAAAAACAGGCTTTGATTATTCATGAACTTAGAGTAAGCAAAGGTAAGTTATTGGAAGAAAAAATTTTAAAAGAACTTGTGTTTGTAGGACTTGAAAAATCAAGGATGGAGATAAAAGTTATCCGCGAAGAAGATTTTAATGACAGAGGATTTGACGAGGTTAGCTTTTTAATTTCAACAAATCCTGGAGAGCCTCTTATGCCGCTGGAAAAAGTGCTATCGGGTGGAGAACTATCGAGAATAATGTTAGCATTAAAATGCGTTTTTGCTGAAAAGGATGAAATACCGACTTTGATATTTGATGAAATAGATACAGGAATAAGCGGAGCTGTTGCTCAAAGAGTTGGCGAGAAAATGTATCAATTGTCAAAAACACATCAAGTTTTATGTATTACTCACTTGCCACAAATAGCAGTATTGTCTGATTACCATTATTTTGTTGCTAAAAAGGTAAGAGACGATAAGACATTTACCAAAATAAAAGTTTTATCAAAAGAGGAAAAAGAATTTGAGATATGTAAAATGTTAGCAGGAGATAGCGTGACAGAAGCAACATTAAATAATGTAAGAGAAATGATAGAAATAAGCGAGCAAAAAAAAATAGAAATTAAAAAATAAATACATATACAATAAAAAATTGGTAAAAATAAAACCATGTGAGTGATGCATGGTTTTATTTTTTTATCGTAAATTAAAGAAGTTTTGTTTATATAAAAGAAATAAAATTATTATACATTAAAAATTTAGTATATGCTAAATTTTTTGTCTAGAATAACAGACTTCCTATAGGATAAGACATTAATCTAGTGGGAAAATTAAAATTAGAAAGTAAAGGAGGAGAGAAATATGAAGAAAAAACTTTTATGTACAACTGGTTTAATTATAACTCCAATCTTTATTTTGATTTTAATTACTACAATTAGTATAAGAAAATTGCCAAGCAAAATATATACTAAAGATGATAAAACGGTTCAGTCTATTGCACCTATAGGAAATACAATCAAAAAAATCGGAAATGTTGGAAATGAATATGAAATAAAATTTTTAGGAATGATTCCATTAAAATCAGTAGAAGTTCAAAAAATAAAAGACTTAGAGATATGTCCAGGTGGAAATCCTATTGGTGTGAGGGTAAATAGTGAAGGTGTGCTTGTGGTTGGATATTCTGATATTGAAGTTGATAACAAAAAAGAAGAAAGTCCGGGAAAAGCTGGTGGTCTTGAAATTGGAGATGTGATTTTAAAAGTCAATGGTGAAGATATGGAAAACTCTCTTGATTTACTAAAAACAATAAAAGAATCTGATAATGAGTATATAAAGGTCAATATATTAAGAAGCGGAAAAAATCTTACAAAGACAATTCATTTAAAGAAAGAAAATAGTAAAGACTATAAAATTGGGTTATGGATTAGAGATTCTACAGCTGGAGTTGGAACAATGACATTTTACGATGATAAAACTAAAACATTTGGTGCATTAGGACATCCAATTACAGATTGTGATACAAATGAGCCGTTTTTAATTAAAAAAGGAGATATGCTGGAATCTTCTATAATAAGCGTTAGGAAGGGCGAAAAAGGACTGCCAGGTGAACTAAAAGGCATTTTCTTAAACGAAAATAATCCAAGTGGAACAATTGAAAAAAATACTCAAAGTGGAATTTTTGGAGAAGTTACGAACACAGAATACCTAAATAAAAGTGCAAAGCCACTTAAAGTTGGATTTAGAGACGAAATATATGTAGGTAAAGCAAAGATAATTACAACTATTGATGAAAATGGACCGCAAGAATTTGATATTGAAATTGAGAAAGTTTTAAATCAATCTGTTCCAAATTCTAAGAGTATGGTGATAAAGGTCACAGATCCAAGATTATTACAAAAAACTGGAGGTATCGTTCAAGGAATGAGTGGAAGTCCTATAATTCAAAATAATAAAATAATAGGAGCAGTGACACATGTACTAATTAATAAGCCTGATACAGGATATGGGATATATATAGAATGGATGCTTCAAGATGCAGGAATAATAAAGTAATGTTAGGTGAGGTGGAATTTAATAAAATTCCATCTTGCCTTATTTTTAAATATATTTGATATTAAAGATATAAAAATATGCTTTTATTACAGCATTTTTTTATTTATTATGAAATATTATTAAAAATATATAGTTAAAATAAAAAAAGTGAATTTTGGATAAAACTTCTTAAATAAAAACACTATATACATTGTAGAAAAATAAATATAATTATATAATAAATATATAATAATTTAATAATTGATAGCTAAGGAAAAATATAGTTGCATTTTTATAAAAGAACGCCTAAAAAGTATTTTTTAATAAAGTATTTACTTTACGAGAAAAAAAGTGTATAATTTACAAATAGTGGAAGATAATTGCATTATGATAATTATATGTAGTAAGATTTATGTAAAAAGAAATATATTAATAGGATTTATTATGTATTATTAATACCTTAGTACATACCCTGATAATGAAACGAAGTCTTAGCTAAATACACAAGCAATAATGTAACAGAATATGATTATATAATTACTGAATAAGATGTGGTTAGAAGGGTTAAAATTATATATTAAATACTAAACATAAAAAAGAATGGACAAAAGGAGAGAAAGAATTATGGAAGATTCAAAAATATCGGTACTTATTGCAGATGATAACAAAGAATTTTGCAGCATATTAAATGACTACTTATTAAACCAAAGAGATATTGTAGTTACAGGAATTGCCAAGGATGGTAGAGAAGCATTAGAATTAATAGTAGAGAAAAAGCCGGATTTAGTTATCCTAGATATTATTATGCCACATTTAGATGGATTAGGTGTTCTTGAAAAATTAAATACCATGGATTTAGAAAAGGTTCCAAGAATAATTATTTTATCAGCTGTTGGTCAAGATAAGATTACTCAACAAGCAATAACTCTTGGTGCAGATTATTATACTGTAAAGCCTTTTGATATGGAAGTGTTTACAAAGAGAATAAGAGAAATGTTCAGTAATAATATAACTAGAGAAACGTCAATTAGAAGTTCATATCAATCATCAACAATGATGTCTTCAGTATCAGAAACTAAATCAAAAGCACCTGTAGATTTAGAAACAGAAATAACAAACATAATACATGAAGTAGGTGTTCCGGCACACATAAAAGGATACATGTACTTAAGAGAAGCTATAACTATGGTAGTAAACGATATGGAGCTGTTATCAGCAGTAACAAAGGAATTATATCCATCAATAGCTAAAAAGTATAATACAACAGCTTCAAGAGTTGAAAGGGCTATAAGACATGCGATTGAAGTAGCATGGGGCAGAGGTCAAATAGAAGCTATTAACAGACTATTTGGGTATACAATCCACAATGATAAAGGCAAGCCAACAAATAGTGAATTTATAGCTATTATAGCTGATAAATTAAGACTTAAGAATAAAGTTAGCTAATTGCTTTTAAGCTAGATGAAAAGCTAAGTTGGAGGTTATTGGAAATGTCTTCCATGTATATTTTAATAGCAACTAATAGTTTTTCATAACAATTAATACTCTAAATTTATGTAAGACTAAGACCTTTTATTAGTTGGGTGTAACAATCTAATTAATAGGAGGTTATTTTTATGCCAAAAATTAAAACAAAAAAGGAATTTAATATCTATATTCAAGATTTCTTAGATTACTGCAAACTTAAAAATTTATCGATTAAAACAATAAAAAGTTATTATCAAACATTGGCTCTATTTAGTAAGTATTTAGAGGAAGAAAAACAAATATCAAAAGTAGATGAAGTTAATAAAAATATTGTAGAAGAATACTTAGAATTTACTAAGGAAAGAGGAAAATATTCATATGTTGCAAATGACAAAAGCTTAGAGATTAATTTTCAACAGAATAGAAGGGATTTAGGTAAAGAAATTAGTCCAGTAACAATAAATTGCTATTTAAGAAATATAAAGGTGTTTCTTAATTGGCTGGAGGAAAATCAAATTATAAAAACTAATACTGTATCAAAAGCAAAATTTTTAAAAGTAAAACGAAAAGCTAAAGACCAAATAACAGATGATGAATGGAAAGCTCTTATAAAAGCTATGGATTTAACAAAATTCCATGAATATAGAGATTATGTAATAACAAATTTAATTTTAGATACAGGAATGAGATTAACAGAGTGCATTAATTTAACAATAAATGATATTGATTTAGATAGAAGAAGTATATTAATACCAGCTGAAATAAATAAAAGTAAAAAGGATAGAGTAGTTTTCTATAGTCCAATAATGACAAAGATACTACAAAAATGGCTTAGATTTAAAGATAGTATGCAAAGTACTGAATTACTATTTCCAACTCAAAGAACTAACAGCATACTTACAGCACCTAATTTTGAAAGAAATTTTAGAGGTTATATGTCAAGAATAGGATTAAATAAAAATATTACACCTCATTCATTAAGAAATAATTTTGCTAGACGTTTTTTAATTGCATCTAAGGGTGATATTTATACACTATCAAGACTACTAGGTCATAGTTCTGTAACTGTTACTGAAAAGGCATATTTAGACTTATCAGATGAAGATTTAAGAAATGCCTATCAAAAATATAGTCCATTGGAAAATATAAAGAAGTGGTAAATGACTAATTAGGATTGAATATAAACAATAAGAGGAGTTTACTATTTATGCTTTAGGAGTTAAATATCCACCTCAAAATTCGAGCTGAACGATGCGACAATATAGACCTTTTTTATGAGTTATTATGTATGATAAAAATAGTATTTTGCGTATGTTTACGATTGTTATTACGATAGATTTAAAGACTACTGGTATAGTAATTATATAGCTAATAGGATTGCTTAAATAATTACTTATGATATTATTAATATTTAAATTTAATGAGGTGAGAATATGTTAAAATCAACTGAAGAACAATATTTAGAGTGGGCATCAGATGTAAAACTTAAACCATTATTTGATAGTAAGTATTTCATTTATCATTTAATATTTTCTAATTATGTAGAAGATGGATTATTTCTATTGCAAAAACATGATAAGAATTTAGAAAAGTATTTTAAGGATAATGGAATATCTTTAGATGATGATATAGAAAAAATAATTAGGAAATTATTACGGTTTAACTCAAGTTTGGATTCAATAGCAGATAATATTTTAGTAATATTAGACTATCTCAAATGGTCATATGGTATAAATGTAAATTATGCAAAAATAAATATATTAAAATATAAGAAAAATATACAAGAAAATACACCAAAAAATAAGAATGAAGCAGATAAAAAATATAACAGTTTACCTGCTTTGAGAAAAGCTTTAATAGAAAAGTATAAACAATGTCAGATTTGTGGGATATGCAATAATAGATTATTAAGACAAAGTCATTTAAAACCTAAGCATATTAGTAAAAAAGAGGGGACTATAGCTGAAATATTCGATATTAACAATGTACTGTTATTATGTTGTAATCATGATTATTTAATAGATAAAGGTTTAATAACATTTGATACTGAGGGTAATATTATTATATCTAAAGAATTATGTAATGAAGATAATGAAGATATTGAAAAATTAGAATTAAATAAAAATATAAAGATAGTATTAGAAGAAAAGCAAAAGAAATATATAAAATATCATCAAGAAAATATATTTGAAAAAAAACATAGTAAGAAAAATATCTAAAATTATTGTAATGTTAAATGCTCTGCGCTATATTTCACGATGACAAAATATTTTGCTTATTGTAGGAAAACATGGGTGACATACTGGTATACTTATAATAATGCAATATGGTGACAATTATGCAAGAAGAGGTAAGAGCAGTATATTTAGATATGTCAAAAGACACAGAAATTTCATTAGGTGTAGACTTAAATATACTAATTAATGATATATATATAAGCCCATTTGTTCCTAAATGGTTCAAAGATTTAATTGTAGATATTGCACAAAAATACAGAGTTTCAGATAAGAATATAATAAAATCTAAAATTTTAATAAATAAGTAATAATAAATCAGGAATAAAGTAACTCTAAAAATAGGGTTCTTCTTATAAAAACAAATAAGGCTTTATAGTTAATATTTATACCATAAAGCCCTATTGTATTCTATTACACATTTTCATTATCTTCAGCATCTTCAGTGTATTTATAATAAATAAAAAATGGGAAAGAGTAAAGTGTCGAATTAGATAATGATTTTATTATATTATCTTTACTAAATGCTTCTTTTAAAAATTTTATCATATTAAATCACTCCCATTAATATTATATATTTATTATATCTCAATTAATAACAATTGTTAATATTGATTAATAATAATTATTAATTTAATTTTGTAAAACAAATATTAAATAGAGAATTAGAAGAATACTTAAATAATCACTTATAATATTAGAGGAACTGTTATGACACAAAAAATTATTAATTAAAGGGATTTACCTCTTTTTGTATAATTAGTTATATGAAAGGAGGTGAGAGTTATGGTTAAAATGAGCGATTTTGAGATTAAGAAAAATGAAGATGGTAATTTGGTAGGAATGACAAAGTGTAGAATATGCAAAAAGACTTTTGAATTTGAGGAAAATAAAAATTCAGAGGCTGTAGCAAAGGGTATATCAGAGGAATTTGAAAAAACATATGTAAATTTAGATATGATTTCTAAATGTCCATATTGCGGGTATAGAGTAGAACATTTTCAAAGAGAAGAAAACAGTTCATTATAGTAGGAATTTAAGAACTCTAGAAATAGGGCTCTTTTTTATGGAAAAATTTACATCTATAAATCATATGATTACATAGACGTAAAATCATAGACAATTTAATAGCTATAAGTAGCATTCTATGGTCAAAATATATTCAAAACATGTCTACATAAAGCAAATGTGATTTCGTAGACAAAAAATCTAAAACATGGTAGAATAATATCATAAGATAAGTTAATTGAGAGGAATTAATAATTATGATATTTGGATACATGAGAATAAGCACACAAAAGGAAAAGCAAACAACAGACCGTCAGAGAATTACATTAGAGCAATACGCAAAAGATAATGAATTTGAGTTTGATGAAATAGTCGAAGAACGTATAAGTGGAACAATTAAAGCTGAAAGTAGACCACAATTTAGTGAGTTAAAGGATAAATTAAGAGCAAATGACATATTAATCGTAACTGATATTGATAGGCTTGGAAGAAACGCAGATGACATTATAATAGAATTTAAGAAGTTAAAGGCTCAAGATATTAGAATAATAGCATTAGATACTCCATATTTAAATGAGTGGGAAAAGGTTCAAGATAGTTCAATTTATAATATGATAGCGGATATATTTATAACTCTTAAGGCACACATGGCACAACAGGAACGCGAAAAGACAGTTGCTAGAATAAATCAAGGATTAGCAGTTGCAAAGTCTAAAGGAAAAACACTAGGTAGACCACAAGCTGAATTGCCAAAGGAATTTATTAAGGAATATAAGAAGTTTAAAGATGGTGAATATGGTAAGATGTCTGCTAGTTCATTTGCAAAGACTTTAGGAATTGGAAGAAGTACATTATATAAATACATTAATATATATGAAAAGCAAGAAGTTTAAAATATTCGAGTAAATATTCTTATTTAAGAGAAGATTATTAAAATTAGAATGTAATTATTGATATTACTTTTTTTGTATGCTAAAATTGACAGTGAAGAAATCAAGAACGTAATAAGAGAGAGTGTACCACCTGTCCCTATTGGCGTAGGAACAGGCAAGGCATGGTGTCACAACCACCACACAATACAGACTAGTCTGCGATACACCCATATAATATTATAGCTGAGTTACTATGCAATTTCAATATAGTATTATGGTGGCGATTGAAGATTAGGTTTGTTAACCTTTGTATATATATATTTTTAAAGACAAGGTTAAGTGTGGACGCATACTTAACCTTGTTCTTGATTTCTCAAAAGGGAACTCTAGTAATGATGTTTTTACGCTGTTACTAGAGGGAACTATTGAGAAATCGCAGTTATCAGGGCTACGGTTTAAATGTATTACATATTTTTACTGTAGTCCTTTTATATTTTATTAAATGTACAAGGGGGATAATAACAATGAAAAAATCAAGATTAACAAAATTAGTTGCTAGTGTATTGCTAGTAGCTTCAGTGTTGGTATTAAATCCAATAGGTGCAAGTGCTGAATGGCATTATGACGGTGCTGGATGGTGGTATAAAGAAGGAAGTTCGTGGGCTACTGGATGGAGACAAATTGATGGGAAATGGTACTACTTGGATTCAAATGGATATATGGTCAAAAACACTACAATAGATGGGTATATTTTAGGTTCTGATGGTGCGTGGATTGAAAACAATGTTCAAAGTAGTGCGAAAATTGAAAATCTTGTTTATGAACAAGAAAATAATGGTTGGATTAGTAGTGCTACACCATTAACCCAAAATAGTGAATCATTTCTAATAGGTACAATAGAAAACAGTAATGATTTAGATTATTATAAATTTACTATTGATTCAGATAAAATGATTAGTATAGCTGGAAATGTAAAAGATGATTCACTTGGTCTGACATCAATCATGAAAATAGGACTTCTTGATTCGAATGGAAAAGTTATTGCGGCAACAAGTCCACATATAATTCAAGGGGAAACTAATCAATTTTTATCAAAATACAACATTTCTGCTGGAACTTATTATATAGCTGTTATGGGAGATTTAAATCATCAATACCTGTGGGATAATATTAAATATGGTGTACTAGTCAAATTTGAATAATATAACCTTAGTGTTAAAAAATAGGGGGGGTATTGATAATGAAAAAGATAACTGATTTCAACTTACTAGGATTCATAATTCTAGGTGTTATTATAGTAACTTGGGTGTATGTAATATCAATCTTTGTTGGTGGTTGTGATTCTAGCAGTAAAACCAGCAATTATTCTACTAGTAGCAAAGAATTACATTCAGGACAAAGTGTGACGTTAAAAGCTGATACATTAGTATCGTCATCAAAAGAAAATGATGATAAATTAATGTCATATATTAATAAAAAAAATAAAGATGGTGAAAACCAGATGTTAATTAGTGGACAAGCAACTATATTAAAAAAGGGTACAAAAGTAAATATAATAAGTATTGGTATTACAACTGAAATCGAAGTTAATGGTGAAAAGTGGTATGCACCACTAGAATGTTTTCAATAATTGATATTAGTTAGTAGGGTTACAAAAGGAAATTTAAAGTGACTATAAGGTAGAATTACATCTAATGAATTAGAAAAAGTTTATACGATGGACATATGGCAAACGCTTCTATACTTTGTACTGATAGCCATAAAAGTTATATTCAATTTGCAAATGATTTATCATTAGAACACAAACGTATAAAAAGAGGTAAAAATAAAGAAGGATTATATCATATTCAACATATTAATGCTCTTCATAGCAATTTAAAGAAATGGATGAATAGGTTTAATGGTGTTGCAACAAAATATATCAGTAATTATATTAAATGGTTCAAATGGCTTCAGATATTTGATACAGATAAAGGGACAATAAAGGCTAAGAGCTTTATGGTTCACAGCAATGTAACACATTCATATATCAAAGTAAAAGATTTAAAAAATAGAGAGCTAATATATGTAAGCATATGTGATATTTTGTAAAGCATGTTATAATAAGTGTTATTAAAAACTATAATCAAATGAACAATAGTTAATTATAACGAAATAAAGGGTATGTTTAAGAAATGAGGAAATTAAATGAAAACACTTATATTAAATGGTTCACCAAGAAAGAATGGTGATACTATGACTTGGGTAAATGAATTTATTAAGCAATTAGATGGAGAATATAAAATTGTAAATGCGTATAATTGTAATATAAAACCTTGTATTGATTGCAGATACTGTTGGAAAAATGATGGATGTTGCCAGAATGATGAGATGCAGGAAGTATATAACTATATACAAGAATGCGATAATATTTTAATAGCTTCACCGATATATTTTTCTGAACTGACAGGGCAATTATTAGCAATAATGAGTAGATTACAAACTTATTGGTGTGCAAGATTTTTTAGAAATGTAAACCCAATAGATAAAATAAAGAAAGGTGGGATATTATTAGTTGGAGGTGGAGATGGTTCTATGAAAAAAGCTACAGATACAGCAGAATGTTTACTACATAAAATGAATGCTGAATCAATTGGAGTAGCATATTCACATAATACAGAAAATATTTCGCCTATTGATGATAAAAATGCCATTGAAAATATGGAAAAGATACTAATGCAATTTAATGAATTAAGATAACAGTTTTCTTATATTGAGCATTATAGGTGGACAATTCTACCTATAATTTTTTTAGGCTATATTTCAACACTATATTAAAACATAGCCTTTTCTTTTGTAGTTTTAAAAAAATATTCTATGTATAATTTGCATTTGTTAGTCTTTGGTATCATAACTTTTGAATATTGACACCGATAAAACCATGACATATAATAAAGGTGTGACGAGGTGTCAAAACTTGGTGTCAAAACAAAGCTGTAAAAAAGGTGGTTTAAGTTATGATTTATGGATATGCAAGAGTTTCAACAAAAGGTCAAGCACATGATGGAAATAGTTTAGAAAGTCAAAAAGAAATATTAAAACAAAATGGGGCAATAGAAATATATGAAGATAGCTTTACGGGAACTAAGACAGATAGACCAGAATTTAATAAGTTACTAAATAAATTAGAGAAAGGTGATACATTAATAGTAACTAAGTTAGATAGATTTGCTAGGAGTATGACACAGGGTAGTGAGTTGGTAAATGAGTTGATTGAAAAAGGAATAAAGGTAAATATATTAAATATTGGTGTTATGGATAATACAGCATCTAGTAAACTAATTAGAAATATATTCTTTAGTTTTGCAGAGTTTGAACGTGATATGATAGTTGAAAGAACTCAAGAAGGTAAGGCAATAGCTAGGACTAAAGAAGGATTTAAAGAAGGTAGACCAAAAGCATATACAGATAAGCAATTAGATAATGCTTTATCAATGCTTACTATTAATGGTGGTGATAAGAGTTACAATGAAGTTGCCGAACTATTAGGGATATCTAAAAGTACATTAGTACGTGAAAATAACAAGCGTAAAGTTAAATAGGTTTTAGGTTAATGCCTAAATAATATTAAAAAGTCAACTAGAATAAATTAATATAAAATGGGAGTGAATATTATGGGAGCAAAAAATAAAGTTATTCAAGGCGATTATTCTGGAATGCCAGTAAAAGAATTTATAAATATTTTATGTATTGGTTATGGCACAGTAAATGATGTGCCTATTTCTAAATCTAAGGTGAAATATTATGAAGTGATAGACCAATCATCAAAAAAAAGTGCCGTTAGTGCCGTTAGTAGGGGAGCAGTAGGTGCAATGTTACTAGGCCCTGTTGGAATGTTAGCTGGATTATCCGCAAAATCAAAAGGTGTTTATTTAATTGCAGTTGAATTTACTGATGGCAAAAGAAGTTTGTTAGAAATTGATGATAAGTTATATAAAATATTTATAACAACAATGTTTTAATAATAATTATATTTATGTTGTAAATAGAGATATTTGAAATAAATATAAGAATTAAAATAGAATAGGATAAGGTGGTATTTAAGAGATACCGCCTTTTTTGATACCTTTAAAACCTAAATTTTATAGTGAATATTGAAAATACAAAAGCTAGTAAATATAAATGTTTTTAATAGCAAGAGTACCAATTCCAATAAAATTTTCAAGTAAAAAGTGGCGAAAAGCGAGTAAATTATATTAAAGGCTATTAATGTTGGCTTAAAAATTCCAAGATGATATAGTTACTCAACATGGTGATTTGAAATCAATTCTGATAGACTTCTGAGGTTGCAGAGAAAGTTTTGATTAATGTAAGATAAAACATTGCCTAAAGGTTTTATGGTGGGAGGGGGGGGATGTGAACGTTTTGGAATAAATTTAAGGTTGGCATTAATATTGCTATCAGTAGTACATACACCTCACAGAATTAAAAAACTACGAGTAGAGTTTTAAGTTAGTGTTTTAAACTTTTTTTGGTTCTTGAGTTTCAAAAAATGGCTTTAATAATTTATAAAAAAATTTCACTATATATTTACTAATGAAATCAACAATTATTTACAAAATAACTGAAAAATTTCCAGAATTTGCTGGCAAAATCAGTAAAATCGTGCTATAATGGTATTAGGCAGTAAAATAATCGAACTGGATTCTGCTGATTATTGTAAACGTTTACAATAATGATAGTAAAATACTAATAAAAAACCAAGGAGGAAAATTATAATGAACAAAAATTTAAATCAACTAATCAAAATATTAAAGAAATATGAGGTGCAAGGAATATTTATCAATAGTGAACTTGAAGACGTTAACGACTTTTTAAAGGAATATGAAGAAAACGAGTGGCAATTATATCAAATACTGGAGTCAGAAGAGGGTCAAACATTTACTTGCTTATATGATGATGGCACATATATGGAGATAAGTGTTAAAAGTAGGGAAGAGCGAGAATATGAACAAAGAGAACTATTGGAGCAATAATAAATGTATAAACCTCTACAATGTGAAAATTAGCCTTGTAGAGGGTATATAAGTTATATTAAACGCTTAAATGGAGCGTAGGAGGTTTTATTATGAAAGCTATAAAAGTAAATGAATTTAAATTAAAAAAATTTATGAACTGGAGGATAATATTTAAAAATTAACACAACAAGTTAAACAATTATGTATTGTCCTCCAAATTAGGAGGAAATAAACTATGTTAAATACCAAAGACAAAGCGATAGTTAATAACTATTGCAAAGAACAAATAAAAGGAAAGGATAAAATAAGAGTGAGGTTACTGGCGTTAGACCTTACAGAGCATTACG
Source organism: Clostridium sp. DL-VIII (assembly GCF_000230835.1). Taxonomy (NCBI): domain Bacteria; kingdom Bacillati; phylum Bacillota; class Clostridia; order Eubacteriales; family Clostridiaceae; genus Clostridium; species Clostridium sp. DL-VIII. Next base: position 3,403,134 of record NZ_CM001240.1, read on the forward strand.
CTTTATACGAAATTATGGAGTATATAAAAAAAGATTTAAATATTGCAGATGAATATATACTACATTCTAAAGCAACATATCTAACAGAAATGCATGGTCATAAAAGAATAAGTCCCAATGATATTCATTATGCAAACGTATACCTGCATCAGTATTATGTGCATAAAGCTTTTAATATACCTATGGAAACACTAGGGAAGTATATAATACATCATATCGACAGGGATAAGCATAATAATTCAATAAGCAATTTATGGGTGTTCTATAATCAACAATTGCATCAATCTTATCATATGGCTTTAGAAAAGGATAAAGATATAAGCATAAGCAAATTTACGAAAGATTGGCTAGAAGACAATATAAGTCCTGAGAATAGCGAAGATTTAAAAGAATATTTAAAGTTATTATTAAGAGTGGAAAATACAAAAAAATGCTTGAGCCTTGATGGGTTAGATAACGCTATGTAGTTATGATTTAATAGGCTCATATTAAGGCTTTAGGATTTAATAATGTAGTTGCTCTTGAAGATTTTAGAGCCTTAAATAGCGTTTAAGTATATATTGATTCTTGATAACTAAAATTATTTAAACAAAATTGTAAAATACAGGTAAAAAAGTACCTAAAAAGCAGAATAGTTATGTACTGTACAGTATACAGTAAAAAATGAAAAAACAAATTGTATAAACTACTAAAGATGAAAGGATGATGATATCATGGCATTATCAAAGAATGAATATAAAAACTGGAAAGAATTATGTGAAGAAATGGGATGGAAAACAACTGGAGGAAACTATATGGATGCTAGAAAAAAGGAACTCAATTCTATATGTAGATGTCATAAAGAAGGGCAAAAGATTATTATTGATGAAGTGTTTAAAGTTAAGAAGATAACTACCATTGGAAAAGGTTCTAATGTTGATTATGTAAGAATTATAAAACTGTTTGTAATGGATAAGTTGGCTAGTTCTGACAAAGAAAAGATTGCTTTAAGTAAAAGTAGATTATTAAGCGAACTTGATATTGTGAACTTTAATTATAATGAATGTATGAAACACCCATATAAATTTGCAAAAAGTGAAGATTTGAAAGTTGAAAATGTTTTTGATTTTAAGAATAGTACACGTGATATGATAAGAAAAAACTTGGAAAAGGCATTAAATAGCTTAGTTGATTCTAAATTAATATCTTGGCATAAGGGCTATAATATTATTACTGGTAACATGGTTAATATTGCTTGGGATAGTATAGATAAAACTGATTTTGAAGGTAATACAAAGCGTAAAGCTAGTGTTGATTTTGAGATAAATGAAACTCACATTGAATTGAACGAAGATGAAGAAAATATTATGAGAAATTGTGAGAGATTAACTTTAATTGACCTTAGATTTATTAAGGAAAATGAAGATAACTTAGGGGTAGTATATAAAGCAGGTAAGCTAGGCGAATTTTATAAAAAAACAATAGAAAAGTTTAAAGAAATGACTGTCTATGATAATGTGGTTAGTTATTATCCAACTTATGTCGTTAGATTTGATAAGCAATTAATAGAACAGGGTAAAAAATCTTGTGAAGAATATATGATTGATAAGCTATCTAAAGAAGAATATGTAGTTGAACTGAATGAAGCCATAAAAAAGAGGATTACAGAGAATGCTAAGAAACGTAAAGCTAATAATAGCAAAGGCAAATATAGTTATAGAAGTGAAGATAAATACTTGAATGATATTCGTAATATTGCTGATATAACTATCGATAAAACGGCTGAATATATAGTGAAAAAGGTATTAAAGGTTAAGTTGATAGAAGAGCAAATAAAGCAAGAATTGCTAGAAGAATTAAACCAAATAGATTAGTTCAAAAAGTTGACCTTTACTGTTTACAAATATATTATTTTATCTGGATACAGTAATGGTCAACTTTTTTATAATCATTGTTTTATAAGTAAATATCTAAGTTAATAAACTTCATTACAACTTACAATACCTGTTCAGCTGTGTTTTCGAAGCAAAGCTTCTTAAAACCCACCAGCATCCCTCAACAGTGGTTGAGTGATGAAATATGAGGATTATTTTGAGTTGTATAAATCTTATAAGAAAATATTTTAATGAGATACAGTGAGAAATTTTTAATGAAATAGAAGGTTTAAAAAGTATTAAAAAAGGCGTAAACTTATTACAAGTAATACAATATTTTATATAAATTAATTGATATTATGGAAGTGTAATAAATGAGGGGGATGAAATTTTGAAGAAAGCGATTCTTATAGGAGCTGGATTCTCATATGATTTAGGATTTCCGTTAGGAAAAGGATTGACTAAGGATTTATTTTCGTTTTTTAATAAAAGTAAGATGGATAAGTTTGTATCTATGTGGAAAAAAGCAAACCCTTATGGAAATGATAGACCAATAAATGAGTCTGCTTTTGATACTTTTTTGCAGTTATATAGTAATTTTATTGAAACTGATATGAATAATTATGAGGATTTTATAAAGTTATTGCAAAAGAATGAGCGTGAACGTGGAAATAATCAAGATTATCGTGATACATACAACTATATATTAAGTAAGTTTAATAGTATATTGAATGAATTTTTTTGGATATATCAAAAAGAAAATTATAACATCTTAGAAAAAAATTTAGATATGTATCGTTGGTTATTAAAAGAATATTCTCAAAATGAATTATGGGTATTATCATTAAATCATGATGTTAATATTGAGCTTATGTGTATTGAAAATAAAATTCCATTCACATTTGGAACTAAGGAAGAAATACAGTTTCCAATTAATAATATAGAACTATCAAATAAGATTAGTTTGTTAATGCATGATAGAGTTAAGATGAAGTTGAATGATATGAATTTTTATAAGAATGAAAAAGGTATCAATCTCTTGAAGATACATGGAGGATTAAATGAATTTAGTTTTGATGATGATAAAAGAATATTATTTATTGACATGGAGAAATGCGAAACACCTATTGACTATTTAGAGAAAATTGATACAGTTATGCATAAAATGCAGTATTTTATAAATGGTAATCCCATTAGGGATGAATATGAAATAGTTATAAGTGATAATAATAAAGAGATGCAGTTTTTAACACCTTCTATTTTAAGTGGAGGATATAAATATAGTATTACGTTAAATCCTAAAGAGGGAGAGGAAAAAATACAATTATTTAGTGAAATATTAAATGAAGTTGATGAGCTAACTATATTTGGATATGGATTTGGTGATAGACATATAAATGATAGGATTTATAATGCCATGCTTATAAATAATAAGTTAAAGATTATAATTGTTGACCCATATATCAAAAGTATTCCAGAGAATTTAAAACCATTTGAGTATAATATGAGAATAAGATTAGCTAAGTGTACTACAGCACAATGGATAGGATATTTAAAGGATGGGGTTTGGGATTCGGAAATAAGTGAGAGATTAAAAAAAATGGAGTCGATTAGGCTTCAAGTAGATAGAAGGCTTCGTGAAAAATATTTTAAATAAATGTATTTAGTGAAATAAGTAGAATATACAAAATATATATAAATTTATACTGGATAAATAGTTGAAGAGGACTTTCCCTCTTCTTTTTATATGCAATAAAATCGATATTTTAAAACCTCAGAGAATCACTTTTAAAGGTATCTTAAAGATTACATTTAATTTTAGCAGTTTCTACTTGACGTTAAAAAACTCAAAGTTAAGTTTTTTAGGGCATGTTCAATAAACTAATTTAAGGATATTTACATATGGAATGGTGGATTTGTTGAAGGTCAGTAAGTATAAAAGCCTCTTGTTTTTATATCCATTTTAATATAATATATCGTATTATAAATACAGCGTATTAAAATATTTATGTATGGTATCAATAAATAAAGTAATAATGTTTGAAAGTTATGTTTAAGTAATTTTCATATTGTGGTATATTATAACATATATAACCAAAAAGAAAGGAAGTGGGATTTATGAAAATTGTAAACTTTACTTTTCGAATAAAGCATAATTATCAAATGGAAGAAAAAGATTTATTAAAACAGTTATTATCTCCAGCAACTAGTTTATTTAATGAAATACACATAGAAGATAATTTTGCATTTTTAGTAGAGAAAGATAATAAGTTTAATATTATGATTGATGAAGAATATGTAGTTTTCAAAACTAAATCTTTAGATAATATGGGAGTGTTTGAAGAATTTATAAAAAAAATTCTTTTTGAGGACAAGCTTATTTATGAGAGTAATCTTATTTCAATTAGATTAGAATTAGAAGACGAAAAACATAATTTTAATAATTTATTTAAGTATTTACCTGAGGATATTGAAGTAGAAACTTTTGGATTTAAACATTGTATAAATGATATATTTATGTATACTACAATTGTGCCACAAAAGCAAAAATTATTTGCTAATATAAAAACTAATTTAAATTTAGATAATAAACTAGATTTAGTAAATAGTGTTGTTCAACTTGGAAAAAGTGTAAATACAAGATTAATTCCTATAATATCAGATATTGTTAGAAGGTGATTTTTATGAATAACTTAGCTCATGATAATTGTGAGTATGACTACGAGACAAGTTGTGCTGAGGAAGATTATGCATTAAGAAATTTTAAAATTAAATTAATGGACTTTTGTTATAAAGAGTCATTTTTAGATATACCTACTTCATATAAATGGAATAGTATAGGATTACAAAGTCATAGAAGAAAAAAAGAACAATTATTGAATAAATTATTATTTAATAATCAGGATATTTATAACTTCTATGATGATAGCTGTTTAGAATATAAAAAAGATGTCAATCCTATGCCTATAAGAATAATATATGATGAGGTATTGGATATGGATAAAAAAGAATATAATAAGGAATTATTTGATGAAGCATATAAGTTAATTCTTGAAGATGCACAGGATATTTCAGAGATAGAAACTCAAAATTTTATAGAACATTGTGAAACTGTTTATAATATGAATAGTCAAGAATTTATAGAAATTTATGAAAATAAAAATGGGGAAGTTAATGTTGAACAGCAGCTATGGGCAATGATTATAAAAAATAGGAATGAGGCTGACATATGAAGAGTTTTCTAAGTCAGAAGGATGTTGCAGATGTAAAGATTTCTGAATTACATTCACTTGGAAGAATAATTCCCAATAAATATCTAAATAATCTCTCAGATATTATATCTAAATGTAAGTTGGAATTAGAGCCATGCGTAAGTGGAAAATCAAAGTTACCTATGTATGTTCAAGAAAATCCTGTTAAGATTGAAGATAGACATTTTTTAGCGACACTTATATGCCAACCTAGTCTTGAAGAAAAAAAAGCTAAGCCAGCTGGACTTGCGTTGAATGATGAAAGTTACTTTACTATTAAAGAATTACTGTTATATGATGCAGAAGAAAAAGAGTTATATTTATATGAGTACAGTTATCATTTTGGAATATGGGATTATGATAAAAATATAGAGTGTTATTACTTTAGATATGATAGAGAAGTACAAAAAAAGAATCCACCTAAAAAGAATATAGAACATTTGCATGTTCATTATGATGACCCACATTTTAATTCTAGTTATACTACATTAAAATGCGTTTTAGACTTTATAAGTGCGAACTGGGACGAGTCACTTGAAAAATTCCATATTCCTGAACTTAATGTGAATTAATCCCAATACATACAACACTATATAGAGTTAAATTGGATATAAATAAACTATGGAAGAAAGATGGTATCTATATAGTATGCTTAGTGAATTTTTTTGTGATTTTATTGAATTTTCATTTAAATTATAACATTATATTTTCAAATCTACAGGTTTATAGGTATTAAAAAAACATTTTAGTAATTACAATTAACCATATTGTCAATAAAAGTTAATTAATGATTAGAAATATTGAAGAGGATTAATACCTCTTCTTTTTCTTATATGATAAAATTGATAGTTTATACAATATAGTAATTTCTTAAATAATCATATACAAAACTAGAGATATAGAATTAATGGGGTTTAATATAAATGATAACTTAATAAGTTACCTAAGTAATAGAGGAGAACCAAATCCAGATGGAACTGGGGGAGGTTCTACTTCTTATTTTGTTTGTAGGAAAAAGTTGATGATAAATCCTGTAATATAAAAATATGTATTTAGGGATATAATGTGATAAAATGTAATAAATAGTCATTGATTTGGAGGAGAAATATGTTTGAGATACTAGTTGTATTATTTATTATTATAATTTTAATTGCAGTATCAAGTTATATTGATAAGAAAAAAGAATATACACATATAGCTCTGGGTAGTATTAATAGGTTTGGAGAAAAGAAATATTTCAGTATACCATATTATATATGGCAAACGAAAAAAGCTTGTACGGCTAGAAGCGAGTACCCACAAAATAGAATTATACATTATGATAAATATGAATATGTAATTACAAGTTGTACAAAAGAACTTAGACCTGGAAATGAGAATAACTTAATATTTAATTTTGTAGAGAGAGAGCTTTGGTTTTGGGTAGAACCATTAAATATAATTAAATCAAGAAATAATCAAACTAATATATATCAAAATATAGGTAATAATGATGGAATTGTAAATGTAGCACAAGGGAATATAATAAATATGGATAACAATGTAGAAATTTTAGATTTAATTAGTAATTTAAAAAGTAAGATATCAAATAAAGATATCAATGACAGATATAAGGAAGATTTCATAAATGATTTAAATGAGATACACAAAAAAATTATTAATATACATAAATAATAGTGTAGCTGAAAATAATAAGATTTTTGTATGTTTATAATTGATAAATATATTATAAAAAGGATTTGAAGGGGGATATATTATGAGTAATGTAAGTTTTGAAATAAGAATAGAAGGGGATAGTGAAGGGTATATTGCTTTTGAATGTCCTTTTTGCGGGTCTGATTTTAAATTAAAAGCTGATGAATTTCAAAATGAAGATAATGAAATTTCAGAATTATATTGTCCATATTGTGGATTGATTAATGAAACTAGTACATTTTATACAAAAGAAGTAATGGAACAAGTAGAGGTAATAGCCCAAAATTATATTGCTGATGAGTTAAATAGAATGTTTGGAGAAATTGCACGAAATACAACTAGCAGCAATTTTGTAAAAGTTAAATATAAGAAGTTGGAAAAAGTTAATATAAAAGAATTAAAAAATGTAGATACTGTAGAGCAAATAATGAAATGCCCTATTTGCAATAACCATGAAAAAGTTTTGTATTGTACAGGATTATCTAAAGTATTTTGTTCATATTGTGGGGTAGATATATAATGGATATTATAGAATATAGAAAGACAAGCCTTGCATTTAGAAGAGTAGCTTCTAATATGTTGACAACAGATTGCAAAGAAGGAAATATACAGTTAATAAGATTTAGGATGTTTATCCAAGAAGATAAAATAATTAGTAGAATAATAAGTAAAAAGATTAAAGATATAGAATATGATTATAAAAAAGATTTTATAATCTGCCCTGATGGTGATTATTGGAATTATATAAATATTCCAATAGACGAGTCTAAACATATTAAGGCTATGTATGACTATTTAATTGACATAACAAAAGAAGAAAAAGATTTAAGAGGAATAGCTTCAAGTTTTCAACATAGCAGTAATACATGGAATGATATTGTTAGGTCATATTTAGATATGATGTTTAAGCCGCTAGTAGATTTTATTGTAGATAATTTATCAATGGAGATGATTGCGATGGAACCTGGAAAAAATGAAACACACATACACCAAAGTATAAATAATAACTATGGAACAGCTAATATTGCAGAAAGAGACATATACTCTATAAATAATTCAAATGCAAATAGCATACAGGATATCATTAATTTGATATCAGATATAAAGAAAAATATAGAAGAAATTAATGAAATAGAAGAAGATAGTAAAGAAGAAGTAATGGATGATTTAGATGTAATACAAGAACAAGTTAAAAGCGAAAATCCAAAGTATATAAAGTTAAAAAAAGCATACTCTGGTATCAAAAGATTTATAACTAAACTTCCTCAGAACATAGGAATAGCAACAATGATAGTAACAAAGTTAAATGAATTAGGGCAAAATATAGAGCCTATTATAGAGAAAATAAAGGATAGGTGGTAAATTAAGCTTTATTGTAATAGATTAAATTGAATTAATAAAACTTAATAATGTATCTAAGCAACGGAGGAGAACCAAGTCCAGATGGAGGAAGTTCTCCTTTTTCTGTTGTTTCAAGAAGAATGTTGATGATAAATCTTGTAAATATAAAAATTTGTATATAGTTATGGTTCAAATAACTATATATGATAAAATATATGTAGTTTAGATATTTAAGATGTGGGATACAGATAATTAGAGTATATTTATGGAGGGATTACATATGAAACCAACAATATTTTTTAGTCATTCATCTAAGGATAGAGATTCGTTAATGAAATTAAGGGAATTAATTGAAGAAAAAACTGGTGGAACAATAAACATATTCATGTCAAGCGATGGACAAAGTATTCCGTTTGGTAGTAATTGGATGTATAAGATAGAAGAAGGATTGAAAGATGCGAAAATAATGTTCGTTTTTGTAACACCTAAGTCGATAGATACAGGATGGATATATTTTGAAGCTGGGTATGCATATTCAAAGGGAATAGAAGTAATCCCAATAGGAATAAATATAGATATTGGAAGCATTAAGCCACCTATTAGCTTACTACAAGGATTTAACTTAATATCAGAAGAAAGCATAAATAATATTATTCATATAATTAATAAGAAATTTGACTATTCAATTAAAGCTAATTTTTCAAGAGCTGATTTTAACCAAATTAACTATAGAAGTGATGAAACTGAATCTTTAATAGGAATTAAAGATTCGGTTGATTATATTACTACCAACGTATTTTCATATAAAACTATAGACAAAGAGGTATCTATAGATTGCAAAAAGTTGTTTGAACAAATTAAAGATTATTTAGCTGAAAAAAATGTTGAATTTGTTAGTGAAAATAATAATGTTTTAGCAAATGGATTAAAGCTATATCTTAATAACCAATCAAATCAATTAGAATTTAAAATGGATGCAATAGGATTTTTTAAACAATTTGCTTTAGTAAATGATATTATAAAAATGTGTTATGAAGAAAAGGATTCACATTTTATTATTGTTAGAACGAAAAATAATTACAAATTACTAAACGATGTTATTAAAGTTTCTTCTAAAATAATAAATAATCGTGAATTTTCAATAAGTAAAAGAAGATTAGGAGGTTTTAATTATAAACAGTATGAATTTGTAATTGAGAACGAGGTTATAGGAAGTGGAGTGCATACAAAAGAAGACATAAGAATACGAATAATATATCCTACAGATAATTTTGATGTAGCTGAAATATTAGAATTAATAAATAAATTGAAACAAATGGATATAATAGAGGAAATATAAATAACATATATCACTTGCCAATGATACGGTGAACCGTATCAATTGAATACACTTATAACTTATTAGCTATAAAAGTTTAATTTTGAAATTTAAGATGCTGGAGATAGCATCTTTTTTAGTTTGTGTATTAGAAGTGCACCAGAATAAAATTGTTGTAAATTAATTTAAAAAGAGATTTTGATTTGAAAGAGTGTCAACGGTATTAATCTATTTAGAATACATAATAGTATTTTTTAATTGGTTTTTTAGTGATATAATGTATAATTATGTATATAGGGGTGGTATTATGTTTCAATTAATGAATTATGGTGGAGAAAGTTCAATTAATAGTAAAAATATTAAGATTAGTAGTTTTGAAAAACCACAATCACTCGATGAGTTTTCAATAAATATTATTGATTTGAGTTCAGAAGAAATTTGGGAAAATAGTAATAATAATTATAATACTATTGACTGTATAACAGATTTTGAAAATTTGAGAAAAATGATACAAAATTCTGAAAAGACAAAAATAGTTGTAATTTTACCACAAGATTTACGCTTTATAATTCGAGACTATGGAGTATTTGGAAATGGTTCTTCTTCTTATATAGAACTAAAAAACATGTTAGATGAACTAGTTAAAAATATTTTATATGAATTATTAGGTTTTGAAATATGTAGAGTTATATATGAAAATACAAGAACAGATATTAATGGAAAAGAAATAGAGTCGGCTTTTTACTTTTTCAGTACTTATGATGTAGTAACTAAATCAAAAGCAAGTTCGAAAACTACTTCTATTATGTATAAGGGTATGACTGACAATGACATTTTGCTAACAACATTGAATTTGAAGACATATGAGGAGATGATAGATTTATTTAAAATTGCAAAATTTGTAGAAGATACAAGTGATGTTCCTCAATGGATTTCTGACTTAGAAATGTTTGATGATGTTCAACAGAAAGAAGTTATTGAAGCTAATACGATTGCTATAGAAGAATGTAAGGTGAAAATAGAGAATGCTAAGAAGAGTATGAAAAAAAATAATGAATATAAATCAGTTTTGCATACAAACAGTGATGGATTAGTAAAAGTAGTATTTGAGATGCTTGAACAGTTAATAGATTGTGATTTATCTGATTTTAAAGACGAAAAAAAAGAAGATTTTCTAATTAAAAAAGATGATATAACTTTTATTGGAGAAATCAAAGGTGTAACATCTAATGTAAAGTATGAACATGTATCTCAATTAGATGTTCATTTACATCATTATAAAGATACACTTGAAGAACAAAATATAAATGAGAATGTAAAAGCATTATTAATTATGAATCATCAAAGAAATTATGAATATAAGGATAGACAACCTATTAATAAAGACCAAATTGCATTAGCTATTAGAAATGGAAGTTTGATTATAGATACTTATACATTACTTAAGCTATTTGAAATGTTTAAAAATCATGAAATAACATCTGATGAATGCATAGATTTATTTAAGGATAGGACAGGTCTTTTAGAAATATAGAAGAATGTTATAAAAAAAGGGGATAAGGTTATGGATGAAGAAACAAAAAAATCATTGATATCTGATTTGGGAGGATTAAGCGCGCCGATGACTAAACTCATTGAAGTTGTTTCGAATGCGTTGGGGTGTGCATTTGAACCTTGGCAAACAAGAAGAGTGGCGAAAGCAACTGGAGATGAGATAAGAACTTTAAGTGATGCTATGAAGGGGCTTAAAGGAAATTGTGTAATTAAGAAAGGTGAATTAGAAATTGCTTTTGATAGTAGTAATATAGAAGTAAGAAGCTTGGAAACTATGATGGCTAGAGAAGTAAAAAAACAAGATAATATAGAAAATGTTTTAGTGAAAGCACAAGATTTTATTCAAGAAAAAGAAAGTGTTTCAGCAGAACCAGTTGACCAAGATTGGGCAACAAGATTTTTTAATATAGCGCAGGATGTTTCTGATGAGGAAATGCAGAATTTATGGGCTAAAATATTGTCCGATGAGGTTGAAGAGCCAAAATCATATTCATTAAGAACTTTAGAGGCTATAAGGAATTTATCTAAGGAGGAGGCGAAGCTAGTTACCAAGTTCTGTGAATTAGGCTTTGGTGGTAAAGAGATAGCTTGCATAGTTGGCGATGACAATTTTGGGGATAAAAAAGGTATTAAATTTCTTGATAGAATACTACTAGAGGAATTAAATATAGCTAAATTTAATTTACGCCTTGAGCTAGCTCCAAATGAAGAAATTTATCTTGTTTGTGGAGATAAGGTGATTTGTATTGAAAGTACAGAACAGAGGATAAATATTCCTATAGCAAAGTTTACCACAATAGGAAGTGAGATATATAATTTGGTTAAGAAAAATTTAAACATAAGTTATGCGAAAGAGGTTGCAGATTTTATAAAAGATAAAGGAGTATGTAACGTAAAATTAGCAGATTTTGATATTAAAAATGATAAATGTATCTATGATAATAAAATTAACTTGTAAAAAGTGATTATAATTGAAGAAGTGGCAAATTTGAAATTAAGAATAAATAAGTTAGAAGTACCTTTAAACATGAAGGTGCTTTTATTATGCTTGGAAATATACAATATAGGTATGAATAGTTTTAGGTATTTTCTATAATTTGTTATATTTAAAAACAGATGTAATATTTCAGAATCGGTTCATAAATTTAACTAGTATTAATTTATGTATGTAATAAAATGGTTAATTCTAACAAAGAGAAAGTGTAAAAATAAAAGGAAATATACTAAGAATTTAAGAAATAACTAGATAGTTACGTATGATAAGTAAAAATGAATAAATTTATGAACATATAAAGCTTTGATAATTGTAAATATTATGTTATAATATCAACTATATTCTAAAAAGTAAAATTATATACACTTAATTTAAGTATATTATTAATATTTCATAAAGTCAATAAAAAATTATTGAACGTTAAGCGAAAAATAAAAAGTTGTTCTTCTAACTAGATTGTAATAGATATACATAATCAGAATCTATTTCTGATGTGTTCTTTGATTTATATATCAAAGAAAAGCAAACGCATAAATAAATTATTAAAAACAATTTAGGAGGAATAAAAATGAATAACAAGTTATTAAGAAAAGAAGAAGAGTTTAAAGACTACATGAAAATTGATTTGAAAATTTCAGTTGAAAGCAAAAATTATGTGAAACTAAACATTATTTTTGGTGAGAATAATAATGTAGTAATAAACGAAAAACCAATAGAAGTAGAATATATCGAGAATACTAGCCACGAGTTAATGACAGAAGACTTATTGGAGGTAAATAGTAAATTTGAAGATGAGGTTTATAAAGAGTTTTATGATTCATTAGACAATGAAGTTAAAAAATTATGGAATGAAATATTTGATAGAACAATGAAATTAGATACAGAATATAAGAAGTATAACAAAGAAGCAAAACTATTATTAAATTATGAATACATTGATACAATAGAATTACAATGTTTTTTAACAAGTGAAGATATAGATTTTATAAAAAAAGTAGATGATGATACCTATGAAATTCTTATAGGTGATGAAGTTTTTTCGATAAAGTTTATTTAAGGTTGAGGGATGTTATTAATTTAGTTTATAATTTATATTTATATTGTAGAGGATAGAACCTTTTTTATGTATTAAAATTTATGAAATTGCATTTATGTACTAATATGATACAATAATTGTTGAAGAAACATGGCTTGTTTAACTTTGAAAATTGAGTATTTCTAGAAGTGAGAGGAATAATATATCATGGGAAAATTAAACAAATTAAGACCATATGTTAATAAAATGATTATATCTACATTTATATCATCAATTATTTTTTTTATGTTAGGAAATACTATAGATACAATTAGATATTTTATCTGTATATCTATAGTATATTTTTTAATATTTATAAACTTTAGTATTAAAAAAAGTCTAGATATGTATAAATCACTTATATCAATCATAATTGGTAATATAATCTCATTTGTAATAATAAAAAAATATTTTAGTTCTAATTATGATTTGTCGTTAATTGATAACATAGTGCTAGGTATTTTAGTAGCGATTACTATAAGTGCATTAGTGGCTATTTGTGTATTATATATAAACAGAGATGAAGATACAGATAATAGAAAATTAATGCCTAAAAGAGAAGCTGATTTAGAAAGATTATTGAAGTATTTAAATACATTTAATATTGTAAGTATAAATTCAAAGTGGGGAGATGGAAAATCTTTTTTGGTAAATCAACTTAAAAAACGTGTAGCTGATGAGTATGAAATTATTGAAATAGATATTTTATCTTGTAATCTTAATGAATTGCAATTGATTTTAATAAATGAAATTGAAAAAATTATGTATAAGAATAGAATTTTATCTAAGTATTCAAAAAAACTAAAGGATTTTTTGAGTAAAGAAGTAAGCTTCCAAAAAGTTTGGAGTATATCTTTCTCAGAAAATTTCTCTTATTCTGAAATAATAAAAGGATTTGGCGTTGAATTAAATAAATTAAGTAAAAAAATACTTATAATATATGAAGATATAGATAGAATTTCTGATGAAAAAATTATAAAAAATATATTTGCATTATCAGAAAAACTTTCTGGTAAGAACATAAAAATTTTATACCAATATGATGAAAAAAACTTAGAAAAAATTGGATTTAAGGATAATTATTTAGAGAAGTACATGCCGTATAAAATGAATTTAACTGAAATGAATTTTTTTGAAATTCTAAAATTTAAATTAAATGAAAGTAATATAGATGAAGAGATATTGAGTTTAAATGATTTTGATTTTCTAAAAGAATATAATCAAATAAGTAGATTTATAATTTTAAGAGATAAATTTAATTTTAATGAATTAACTATTTCCAAATTGAATAATTTTAGCATTAGAAAAATTGAACATTTCATAGGGGAAATAAGTATAGCTTTAAATGACTATGTTTATAGCAGAGCAAAAGAAACTGTAATAGGTTTGTTTTTTGTAAAGCATTTTCTTATTGAGATATATAGACAATTTAATGTGCAATTTAGCGTTTTAGATACAATTAAATTTAAATTTGAAGAAGATGAATATACAATTTTAGAATTAATATCAATGTATAATTCGCATTTATTGGATGAAAATCAAGTTGAAAAAATAGTTAATAACTACCAAAATCAGTTAAATTATTTTGTGTTGAGGATATTTAATTACAATATACAAGAAACAATGGATTCGGATAGCGACGAGGAACGTTTACGATTAATAAATAATGAACCAATTGAAAATTTTAAAGAAAGAATAGAAAATGAAGAAAAAGATAGAGTTATTTGGAATTTATTAGAGAGTGGTAAATCAAAATATACAAATTATGAAAATCAATCAAATAAATTGATTAATTTTGTGTTGCTTAGAGATGAAGATGAACGAGTTAGTGCGTTTAAGGAATTTAGAAAATATATGTTTCATTTGGATAGTGATGAAGTTGATAACGAAACTACACAATTATTTGGAGTTTCATGGTTTATTGAATTATTCAAAGGGTTTAATCTCAAGGAGGTAAGTGAAGAAAATCGAATTAGGCTGATAGATTTATATTTTGAAGTTGAAAATATAAGGGAAATTAGTGTTGAGTTTATTGAAACTATGAATTATTGCCCGTTAATAACAAAAAGCGAGTATATTCATATTTTGGGGAAATTCAATAAATTAGAAGTAGTAGGGAATTTAAATAGTGAAGAAAGTTTTTTGAATTTTTTGAAAAAATATATAAGAGCATTATCTCATTCTAAAATCGCATATTGTAATACTTATGATTATAGCTATACTCTTACACGAGATACAATTAAAGGAAATGAAAAAATTATATTAAGAGAACTTGAAATGCTAATATTTAACATAAATGATATGAAAAATAATATTAGTAGTAAATTAAATATTAAACAATTAGAAAATGAACTTGAGACAATTATAATTTTTGCGAAAAAATTGATACAGATAATACAGTTTAAAACACCATACAATTATGAAAGAGGACTTAAAATTAAGACCAATAGCAAACTTATAAACATAAATCAATCTGAGTATGATAGATTAAAAGTTATATTGGAAACAGAGAACAGTAATATTGTTAATGATGAGGTCAATAGGAGTTATTTAGATGGAAAAATAACTTTATATGAGATAGATAAATTGATAAAAAGTGATATGAAATAAATAAAAGCTAAATATTCATATGAAAAAGGCATATGAACTCGTAAAAGTTTAATTTTATAAGTAGGTTGTCATAAAAAATATATTCAACTCGGAGGTAGTGTTATTGTTAAATAACAAAGCATTTAAAGAATTTTCAACAGAAGATGAAGCTAAGGAGTGGGTAAACGAAAATTATGGTCAGTGGTTAGAAAAGATTCAAATAACCCAATATAGTTATGCAAGTAAAAATGTTAGTGATTTATTATCTGGTTATTCTGGAAATATGGATAGAGTATACAATCAAATGTTAAGAGGAAAGAGAGAATTTCCTAAAAGCCAAAGTAAAGAGTTTATAGAAAACATTAATATAATTAACAATGCAATATCAAAATTGAAACTTAAAGAAAACATTCAAGTGTGGCGTTGGACTTCCAAAAATGAATTTAAAAAATTATTTGAGAATGCTAAAATTAAAAAGGGTCATACTTTCATAGATAAGGCATTTATGAGCACAACACTAGTATCTGATTTGCTTGAAAATTTTGCTAAAAGCCGTAAGTATGATTGTTTACTAAAGCTGTACTTACCAAAAGGAACAAAAGGAGCATATATTGATTTCTATGACAAGTATCATTTGTTAAATGAATGTGAATTTTTGTTGCCAACTAATACAAGTTTTGTTTTTCAAAAGAAATTCTTTAGTTTTAAATATATGAAATGGATATATGAGTGTTATCTAGTTGGACAAGATTAACTCGCTTCAAATTTAAAAAGGGGAATTTACATGAAGAAAATTCAATTACCTAAATCAACAAGTCAATGTAACGAACAACCGCATATTGAGATGAAAAATAGTCAAGTTATAATTAAGTATTTATATGAAGATGACTTTGAAGAGATAAGTAGTCTAGTGTCAATTAAATTCAAAACAGTCTATAGTTTCACATATACTGAATGCGAGTATATAAATACTTTGGATTATTCTTTTGGGTTAATAGAAGTTGATAATTCAAAAATGAAAAGTGATTTACTAACATCTTGGCAATTAAGAAATAGACCTATTGATGAAGCGTTTGGCGGAGAAGTAGAAAAGATAAAACATTATAGGTTATATTTTGATGAATATGGTATGTACGATATTATATGTAAAGGGATTGAGATTGAAGAAGAAATCAAATAAAAGTTGAAATTTCACAAGGGATTTTAGATAACATATGAAAATATGATTATAATTATAGAGGTATAACAATATGAGTATGTATGATAACTTATACTGCAAGATATTTATTGATACTGATGAAGAGAGGGAAAAGGTACTTAATTCAATTAAAGACATTGTTTCTGGTGCTATAGAAAGATGGACGATTATTTCAGAGTCAATGGAAATAGAATTAAGAAAAAATGAAGAATTTAATAAAAGGGAAATATCAAGAAAAGAAGATGGTTTCTTTTATTCGAGGTATTATCTTGATATAGAACCAAAGGAAAACATAGAACAAGAAGAGTATATTTTCGGAATAGCAATCCTACTAGAAAATTTATGGTCAATAGGATATAAGGCTGTTGCTTCATGTGATTTTGAAAATGAATTACCTAGAAAAGGTGGTTATAGATGTGAACAAAGATAATATGAATTTAACAATTGAAGAAGCTTATAAATCAATGGTGAATTTTTTAGAGAAATATTATCAAAGAACTAATTCAGTTGATATTGGTGGGTTATTAGGAGATATAATGCTTATAGGTGAAGGGATAACAGCAGACACGGCATCTTGGCATGATTGGCTTGAATCAGTGGAAAGAATAAAGAGTGAAAAATAGATAAAGGAAAATGGCAAGAGGACTTAGTATAAGTTTTACTAGGTTCTTTTTTATTTTATCCTAAGAAGCTGTATTAGTTGCTCTTATAATATAGCAATAATAAGAAATATTAGTTAGTGGAATTATTCGGAATTTAATTTATATAAAAATAGATATATTGGTAGTTTATCAGTTGAATTACTTATAAAAAAGCTATATAATAATAGCAACTAATATCTATAAGTTATACCAACTAATATTAGGAAAAACTATATAATTTTAGAGTGAAAAATTTAATAGATAAGATTACTCAACAAGCAATAACTCTTGGTGCAGATTATTATACTGTAAAGCCTTTTGATATGGAAGTGTTTACAAAGAGAATAAGAGAAATGTTCAGTAATAATATAACTAGAGAAACGTCAATTAGAAGTTCATATCAATCATCAACAATGATGTCTTCAGTATCAGAAACTAAATCAAAAGCACCTGTAGATTTAGAAACAGAAATAACAAACATAATACATGAAGTAGGTGTTCCGGCACACATAAAAGGATACATGTACTTAAGAGAAGCTATAACTATGGTAGTAAACGATATGGAGCTGTTATCAGCAGTAACAAAGGAATTATATCCATCAATAGCTAAAAAGTATAATACAACAGCTTCAAGAGTTGAAAGGGCTATAAGACATGCGATAGAAGTAGCATGGGGCAGAGGCCAAATAGAAGCTATTAACAGACTATTTGGGTATACAATCCACAATGATAAAGGCAAGCCAACAAATAGTGAATTTATAGCTATAATAGCTGATAAATTAAGACTTAAGAATAAAGTTAGCTAATTTGACCTCATGGTACCATTTAGCAGAAATCTTATGTCGATAAACATAATAAAAATCGCTATAAATTTTACTGATCTATGTATATAACTATTAAATTGAATTATTAGGTAAACACCTTTTGTATATTGTTTTAAAGACTAATATACAAAAGGTATTTTTGTTTGCCAAGAATTATAAAAAAATCAAAACAAATAATGGATTAAATTCAAGATTTTTTTGATTATTGGAGTTACAAAAATTTAGCTGTTAAAACAATTAAGTTATACGTTAAAACTTAATATAGTTTAATTCAAAAGTTACAGCAAATGGTTGAGAAATAAAAAGGACAACCTGTTTCTTGACAAGCCATCCTGAATACTGTGTTATATATATTATTATTTTAGGGGAAATAATAATTCTTAAATATTTTATGATTTCATTATATTATTGGTTTGTGACAGTATTATGACAAATATATTAATTCAATATTAAATTATAAATAAAAAGGATAACCCATTAAAAGAGCTATCCTTTTTACTGTACTGTGTGTGTTAAGGGAAAAATAACGATGAAAAAACTAAATCATTATTATAGTCTTATTATAAGAGACAATTGTTACGGTATTATAATAAGTTCGTTAAATTTATATAAACTTTATATTAAAAAATAAATAAAAAAAGGATAGCTTATCAGGGAGTAATAAGTTATCATGAGAATTATGTCATGTTTATTAATGAAGATTAATAAATGAGAAAAAGATTTAATAGCAGAAAAGATAGAAGAACATTATCGTAAAGTTGATAAGTATGATAATAAAATTGAAATATTAGAGAAATTATTTGAAAATAAAACTTTTGTTATTTGAAAAGGATTCTAATTTAATTTGAAAGAATTAATAATCATTATTAGTATATATTAAATATTTAATAATGGTATATTATTGCATAAATGAAATTAGTAATAATAATGAGCATTCCTAAGTCTATTAGAAAACATCTATATTTACAAAGTAAGAGGAGTAGCGTGGAATCTTTATTGCTCCTATTTTTAAAAAAACCAATAAATCCGATAAAAACAGTATTGTATAAAATATGAATTTATGATAATATTAATTTACACATTAAGCTAACAGCAATAGCGTTAGACTCCTAAGATAATTACAATATATTTTTTCTTAAACATTAAATTTAAATAAGGATAGTTAAAAGCAAAATTTTTACTATCCTTATTTTAAAAGTGAAGCTGATATCATTTACATAAAATAATATATTATTGATAAAGTGAGGTGAAATAGATATGGGAAATTTAATGAAGATTAACTTGTATGCTGAATACGAAAGTAAAAAGAAAAATGAACTTAATTTACAGACAGTAGAAGAAGTCATTAAAAAATATAACAGTTGGTTAAAGAAAACAAATGTAGAGGATAAGATAGAAAGCTATGAAGAATTCTTACAAGCTCAATGATTATTTTTAAGAGTAGTAGACAGTAGAAATATTGTTTATTACCCTTATTTTTTTATTTCTATATTTACACAAGAACATAAGTTCGCTATAATGATGTATATAATATTCAATTAATAGGGGGCAAGATAATAATGGATAAAAATATTTATGAACTATTAAAAGATATCGAATTACATTCGGATAATATTAATAATTGGGAACAAATAACAAATGCTTTTGTTAATGCTATCAAAAGAAAGGGGCTTACCAAAGAACAGGTTGTAGAAATGAATAATAGGATATTAAAAGAAGTTAGTGAAGAAATGAGAAGTGAAAAGGAAATATATTTATAATGCAGCAATTTATTACTGTAGTAAACAAAGATATAGTATTACATAAAAAGTATGTCCAGCAAAGTGATATATTTGAAACCAACTGATCAAGTTCAGTTTTATTAAGAAAAATTACTATAAAATTATAATAAATTTGTTTTATTAAAAGTTTTAAAACCTAGTAAGCATGGGAAAGAAAACGAATGGGATAAACTAACAGATTGTTTAGATATACAATTCATAATTATAAAGGCAAGCCCCCAAATAGTGGATTTATAGCTATAATAGCTGAGAAATTAAGACTTAAGAATAAAGACATCTAATTTGACCGAGTGGTTATGAAATTCGTCTTTAAGCAATATACCAATAAAGTCATTAGTTTATTGGTATCAGAATATGAAAGCATAAATTTTAAACCTATAAATATGTAAATAGAAACACTTTTAATATATTGATTTTTTGATTTTTAACCAATATATTAAAAGTGTTTTTTTGTTACTTAAAATTTTAACAAAATCAAAATGATAAATAATATTATAGTAAATTGCTTGTAAAAACTATACGAAAAGATATTTAAGGTTTGAGTGTTTTAGTATGTCTATAATTCAAATGGTTAATAAAAAACAGCTTATTGGGGTAATAAGCTGTTACATATAAATATTTCTAATAGGAAATATAAATGAAAAAAGTTTATCATGTAGATAATTATAAAATATAATTGTTATGATAAGATAAAAAATATGTTAAGCTTTAGATAACATTTAAATATAAGAAATTATAATTATGATTGATTATAGGTATATTTTATTCTGTTTTGCACACAATAATTATGAAAGAGGTGATTCTCATGGACAATGATTTTAATAATAATATTCTAGGATTACTCCGAAAATAATTTTAAAGTCCCATAAGTACACTCATCTTTCTGAAAAGATAAAGCTAGGGTTTCAATAGTCCCTAGCTTTATTCACTTTACATCTCTATCATTATTGATTTTTCTATAATCTCAAAACTAAATTAAAAATTAATTATCAAGAATGATAATACTTATATATAGGGAAGTTAAGAAAATATAAGTAGGTTTTAATAGATGTGTTTATTCAAATCATTGTGTATTTTAGTTTTATACATCTTTGAGTAAATTTGTATTAGATAATAAATAATTGTATAAAAAATGAATGACTTACTTAGGGGAATAAGTCATTCAAAAAAAGTAAGTTAATAAGGGGTAAATAATATTTAACTACTTTTCAATTATATTATACCTTCAATATTCCAGCGATGTCAATATTAAGAGAAATTATAACAATAAAATTTTAGTAAAATTACATGATTTTGCACTATTAAAGATATTACTTAATATTTTCGTAATGTTATTGACAAAGTCTATATATTTATGTTACCTTGTGTAAGGCATACTTTTAATTTAGTTCAGAGAAACTAAGAAGGGGGAAAAAAATGATAAATAATGAAGTATTAGAAAAGCAAAATGAATTTATAGGACTTACAGAAAATATCTCTTTGAAGAGGGCAATACCATTAAGCTTTCAACATATGTTTGCAATGTTTGGATCATCGGTTCTAGTGCCCCTTATCTTTAAAATTGACCCAGCGACTGTTTTGTTTTTTAACGGTATAGGGACATTATTATATGCATTTCTTACTAAAAAGAAAATTCCAGCTTATTTAGGATCAAGTTTCGCATTTATATCACCAGTGTTACTTTTATATAGCCAAGGTTATAATTTCGAGACCATACAAGGTGGCTTTGTGGCAGTAGGTGTACTTTTCTCAATAATAGCATTAATTATTGGATATGCAGGAATAGGATGGATTGATAAATTGTTTCCACCAGCAGCAATGGGGGCTATAATAACTATAATAGGTTTAAGTTTAGCCAATACTGCAGCCGATATGGCAGGTTTTCCAGTAGGAGGAAGCAATACTCAGACATTAAACGTTCCTTGGGTAATTGTATCTATGATAACACTAGTTACAGTAGTTTTATGCAATGTTTTATTGAGAGGTTTTTTAAAGATTATACCTATATTAATAGGTGTAGTAGTAGGGTACATTTCAGCATTATTCATGGGATTAGTTGACTTTAGCACAGTAAACAATGCGAGTTTCATTTTACTCCCTAATATTAAAATTGCTCATTTTGATATAAATGCAATTTTAACAATAATACCAGCTACGTTTGTAGTAGTAGCGGAACATGTTGGACACTTGAAAGTTACTGGAAGCATTATGGGAAAGGATTTAACAAAAGATCCAGGTCTTCATAGATCTTTACTTGGAGATGGATTATCTACTATTATCTCAGGAATGTTTGGTTCAGTACCTACAACAACTTACGGTGAAAATATTGGAGTTTTAGCATTAACTAAGGTATATAGTGTATATATAATTTGTGGGGCAGGATTAATTTCGATAATTTTAGGATTTTCGGGTAAGATGTCAGCGCTTATTAGTACAATTCCAACGCCTGTTATAGGAGGGATTAGTCTGCTATTGTTTGGAACAATTGCTACTTCAGGTCTTAGAACTTTTATTGAAGAAAAAGTTGATTTTTCTAAATCTAGAAATTTAATACTTACATCAATAATATTTATTGTTGGGTTAAGTGGAATAAAATTAACTTTAGGAAGTACTGAAATAACTGGAATGGGACTAGCTACTTTAGTGGCCATGGTACTAAGTATATGTTTTATGATTTTCGATAAATTAGGAATAATGAATGAAGCAGAATAAAATATCTGTACTTTATCATAAGATAATGTAGTTTATAATTTAATAAAATTAAATTATTAGGATTTATAGAGAATATGCAGGATGTTGCATATTCTCTTTTTTATAAAGAAATATTGTCTAAAGGAATCTAATATCACATTTTAATGTCACTTTTGGGAATATTTTAATAGAGTATTTTAAAAAATGATGGTTAATATATTATTGCCAGGCAAAATTAAATTTAAGGGAGGAAGATAGATATGGCTTCAAATAATAACAGAACTTTAATTCCAGAAGCAAAGGCAGGTTTAAACAGATTAAAGACTGAAGTTGCTTCAGAAATAGGATTATCAAACTATGAAAGCACAGACAAAGGAAACCTTTCTTCAAGGCAAAATGGAAGTGTTGGAGGAGAAATGGTTAAAAGAATGATAGAAAGTTACGAACAAGGCCTATAAAAACCTAGGTTGATAAGCCAAATCTCCAAAAAATGTACTAGAAGCATTTAAAGATGCCAGGTATCTTTGAAATGACATAACTTAGTGAAATTTGTGAGATAAAATACTAAAGAAGTATTTTAAAATTTAAAATAGTTCACTCTCATGAATTTCAAACCTTTTATAAAGATGCCCTGTAAAGTCGATTAAATTTATGCTGAGAAGCTAAATAGACTATACAGGGTATTTTATTATTAAGTAAATTTATAAATAGACAAAACTAAAATGTATAGCGAAATTATAAATAATTAACTTTTTAAGTTAATTTTGAATATATTGAACAATTTAAACGAAAACTATTTCTAAATAGATATATAGGAGGAAATGATATTATGAAAAGACTTATAAAATTTTTAAGTTATTTAATAAGCGTTACTATACTCATGGGAATTATAGTTGGAGCTGATGTCCAAGAATCTTTTAAAGTTATTACAGATAAGACTCCATTATATACAATTCAATATGATGGATATGATCTCACTGCTGGAAGAATTAGAATAGAAGGAAGTAATAATGTTGTATATTGTTTAGAGATAAATAAGAATTACCCATCAGGTCAAACTTTTAATACGCCTGAGGCCCTTAGTGAAAATATTAATAATATAGTTGCAGCAGGATATCCTAACAGGTCTGTAGCTGAATTAAATCTAGATAATGAAAATGAAGCATATTTCGCGACACAAATAGCAATATGGAGTGGAATGGAGGGGTATGATGTTAATAAAATGAAAGGAGCCAATCCTAAAATATTAGAAGCTATAAAAAATATATATCTTGATGGCATGAGTGGAAAATATGCAAATAAAATAAGAACTAAAGCTTATAAAACAAACGATGAGTCCATTCAAGAGATAATTACTGTGTATTATGATGATCTACTATCAGAACAAAAAGGAGAATCAATACAAAAAGAATATCCACCTCAAGAAGGATAATATATAATTATTTATAAATTAGAAATAATAAGTGATAGGTTTAAGAATAAATGGATTTAACGAGAGTTGCTTTTGTAATTTAATCTTTTATTCTATACTTATCACTTTTAATTTATAAATATAAAGATATTTGCGTAGTTTGACATATATACATTAAAATGGTACGCTTTTTTTATAGTGTGTATAATTATAGTATGTACAAGCTTTTTGAGCATCTTTTAACAAAAAGCTTTATTTTTAAAGAAGATTACAAAGCTAATATAAAGGATCAAATTTATACAATTATATCTGAAAGCTATAATGTATATAAATTATTTAAAAGAAAGAGGTAACATATGAAAACAACAGTACTGCTTATAAGGCATGGAGAAACAGAATGGAATACTTTAGGCAAGTTTCAAGGATGTACAGATATCGCGTTATCTGAGAATGGTATTAAACAAGCTAGATTGTTAAATGATAGGATTAGGGGAAATTTCGATTGTATTTATGCAAGTCCGTTAAGCAGAGCACTTGAGACAGCTAATATATTAGTAGGAAATACCAGTAAAGAAGTGATAATAGCGCCTGAAATAAGAGAAATTAATTTTGGGGAGTGGGAAGGTCTTACAGTGAAGGATATAAGAGAAAAATATCCAGAAGTTTTCAAGACTTGGAGAACTGATAAAAAGGAAAGCAAAATTTGTGGAGGAGACTCTAGTATTCTTAATGCTTCTAATAGAGCTAGAAACTGCATACTTAATATAGTTTCAAAACATAAAGGAGAAAAGATAGTAATTGTTGCTCATGGAGGGATTATTAAGGCAGGCCTTATAGGAATATTTGAGTGGGATATGACTATGTATCATAAGATTGCACTTGGAAACACATGTATTAACACAATTGTTTTTAATAAAGAGTTAGGTCCATCATTAATAGGATTAAATGATACTAATCATCTAGATTATGATGCAAAAACTGTATAGTTTAATAATTTTTCATTATGTAAGGTATACTTGACATGAAAAAAATAAAAGTTTATATTAATTATGTAAGGTTAACATTACAGGAGTTGGTTTAATGAAAAATAAATTGAAAGAATTAAGGGAGTCTTTTGGCTTAACTCAAGAACAATTGGGAGAGCTTGTGGGAACTTCAAGGCAGGCAATTAATGCTATTGAAACTGAAAAATATGAACCATCAATATGGCTGGCTTACGATTTATCACAAATATTTCATTGTCAAATAGAAGAAATATTTCTTTTTGAAGAAAGTGAAAGAAAATCAAGAGCACAGCAAAGCAGAGGTGTGATTTAAATGGCATTAAGAAAAATTAGACTTTTTGGTGATGAGATATTAAGAAAAAAAAGCAGGGAAGTCGAAGTTGTAGACGATAAGATAAGACAAATTCTAAATGATATGGCTGAAACAATGTATAATACTGAAAATGGTGGTGGTCTTGCGGCACCACAAATAGGAGTATTAAGAAGGCTTGTTGTGATAGATATGGGGGAAGGATTAATAAAATTAGTAAACCCAAAGATAATAAGTGCAGAAGGTAGGCAGGAAGTTATAGAGGGATGTTTAAGTAATCCTAATGTGTTTGGAAAATTAATTAGACCAGAGAAGGTAACAGTAGAAGCACTTGATGAAAATGGTAAGAAAATTATACTAACAGGAACTAAGGATTTAGCAAAATGTTTTTGTCATGAAATAGATCATTTAGATGGAATTCTTTTTACAGATTTAGTTACGGAATATGTCAAGTAATTTTAGTAGATGCAGCATTAATATAAAAGTTATGTGAAGTTTAAATTTTTAATAACTAACCGAAATACAGGAGGTTTCTGCTATTTCAGTTAGTTATATTAATATATAGAAATTTTAATTAATTTAAGAAAAATGTTTTAATATGAATCTAAGAAGCAAAGAAGTTGCGAATTAAGCATAAAAAGTGTATAGTGTAAAGACTGGAATAGATGGCAAGGAGGTTTATTCATTATGAATAATATTTATAATAAGGCATTATTATTATGTCCTATTTGTAAGGATAAAATAATTAAGGATGATTTAAAAAAGACATATAGATGTAATAACAATCATTCATATGATATAGCAAGAGAAGGCTATGTAAATTTATTAATCAGTAATCAAAAACGAAGTAAAAATCCAGGGGATTCTAAAGAAATGGTACTATCGAGAGTAGAATTTTTAAATAGAGGATATTATAAGCCAGTTTCTGATAAAATTAATGAAATCATTGTTGAAACTTTAGAAAAATCTGATGATAATAGTTTTAATGTTATGGATTTAGGATGTGGGGAAGGTTATTATTTAACTAATTTGAAAAATTATATGAATAAAGGAAGTATAGAAGCGAATTTCTATGGCATGGATGTATCCAAAGAGGCTGTTAGGTATGCTAGTAAAGCTAATAAAGAATGTA
The DNA here is from genome assembly GCF_000230835.1 of Clostridium sp. DL-VIII. NCBI lineage: Bacteria > Bacillati > Bacillota > Clostridia > Eubacteriales > Clostridiaceae > Clostridium > Clostridium sp. DL-VIII. Next base: position 3,429,796 of record NZ_CM001240.1, read on the forward strand.
TCTTTGTAGTCGGAAATAATTTTAATATACCTGTAGATGATAAATCCATAGACTGCCTTCTTTCCGTATTTAGTCCTATAGATATAAATGAATGTAATAGAGTACTAAAGAATAATGGAATTTTTGTCAGAGTACTGCCTAGAACAAATCATTTAATACAGTTAAGAAATATTATATATTCAGAAGTGCATTTAAATGATAAAGTGTATAAAGCAGACGAGCAGGATAATGACTATATTAAGGAAGCAAATGTTACCTTTGATGTTAATTTAAACAAAGAGGAAATATTAAGCTTATTAAAGATGACACCTCATTATTGGAAGTCCACCCAGGAAAACAAAGAAAAATTAGAAGCATATGATTCAATGATTATTACTATAGATATGCGTATTGGTGTTTTTAAAAGAAAATAGCTCGGATATGTACTTTATTTTTAGTATAAAATTTAATTAAAAATCGTAAAATATTATACTTTTGTATAATATACTTCTTCATTATGTTAAAGTATAATAATTCTTGTAAAGAGAGATTTTATGGTAAAGGATTTTTATAACTGGTTAAGGGGTTTATAATAGTCAGTTATAAATTAGATAATGTTGATTTTTTAGGGCATTTATTATTATAGAATATTAATTTAATCCGGTAGTTATTAATTCCTATATTTACAGTTCTTTAATAATAAATGAAAATCAACATTATCTATAAATTCTCTAAAAAATTAAAAAACTATAATAGATTTAAGGCAAAATCAAAAAATAATAAGTCAATTTGTTAGACTGCTTTTCGTCATACTGTGGCAGCAATGTTCCCTAACACACCAGCTGGGAGGGCACTTTGTCTATTTGCCTGATGAAAAAATATCCATGACAACTTTGGATTTGTTATTTATTTTCCTATAGCTAATAAAAAGTAAAAATAATTAATATTGTATATTGTGACCATAGTGGGGGATAAGTCCTTGTTATGGTCTTATTTTATATGAAGAAAAAAGTAATTTCCTATTTGTTTATTTAAATATTATCTTAATAGAAATATAAAAATGCTTAAGCAGAGAAATTTCCAATAATCATATAAAGCTATGAATATTTGAATAGATGTACGAAGCATTACAAAAAAGTATCAAGTTTAAAGGAAGAATATGAAAAAATATGGACTTATGATATAATTTTGGAGATGAGGAAATTTAAATTGATTTAACATAAGTACGCTTTTTAGTGAGGAGGGAAATATGGAATTTACAAACTTACATGATAAAATGCAATTTCATAAATTTCAAAGTGAAATACAACAATATAATAATAATTGTTTTTATGATAAATCCACTAAAATATTACTTGATGCTATAAATTGTTTTAATGATCATCCAGGTCTACATTATCTTCTAGCATTGACTTATTATAATTGCAAGGAATATTTAAAAGCAACGGAGTGCTTAAAAAAAGCTATTTATTATGATGAAAATAATAATAAATACCTAGGTCTTATAGGATGCTGCTTTTTTGAGATAAATGATTTTGAAAACTCTTATAATTATTCAAAAAAAGCCTATGAACTTGATAATTATAACTTAGATGCAATAATAACTCTTGGTAAGATTGAATTGCGCAGACATAACTTTGATGAAGCATTTCAGTATGCAACTTTAGCAGTAAATATCGATAACCAAACTTTTCAAGCTATAAGATTATTAAGTAAATGCTGCATAGCTCAAGGAGAAAATAAACGTGAGATTCTAAAGTTATTAAACAAAGCTAGAGCCTTAGGAAATGATGATGAACTTGAATTTGATATAATAAAGTTTTTATATATTAATGGTGATTATTTTGAATGCTTAAAAGAGTGTAGGAAAAGTATAGTTGAAAATTCAGATTCCTATATTGCTCAAAAGGCGGCAAAATATGTATCAAAAATATATGAAAAAGTTCTTAATAAAGCTAAACTTAGTCAAGGGGCAGTCCTTAATAGTAAACAAGATAAGAACGAACCTAGTATTGGTGAAGACTTTCAAATTAATGAAAGCAGAGTAAAATCATCAATAGATGATATTATAGATATGGGATTGAAAAATGAAGATTTAAATGAGACAAGTGAAAATCATGAGGAAGAATATAAGAAAGATAAAGCTGTTAATTTAGAACGAAATATAGAAAATAATTTTTCAAATGCAGAAATTGTTCAGAAGGATGATAAAAATAAAAATTCAGTTTTATTGCAGGAAGCTTTAGATAAACTTGATGCTTTGATTGGATTAAATACTGTCAAAGCTGAAATAAAAAGAATTGTGCAACTTATTAAATATGAAAACAACAGAGCAAACGTTTTAGGAATCGAAAAGAATATCAATCAGAGTTATCATTTTGCTTTTCTAGGTAATCCAGGAACTGGAAAGACTACCGTTGCCAGACTGATTGGAGATATATTTTATTATCTGGGGATTTTAGAAAAAGGTCAATTAATAGAGGTAGATAGAAGTGAAATTGTAGGGCGTTTTATAGGCGAAACCGCAAAACTCACAAAAAAGGCTATAGATAGAGCTATGGGGGGAGTACTTTTTATTGATGAAGCATACTCCTTAGCAAAGGGGGGAGAAGGCAGTAATGATTATGGCGCAGAGGCCATAGAAGTATTAATTAAAGCAATGGAAGATAGCAGAGCTAAGTTTACTGTCATTCTAGCAGGATATACAAGAGAAATGAAAAATCTAATGAAGTTAAACCCAGGGCTTAGGAGCAGAATTAATTTAGAAATTGAATTTGAAGATTATAATGATGTCGAATTGGTTGAAATTGTAAAAAGTATGGCAAATGAAAATTATTATAAAATAAATGAAGACGGAGAAAAAGCCTTTTTAGAAAAAATAAAGATAGAGAAGGTAGATGATAATTTTTCTAATGCAAGAGCAGCTAGAAATATATTAGAGTCTGCAATAAGGGAGAAAGCATTTAGAATTGGAGATAGTGAAGTTTCAAAGGAAGAATTAGTTACGCTTACTCCTGAGGATTTTGGAATAAATCTTGAATTTTACGCACGTGATAAAATGTCAGAATTACAAGATGAATTAGATGCGCTTGTTGGACTTGACGATGTGAAAAGTATTTTAAAAGGAATAATAAATACTTTGGAGCTTCAACATAGAAAAAAGGAAATGGGAATAAATACTGAGGATATCTCATTAAATATGATATTTACGGGAAACCCTGGTACAGGAAAAACGACTGTTGCAAGAATTATAGGGAAAATTCTTAAAGCTATTGGTGTGTTAAAGAAAGGTCATATGGTTGAAGTTACACGGGCAGATTTAGTTGGAGAATATGTTGGCCAAACTGCACCTAAAACTTTAAATAAAATAAAAGAAGCTTATGGAGGGATATTATTTATTGATGAGGCTTATAGCTTAATTGGGGGCACTAGTAGTGACTTCGGAAAGGAAGCAATAGCAGCATTGATAAAAGAGATGGAAGATAGTAGAGACAAACTTGTAGTGATAATGGCTGGATATACAAAGGAAATGGAAGATTTAGTGAATTTAAATCCTGGAATGGAAAGTAGAGTGAAATTCGCAGTAGAATTTTCAGACTATAATCCTGATGAATTAATGAAAATATTCGAAGGATTATGCGAAAAAGAAAGCTATATTCTTTCGAATGAAGCGAAAGAAAATTTAAAGGGTATATTTCAAGAGGAGTATAGTAATAAAGATAAGAACTTTGGAAATGGAAGATTGGTCAGAAAATATTATGAAAAAATAAAAATGAAACAAGCAGATAGAATCATTAAAGATGATATAAGAGATAGAGAAGGGTTACTTACAATTAGTGTAGAGGATATAAAAGCTTCTTATAATTATAAATAAATTTATTAGACTAGTTGACAAAATAGACGAACTGGTCTAATATTTATCTTGTGAAGAAGAAAAAAATATTTTTTTAAATAAAAAATAAACAAACTAGTCTATTAATATTTATTAAAAATATCAGCATGAATTATGGAGGAATAATAGTATGAGAGATGTAGTAATAGTAAGTGCAGTAAGAACTGCAATAGGAGCATATGGAAAAACATTAAAGGATGTACCAGCAGTAGAATTAGGTGCAGCAGTAATAAAGGAAGCAGTCAAAAGAGCAAATATAAAATCAGAAGAAATTGGTGAAGTTATCTTTGGAAATGTTCTTCAAGCAGGGTTGGGTCAAAATCCTGCAAGGCAGGCAGCAGTTAAAGCAGGACTACCTATAGAAATTCCAGCTTTAACATTGAATAAAGTATGTGGATCAGGTTTAAGAGCAGTTAGTTTAGCGGCTCAAATTATAAAAGCAGGAGATGCAGATATAATTGTTGCTGGTGGTATGGAAAATATGTCTGGTGCTCCATTTTTAGTGAAAAATGCAAGATGGGGTCAACGAATGGGACATGGAGAATTTGTAGATGAGATGATTCAAGATGGATTATGGGACGCTTTTAATAACTATCATATGGGAATGACAGCAGAAAACGTAGCTGAAAAGTGGAATGTAACAAGAGAAGAACAAGATCAATTTTCATTAGCATCTCAACATAAAGCTGAGGAAGCAATAAAAAGTGGACAATTTAAGGAAGAAATAGTTCCTATAGTTGTAAAAACAAAGAAAGGTGAAGTAGTTTTTGATACAGATGAATTTCCTAGATTCGGAAATACAATTGAAGCTTTATCAAAACTTAAACCAATTTTCAAAGAAAATGGCACAGTAACAGCAGGAAATGCGTCAGGTCTTAATGATGGAGCTGCAGCCTTAGTTATAATGAGTGCAGATAAAGCTAAACAGTTAGGTATAAAACCACTTGCAAAGATCCTTTCTTATGGTTCAGCAGGACTAGATCCAGCAATAATGGGATATGGTGCATTCCATGCAACAAAAGCAGCTTTAGATAAAATAAACTTAAACGCTGAAGATTTAGATTTAATTGAAGCAAATGAAGCCTATGCATCACAAAGTATAGCAATAGCAAGAGATTTAAAGTTAGATATGAATAAAGTAAATGTTAATGGAGGGGCTATTGCCTTAGGTCATCCAATAGGAGCATCTGGTGCGCGTATATTAGTTACATTATTACATGCCATGAAGAAAAGGGATGCAAAGAAAGGACTTGCTACCTTGTGCATTGGTGGAGGACAAGGAACTGCATTAGTAGTTGAAAGAGAATAAATATAGTTTAATTTGTTAATTAAGATTTTGGAAGAGTACAATTCTTAAATTCTTATAAAGACCTATAAGATAGAAAACAAAAAGTTATCTATTTTATTAGGTCCTTTTGTTTTGAGAAACTAAAAAAGTGAAATAACATTAAAATTGACATATTTATGAATAAAAACTATAATTAAGAAATGTTTGACCTATAAATATAAAAAACGAAAGAAGATTGAAAGAAATGCTTAAGGATTATATTATATTTTAATTTGAAGATAATGTTGGATTAAATTTGGTATATAGTTTACATAAGGGGGGAAAAGAGTAGGAGATGAATATTAATGTTAGTAGAAGTTTTATACAGAAGGATCTTAATGCAGATAAAAATAAAAAAAGAGATATTGATAAAATAAGAACACTATTTGATATAGAGGCCAAAAATGAATTTACTTTAGATAATCAAACTTGGGATGACTTAATTATGGATGAAGTATTTTATAAATTAGATAGAACTTATTCAGCAGAAGGAGAATCTGTATTATATACAATGCTTAGAAATCCACTTATAGATGAAATGGAATTAAAAGAAAGAGGGAAATTAATAGATATATTTAAAGAAAATATTGATTTGACAGTGGAGATAAGAAGGATATTTTGTAATATGGTTTATGATAAAAAAAATAGATTAATAGAAATGATGAATGGAATCATTCACGTGAATAAATCAAAGTTCTTTATTTATTCTTTTTTGGGTGTATTGCCTATCTTATTGATAGCAGCTGCCATTATTCTTAAACAACCAGATTTAATGATGTTGGTAATGATAGATATTTTTGTTCAAATATATATTCATACAAAAGAGCATGAAAATATAAATGCTATTGGTCTTATATATTTAAGAGATTTAATTAGTGCAGCAAAGAAATTATCCAAAATTGAAAATGAGGAAATTCAATCATATATAACTAGGATTAGAGAAGTGTTACGAGAAATAAAAAGTATTGATAAGTCTACTTGCTTAATTAGTATAGTAAATTCCTTTGATGGATTATTTGAACTAATTTCCATTCCGTTTTTGATAGAAGAAATTACGTATTATAAAACTAATGAAAAGTTATTGGAGAGGAAAGATAAAATACTAGATTTATATTATCTGGTTGGAGAGCTTGATGCACTAATTTCTATTGCTATTTATGAAAATAAAAATAAAGAAAAGTGTACTAGTCCTAGATTTATTAAAGAAACATCATTAAAAATAAATGATGGGATACACCCACTTCTTAAGAAACCTGTTGGAAATTCTATTGATATAGCAAAAAATGGAATTGTTTTAACAGGTACAAATATGTCAGGAAAATCTACATTTTTAAGAATGGTAAGCACCAATATACTTTTGGCACAAACTTTCAATTTTGCTTTAGCGAAGGAATATGAAGGTTGTTTATTAAATATTGTATCATCTATTAGCCCAAAAGATGATATTATCCATGGAAAGAGCTATTATTTAGCAGAAGCAGAAGCGATTTTAAGAATAATTAAGGCATCAGAAAAAGAAATTCCTGTCTTTTGTCCAATTGATGAAATCTTTAGAGGAACAAATCCTCTTGAAAGAATTTCTTCTTCAGCTGAGATTCTTAATTATATTAATAAAGGAAAAGCAATATGTATTGTTGCAACTCATGATAGAGAACTTTCAGAAATGCTAAAGGAAAATTATGATTTTTATTATTTTAGTGAAGAAATTGATGAGAAAAATGGACTTAAGTTCGATTATAAACTAAAAAGAGGTATATCTAAAACGAGAAATGCAATTAAACTTTTAGAGTATGTAGGTTATCCAAAAGAGATCTTAGAAAATTCATATAAGCGAATCGAGAGTATGGAAGGATATATTTAAAAGATTTTTAAATGAAAAATAGTAAACTTTAAATTTTATTTTATAAAATAGATGATTTCAAATCATCTATTTTTTTAGGTGAAAATAAGAATTTATTAGTCATCTCCAGAATATAATTTATTTGAATTAAGTAAAAGAAATGGAGTGACATAAGTGAGTAATGAACCCCAAATAATCAAAAAATTAATTAAAAGAGATTTTAATAAACTTGGACTTACAATTTTAATGAAAGAAATAATTGTATATATAGTTGCTATAGTATTTGCAATGATTGTTATGGCAGTGCAGACCGCAAGAAATCCCAATACTAGCTATGACCAATTAACTGGGATTTTAAACAATGGAACTTATAGCGGAGTAATGAGTATAGTTGCAGTTATGCTTTCATTCATTCCATTCTTAATCTATAGAGGAAGAAAGTTTTTTGAATATGACTTGAAGATAAAAAACAAAGATTTTACAATGAAAACTGTAATAATAGGACTAGTTATAGTATTATCAGCAAATAGCTTATTGGTGTTTTTTTCAGATATACTAGAATTAGGACTTAATTTTATGGGATTAAGTGCTAATTCAGCTCTAGAAGATTTAGAATCTTTAAATGAATTAGCGATTCCAATGATTATTTACTCATGCATACTAGGGCCAGTAATTGAAGAATTTATTTATAGGGGAGCAATTCTTAGGAGTCTTGAAAAGTATGGGAAAAAAGTTGCCATCTTGGGTTCAGCAATATTATTTGGGTTAATGCATGGAAACTTTTTTCAAATATTTATGGCAATAGGACTTGGAATTGTATTAGGATATTTAGCTATGGAATACTCAATTAAGCTGACTATATTACTACATATTATTAATAATATTTCTGTTCAAATTATATCACAAATGGCTATTGGCTTAAATTCAGAAACAGAAAAGCTTGTAAATTATAGCTTTATAAATATTGGCTTAATTATATTGATTATATTTCTTTTATATTATAGAAGTTCCATTAAGAAATGGCTTCAGGCAAATAAAATGCAGGACGGTATTATGTCAAAATTCTTTACATCTATTTTAATAATAGTAGTAGTTGCACTTGATTTGTTTAAAGTTATAAGTGGTATTAGTATAATTTCATAAGTATAATGAAGGGCAATTTGAAAATTGTAATAAACTATAGACAAGTTAGACAATTACAATTTTGAATCAAAAGAGCAGTACTTTATAAATTTAAACAGTCCTAATAAATAGTAGGGTGAAAATAAAAAGTAGTATCCCTCCAACTATAGATAAAAGATATGATGGAACCTGATTTATCAAGTATCCAGAAATAATTAGGGCAATTGGAAGAACTATTTTTGCTATGCTTATTCCTAAGCTCAAGACTCTGCCTCTAAATTCATCTGAAATTGTTTTTTGCAGAAAATAAAAAATAGGAATATCTATAAATGAAATTGAAAATCCAATTAGAATAGTTACTAAAACAAAATATATTAATATAAATGTCTCATCAGATATTTTGGTTTGTATTATGACTGAAAAGCCAACAGCAATCATGCAGGCTGACAGTAATATAGTTGCTGATTTTATTATTTTTTCTAAGGAGAAATTTTTTATAATCTTCTTTAGTGTAATAGCACCTAAAATTGCCCCTATTGAGTAAGTCGATTGAATTAATCCATAAAGTTTTGTATTCAATTGTATTATATTATTTATTATATAAGGCATTGGAATATTTATTGAAAGGCCAATAAAAAAGTTTATAGCAACGAAAATTATAGTCATTTTAATAATATCTTCTCTTTTATTTAGGTAAATAAAGCAGTCCTTTATATCAGCGTAAAAACTAAGTTTTTTGTTATTACTAGAAACTTCAGAGTAATTTAATCTGAAATCTATGAGCAGCTGAAGAGCGGCAGAAATAATAAAAGATATACTATTAATGAAAATAAAATATTTTATATTTAATATCGCAAAAAATAGCCCACCAACCATTGGCCCCAATATAGATGCTGAGGACTCAATAACTTTACTTATTGAATTTAAAGAAATAAGTTTGTTTTCGTGAACCAAGTTTGGTTTTGCAGCTTCAATACTTATACCATATATGGTAGAAAAGAAGTTTAAGAAAAATGTGCTAATGTAAATTATCTTAAGGTCTAAAGTGTATCCATTACTGATTAATAAATATATAAACATAAGTAAAAAGCCATTAAGTATATCTGCGGTGATAGAAATTAATTTTTTATTGAGCTTATCAGCAAGGACTCCGGCAAAAGGAGTTACAGCTATGACTGATAAAACACCTAGTATAAGTGTCGTTGCAAAATTCAAACCAGAGTTTGTGATTTTTAATACATGTAGGCTTATGGCAAAATTATATGCAGAGGTTCCAAAGAGGAAAATAGAACTTGCCAAAGAAAACAGAGACATATTTAGTAAATCTTTATTTTGAGTAACCTTGTTGAACTTAATTTTTGTTTGGAGCATTTTATCATTCCTTAAAAGATAATATTTCTTTAGTTAAAGTAATACTTATGCTAAATCAATAAGTAATAGCTTAGATTTAGCATGAATATTTCTCTAGTTTTAAAGATAAATAAATTCTAAATCATGGTCATATGGCTACATCAAGATATAAATTTTAAATTTATTCTATGAAAATAGAACAAAGATGGGGGTAACCCTATCTTTGTCCTAATATATAATAAGAATATACTTTTTCACCAACTTTAAAATAATTTTCGTATTTACCCCCCTTTTCTACATAATTAGATTTATTTTCTTCTAAAATATTATACTTAAGTTTAGAAATCTCTACTTTGATATTAGTTAAAATAAAGTTCTTTTTATATTTATCAGCTATCAGGCTGTTTAAAGTAAAGTTTTTAAATAGAATATATGCCCCTATAAAATAAGCAGTATCTTTTATAAGATCATCTATTTTTGATAATAAGAAATCTTCATTAGAGAAGCTGTAATTGCTCGTACCAGATAGATCTAATAGTATGTCAACAGATTTATCTTTTATTGGAATTTGAAGAAAGTCTGAGCAGATAAAGACTATATTTTTTTTACAATTAGCTATTTCAAGGACTTTCTTTAAAAATTTATGCTTATTAATATCATGGTCTACTGCTATATATGTCATGTCATCTGGCAGATCGTCATAGATATATCTTAGGGTGAAGCCAAAACCAGAGCCTAATTCGAGCATTACTTTATTTTTGAAGCTTGAAAAATCCACTTTTTTATATATCCATTCCATTCCTTTGTGCAAATTATCGAGGTAATGGATATCTGTATCAGTTATATATTCAATAATGTAGTTAAGATTAAATTTAATTTGGGTAGATAGAGTATTTTTTCCGATTTTAAGTATTCCTTCTTCAACAAAATATTCTTCGCCACAAGGGCAAGATAATTTTCCGTTAATAATTTGATTGTTTATTATATTTGCTTCACTTAGCTCTAAATCACTACCACATTTACAGCATTTAAAAAGATTAAGTGATTTTAGATTAATACCAATGATGGATTCATTTCCAGTTTTAATTTGTGAAAGCTCATCCAATTTTCCTTCAAGTCTTTGCTTTACTTCAGTAAGGTCTTTAATTTGATTTTTAATTTGCTTATCTTTGTTTATAAATAATTCTTTATAACATTCTTTTTCTTGGTAGTGGGTGAGTTTTGCAAAATGCTTAAATAGAAAAATAGATTTTATCTCGCTAAGAGTAAAGCCTAATTCTTTAAAAGAAAGTATATCTTCTAAATCCTCCTGACATTTCTCATCAAAATCATATTGACCTCCTAGTTTTTGAGGAACTATTAAGCCTAAATCCATATAATGTCTTATTGTATCTATAGTTAGATTGTTAGATTCAACAAATTTACCAATTTTCAAAATATCACCTTCATAAATATAGAAATTATTATATTCAATAATTATATCATAGATAACTATATATATTGCAATTTGCAATGCACAGTTCACAACGTCAACAACTTTTGAAGAAATCTCATAAGAAAAAGTGAGAGTTCAAATCTTGAATTTTTACATTAAAATTGTAGAGGAGTTGTAATTGGACTGTAACAGAACTGTGACAATTAACTATTACAATACAAATATAGCTTAGAGAAAGCTAGAGATAGTATTTCTATTTAAATAATGACATAATTTGAGGTGATAAAAATGAATGGAAAAGTAATTTATTCTATTATAGTACCCTTATATAATGAAGAACTTGTTATAGATGAAAGTTATAGAAGATTAAAAGAAGTTATGGATACAACAAAAGAGAATTATGAAATTGTGTTTGTAAATGATGGAAGTAAAGATAAGACAAGAGAAAAAGCGGAAAAAATATGCAACAATGATGAAAATATAAAACTTATTAATTTTTCAAGGAACTTTGGTCATCAAGCTGCAATAACAGCAGGAATGGACTTAGCACTTGGAGATGCCGTCATAGTAATAGATGCAGACCTTCAAGACCCGCCTGAAGTTATGCTTAAGATGATTGAAAAGTGGAAGGAAGGCTATGAAGTAGTTTATGGAAAAAGAGTAAAAAGAGAAGGAGAGACTTTCTTTAAAAAGGTTACAGCTAAAATGTATTATAGACTTCTAAGAAGTATGACAAGCGTTGATGTTCCAGTAGATGCTGGGGATTTTAGACTGATAGATAGAAAAGTATGTGATGCTTTAATTGCGCTTCCAGAAAAGAATAGATATGTAAGAGGACTTGTAAGCTGGGTTGGATATAAACAAACTTATGTGGAATTCATAAGACAAGAAAGATTTGCAGGGGAAACTAAATATCCTTTGAAAAAAATGCTGAAATTGGCTTCTGATGGTATAACTGCTTTATCATATAAGCCTCTTGTAATTGCAGGATATTTAGGAGTTTTAGCTTTTATACTAGGAATTATTTTAATAATTTCAGATTTTGTGAAGGATATTTTTAATAAAAATGGCATTATAAATTTTACACTAATGATTGGAATAAACATGATGATGTTTGGTGTAATACTCGGATGTATCGGTATAATGGGACAATATATAGGAAGAATATTCGATGAAAGTAAAGGAAGGCCTATTTATATAATTGACAGTACAAAAAATTACACTAGAAGCGATAAAAAGTTCAAAATTGTTAACTTAGAACAAAAGACGCTGTAGGAGGATAAATGAGGAATAAGATAAAATTAACTAAGGAAAATATAAGTGTTTCATTAATTTTAATATTATCTGCAATATTAAATTTTGCTAATATAGGTATAGAAGGTTATGGAAATAACTATTATGCAGCTGGAGTAAAAAGCATGACTTTGAGTCTTAAAAATTTCTTTTTTGTGTCCTTTGATCCCGGAAGTTTTGTAACAATAGATAAACCGCCAATGGGGTTTTGGATACAGGCTATTTTTGCTAAGATATTTGGTTTCAGCGGATGGAGCATACTTTTACCGCAAGGCTTAGCAGGAGTAATTTCAGTATATTTAATATATTATCTTGTTAAAATGTCCTTTGGGAGTCTAGCTGGCATTATTTCAGCTGTATGCCTTGCAGTAACTCCAGTTTTTGTTGCTGCAAGCAGAAATAATACTATAGACAATTTACTTGTTGTGACATTACTTTTTGCATGTTTAGCGATTACAAAGGCAGCAGAGCATGGAAAAGCCAGATATCTTTACATAAGTTTAGTGCTTATAGGGATTGGCTTTAATATAAAAATGCTGGAAGCATATATGATTGGACCAGCTATTTATATTACATATCTATTTTCGTCAACTATTTCATTTAAGAAGAAGATTGGGCATCTTATTATTGGGAGCGTTATATTAATAGCAGTATCTTTTTCTTGGGCTATGATTGTAGATTTAGTGCCAACACAGAATAGGCCATATGTAGGTAGCAGTACAAATAATAGTGAAATGGAACTAATAATTGGACATAATGGGTTAGAGAGACTTGGTCTTAGTAATAATTCAAATAAAGGTTTTGGTGGAGGCAGCAATAAAGATGATGGAAAAAGACAAACACAAGATACAACAGATTTAAGCGATAGTAGCAAGGATAATAGCAACCAACAAATGCCTCAAGGAGCTCCTGATGGAAATAACCAAGGAAGAACAGCAGCGCAAGGTGATAAGAATAATCAAGGAATGTCGTGGACACCATCAAATGGAGAAAACCAAGATGGCAGCAATATGCAACCACCTAGTGGAGGACCAGGAGGTCAAGATGGTGGAGCAGGTCAAGGTGGAGGACCAGGAAGAGGAGGTCAAGGTGGTATTCAAGGTTCTTTTGGATCACAAGTAAAATCAGGTCTTACAAGATTATTCGTTAAAAGCAGTCTATCAGATCAAATAGTTTGGTTTTTACCGCTTGCATTATTAGGATTTTTAGCAGGTGCAATAAAAGAAAAATTAAGATTTAGATTAGATAATCAAAGAAAAGTGTCTCTAGTATTATGGATTACTTGGTTAGTTCCTGAATTTATATACTTTAGTTATACAACAGGGTTATTCCATCCATATTATTTAACAATGATGGCACCTCCAGCAGCAGCTTTAGCTGGAATTGGAATTACCACAATGTGGGAACTTTATAAAGAAGGCAGATGGAAAGCTTGGCTTTTACCAATAGCATTTGCTATAACTGGTATTACTCATATGATGATGTTATCATATTTCACAAGTAATTTATCAACAGTTATAAGAAATGTGATTTTAGGATCATTAATATTATGCTTTGCAGCTTCTGCTATATTAGCAATATTAAATATAAGGACATTCATTAAGAGTAAAAATAATATTAATTTAGATGATAATAAGAATATGAATTTAGAAAAGGTATTACTAGGAATTGCTACAATAGGGATTTTAGTTACTCCATTTATTGGTGCAAGTGCAGCAATAACTCATAGTGTAAATAGTACAATTCCTTGTGCAGGATTAGAGCTTCTTTCAAGTGGAGAAAAGAGTATGGGTGGAATGTCTTTTGGTGGGGGAAATAATGTAAGCAGTTCAAAGCTTATTGATTTCTTAAAGAATAATATAACAACAGAAAAGTATTCACTTGTAGTTTCTTCGTCACAAAGTGCTGACAGCATAATAATACAATCAGGTGAATCAGTTATGGCGCTTGGAGGTTTCTCTGGTTCAGATAATATACTTACTTTAGATGAATTTAAGGAATTGGTTAAGAATGGAGAAGTAAGATATGTATTAACAGGTGGAGGAGGCCCAGGTGGAAGTAATGAGATTATGAACTGGGTAACTGAAAATGGAAAAGTGGTTCCAGAAAGTGAATATAAAGATACTACTACAAATATGCAAAATGAAGACTTGGGTACTGATAGATCAAATAATAAAGGTTATAACATAAATTCAAACTCAAATGGGCAGAATTTTGGTAGAAATAATTCAGAACAATTATATGATTTGAAAGATTTAGCAGATACTTTAAAGTAAAAGCATATTTAGAATATAAACTATTGAAGTGAGGGGAAGTATTTGTTGTAACTCTTATAGCTTAGGAGTAAATTAGCAAAAACTAACCCCTTATTTTAATAATTTTGCTGAAAGGAAACAGGAATAATGGAAAATAGAAGATATAAGAAGTATATACTTAGAGTTATTTTAATATTTGTATTAGCATTATCAATAGTTACATGTGTATATGCTCTTCAGAATTATAAGATTAATAATAGTAATGAAATTATGCAAAATAGTCAGGTGAATTTTGGCGGAAATAATTCTATTTCTAGTGATGATAAAAGTGAATCTGGAGATAAAGCTGTAACATCAGATAGAGCAAATACAGATAGTAGTAATAAGATGCAGGACAACCAAGAAAATGGGAGTAAGGATATGAGAATCCCAGGGGTAGGAAGATCTAGAAATAATAATCAATCACAGCAGAATAGAAACAATCAAGGTGACTTTAATAATAATCAAAGAGGAAATAATGGAAATGGACAATTAGCACAGTTTAGAGGTAATATGCAAAGGGGCAGTGGTGAAAATTTTAAGTATGTCCTAGAGCTTAACATATATGGAGGGATATTTTTAATAGTATCTTGTTTGGGGTATTATCTATTTAGACGTAAAAGGATAGAAATTAATTTAAAAGATGAAAAATTCTTGGTATTTACAGTATTAGCAGTAGGTTTTCTATTAAGAGTTGCAGCAGCAACGCTTATGCAGGGATTTAGTGGTGATATCGCATTATTTAGAGATTGGGCACAGTCTGCAGCAAATAGTTTCTCTAATTTTTATGCTAGTGCTAGGCAGGCAGATTATCCGCCATTGTATATATATATTTTGGGGCTAATCGGAAAAATTGCAAGTTTATCTAGTGTTAATTCATATTATACGTTGATACTAAAAATGCCATCAATAATATCAGATATTATTACATCATATTTTATATATAAACTTGGAAAGAAATACTTAAGCGTATATATAAGTATTTTATTAGGAGCATTTTATATTTTTAATCCAGCTGTGTTCATTGATTCTACATTTTGGGGACAAGTCGATTCATTCTTCACATTGCTAATTGTTATAGCATTATATTTATTATCTGAAAAGAAATATATATTATCGTCAGGAATGTTTGCAGCTGCAATACTTATGAAACCACAAGGAATAATATTTCTTCCAATACTTTTTTTTGAATTAGTAAGGCAAAGAACAATAAAGAACTTTGTATATTCGGCAATTTCAGCATTTATTACTGCCTTAATAATAATTATTCCTTTTTCATTAAACTCTCAAAATCCTTTATGGATTATTAATTTGTACACAAAGACTATATCAGAATATCCATATGCTTCAATAAATGCGTTTAATTTTTTTGGGTTAATTGGAGGAAATTACAAAGATTATAATACTGAATTATTTTCGATAAGTTATCATACACTAGGAATGATATTTATTGTTTTAACAACATTAATTGGCTGGTTCATTTACATAAAAGGAAATGATAGAAAATATGTTTCGGCCATAGCTTTACTTCAAATATCAGGAGTATTTACCTTTTCAGTTGGAATGCATGAAAGATATTTATTTCCAGCAGAAGCAATAGCAATATTAGCATTAATATACCTGAAAGACAGAAGATTTTTTCTATTGGCTATAGGATTCAGTATCACTAATTATATCAATATTTCTACAGTTTTATTTAGAAACAATACAACAATTTTTAACAATTGTCTTGAAGTTACTTCGATATTAAATATATTTCTAGTTGCATATTTATTAAAAGTTCTTTTTGATAATGCTATTAAAAAATTTTCTTTAAGATTTGAAAAAGAGGAGAGTGAAGCACTATGAAAGTACGAAAGGCAGTAATACCGGCAGCAGGTCTTGGAACAAGATTTCTGCCAGCTACAAAAGCACAACCCAAAGAAATGTTGCCAATAGTAGATAAACCTACTATTCAATATATTGTAGAAGAAGCTGTAGCTTCTGGAATTGAGGAAATATTAATAATTACAGGTAGAAATAAAAGAGCAATAGAAGATCATTTTGATAAGTCTGTAGAGCTTGAAGATGAGCTTGAGCATGCGCATAAAGAAGAATTACTTAATCTTGTGAAAGATGTATCAAATATGGTAGATATTTATTATATACGTCAAAAAGAGCCTAAAGGTCTTGGAGATGCAATAAAGCATGCTAAAACTTTTGTTGGAAATGAACCTTTTGCAGTAATGCTTGGAGATGATGTTGTAGATAATGAAGTTCCATGCCTTAAGCAGTTAATAAATTGTTACGATCAATACAAGACTTCTATATTAGGAGTACAGGAAGTTGAAGAATCAAATGTATCTAAGTATGGAATAGTTAAGGGAATAGAAATAGAAGAAAGATTGTATAAAGTTAGTGATATGATAGAAAAACCGAAGATTGAAGAAGCTCCATCTAACATAGCCATTCTTGGAAGATACATAATAACACCAGACATATTTGATATATTAGAAGTAACTAAACCAGGTAAGGGCGGAGAAGTGCAATTAACCGATGCGTTAAAAGAATTAACAAAGCATGAAGCAGTATATGCTTATTGTTTTGAGGGAAAAAGGTATGATGTTGGAGATAAACTAGGCTTTTTGAAAGCAAATATAGAGTTTACTTTAAAACGCGATGACTTAAGAGAAGGTTTTATAAATTATCTTTTGAGCTTAAGAGATGAAACTAATATGGAAAGAGAAGAAATTAAAAGTAAGCTCTAGAGATGAGTGTAGAGTAAGAAAGTATTATATTTAAAAAGAAAATCTGCGGATTACTATAGTAGTACGTGGATTTTTTATATTAATTTTTTATTAGTATAGGATAAATAATAAAAATATGGTATAGTTTACATAGCATAAAAAATACCAATGTACGTTAGTAGAAGCAAAAAAATCAAAGGAAAAATCAAGGGGGATTATTTATGAGTTATTGGAAGAATAAATGTGTTGTTGTTACAGGAGGCACTTCGGGTCTTGGGAAAAGCTTAGTTTTAAAGTTAATAAAAATGGAAGCTAAGGTTGCGTTCTGTGGCAGATCAGAAGAAAAAATGAAGTGTGTTTTAGATGAAATAAATGAGGAAGATAGAAAAAATATATTTTATGAAAATTTTGATATTGCAGATGAAAATAAGATTATTTCATTTGTTAATAATGCAGGAGATAAATTTGGTACGATAGATGTGCTAATTAATTGTGCTGGAGCAAACACTGCACGAGGTTTAGTGGAAAGCATTAAAATCGAAGATATGAATTTAATGTTAAAGGTAAATACTATAGCACCATTAGTATTTATAGAAGAGTGCTATAAATATATGAAAGTGAAAAAAGAAGGGGTAATTATAAATATACTTTCAACATGCTGCTTATTTTCAAATGAAGGTAATGGAGCTTATACGGCAGCTAAAAGTGCTTTAGATGGTTTGACTAAAGTATTTAGAAAAGAAGCGAGAAAGAATAATATAAGAGTATGTTCCGTATATCCAGGTGGAATAAATACTCCATTTAGAGCTCAGGAAAGAGAGGATTATTTAAGCCCGGAAAATACTGCAGATACAATATTAAAGACACTGGATATAGATACGAGTGTCGCTTTAGATGAAATCGTATTAAGACCATTTGTAGAGACGAATTATTCTTAAAATAGAGTATATACTTAAAAAACTGCAATATTCAAAAAAATGAATTTGCAGTTTTTTATTATTTATAATAAAAAAGGCTTAGATGCGAGAAAATTTTATAATGAAATTAGAAAAATATGTCTAGGTCCAGGATTTATCGGGATTTTTAAGTTGATTTACTAATGAGTTATTAAAAAAGTACCAAAAGTGGTATTCTATATTGTATTATATAGTGGAAATACAGTTATACCATATCAATGAAACTTATAAAGTAGTCACCGGTGCAAGAGTAATAAGATAAGTTGATATTTATAAAGTTAGAGGAGTGACAATATGAATAAAAACTTAAAAAAAGTGATTGCAATTGCACTCACAGTTAGTGCATTTGGTGCAGTTATACCGGGAACAAGCTTTGGTTTAATTAGCACAAAGGCATATGCAGCTAGTGGAGATTTAACTAGTGTAAAATTAAAAACATCTGATGGAAGTACAATAAAAACTTATGATGAGGATGACTATAAAAGTAAGAATGAAGTAGATGATGATAAATTAGAAGATAATGGAATTTATTATGCAAAAACTTCATCGGATACAATAAAAGTTACTACAAAAGGTGTTAGCTCAAGCCATGTTAGAATATTTAAAAGCAAAAGTAATTCAGCGAAAGGGATTAAGATAAGTAGTTCCATTGATTTGTCAAAGGATTCAACAACAACGCTCATTATAAGAACATATGATGATGATCCTGGAACTGTGAAATATAGTGATGATTCTTATACTAGCCAATATACTATAAAAGTAAAATGCACTGCGACTTCTTCAAATGACGATGAAGATGATGAATATGATGATGTGTATTTAAAGAGCCTTTCCTTAAGTGATGGTAATATTAGTTTCTCAAAGAATACTTCAAGCTATAATGTAAATGTAGCTGAATCAGTAAATAAGATTTCAATTGCCGCAAAACCCGATTGTGATAGTGACGAATATGACGATTACACAGTTAGAATAGATGGATCAAAAGTTGATGAAGATGATAAATTTAAAAAAACAGTATCATTAGATAAAGGTAATAATGAAATAAAAATAACAGTTGAAGATGATGATGATAATAAAAGAACATATACATTAAATATAACTAGAGGCAATACAAATAATAATAGTACAAATAATAATGAAACTGCAACTATAATTAAAGCTAATCAATGGGTGTTAGTAAATGGGCAGTGGCAATATAATGATACTTTAGGCAAACCAGTAAAGAATATGTGGGAGAATGATTACTATCTTAATTATGATGGAAATATGGCAACAGGTTGGCAGTATATTAATGAAAATTGGTATTACTTGGGCTATGATGGAGCTATGAAAAAAGGCTGGCAACTTGTAAATGGAAGTTGGTATTATTTGGATAAACAGGGGAAAATGCTTACAGGCTGGTTTAGAGATATTAATGGTAAATATTATTACTTATATACTAGTAGTGGGGCAATGGCCCATAATACTATAATTAATGGGTATAAAGTAGGTTCAGATGGAGCGTGGATCAGTTAATAGAATAATGTCATGATTACCAGAGAGGTATCTTTTGAAAAATCAAAAGATACCTTTTTTATATAACTAATAAAAAAGATTTTCTAGAGTTCTTTGAAAAATTTTCTGTATTCTATAAAATTTAAGAAAATATATGTATAATGGTATATATTGTGATTATTAAAAACTAAATTGTGATATTTTTAAATTAAAGTATAAATTTTGATTGGTTAAAAAAGGAGGAGATTTAGTGAAGGTATCAAACTCAAAATTTTTAGTGAGCAGTAAACCAGTTATAAGTAAGTTAATCACTATGCTATCTAAAAATTATAAATATGTCTCAGTACTTGGAACAGATACAAAAGGAAAAAGCTTTAGAGTGTCAAAAGCAGGAATAGATGTGAATGATTCTATGTTAGTTGAAAGGGGATTTGTTATAAGAATACATAATGGAATAAATTACTCAGAGTACTCATTTAATGAATTAAGTGAGGAAAAATTGGATTCTATTGTAACAAATATTAATAATAAACTCAATAAAGCTTCTGAGGATATATCTATAAATTCATATGAAATAATAGAAGAAGACGAGATTAGAGACAACCTTTTAGGTGAAGTTAAGATAAATCCAGAAGAAATAGGATCTGATGTGATTATAAAATCCTTAGTAGAGATCAAAGATGATGCTTTAGCTTATTCAGATTTAATTGTAAATGTGGATGTGATATATAATACTTATCATATATCAAAGCTATTTATGTCTAATAAGAAAGAATTGGAACAATCATATATGCTGGGAGAGGGATATATATTTTCTGTAGCGAGAAGAGAAGAGAAAACAAAATACTGCTATAAATCTTTTTCAGGATTAAAGGGCTTTGAAATAATTGATGAACTTAAAGAAAAGTATAGGAGTATTGTAGAACAAAGTATAAAGTTACTTGATGCTAAGACGGTAGAACCTGGTGAATATGATGTAATATGTGCTCCAGATGTATCAGGATTAATTGCTCATGAAGCTTTCGGACATGGGGTTGAAATGGATATGTTTGTGAAGAATAGAGCTAAGGGTGCAGAATATATAGGAAAGCAGGTAGCTTCTGCTTCAACTACTATGCATGATGGAGCAGCAGCAGCTAAGCATATGTCCTCATATTTGTTTGATGATGAAGGAACCATAGGAACAAATACTGTAATAATAGAAAATGGAATATTAAAGAATGGCATCTCAGATTTGTTGTCTGCAATAAAACTTGGAACTATTCCAACAGGAAACGGTAAGAGACAGTCCTTTGAAAGAAAAGCCTATGCAAGAATGACAAATACATTTTTTGAAGCTGGAAATGATAAAGTCGAAGATATGATTGCTTCAATAAAATATGGTTATCTCCTTGAAGGAGTATTTAGTGGAATGGAAGACCCTAAAAACTGGGGGATTCAATGTATAGTCCTTTTGGGTAGAGAAATTGAAGATGGAAAACTTACTGGGAAGTTAATATCCCCAGTAGTAATTACAGGTTTTGTTCCTGATTTATTAAAATCAATTTCTATGGTCTCTGAAGAGGTTCAGCTAGATGGAGCAGGATATTGCGGTAAAGGCTACAAAGAATTTGTAAAGACTTCATCTGGCGGACCATACATCAAAGCGAAAGTGAGGTTAGGCTAATGCTTGAAAGAATAAAGCAAATTCTTATAAATAATACAGAAATTGATGGCTATAGGATAATTGAAAGTAAAGTGGAGTCAAATGAGCTTTTCTTTGTAAAAAAGAATATTGACATGGATAGAGCTAAAGATGTACATCATTTCAAAATAACAGTTTATAAAGATATTAATGAAAATGGAAAAACATATAGAGGTTCAGCAACAACAAATATACATCCAACAATGAGTCATGAAGAAATAGAAAAGTCAGTTGATGATGCTTTATTTGCAGCACAATATGCTAAGAATCCGTATTATCCTTTAGTGAAACCAGTATCAAAATATAAAACAATGAAAACAAGTGAATTTGAAAGAGAAAGTCTGCCATATTGGATGAGCGAAATAACAAAAGCAGTTTATAGAAACGATAATTATGAAAAAGGTGGAATTAATTCCTGTGAAATTTTTTTGAACAAAGTATATACTCATATTGTAAATTCTGAAGGAGTAGATACAGAATCTATAAATTATGACTGTATGGTTGAATTTATTACTACATGGAAAGAAGCAAGTGAAGAAGTAGAATTATATAAATGCTTGAATTTTTCTGAGTTAGATAAAGATAAAGTGGCTAAAGAGGTTGAAAAGATAATTAATATATGTAAAGAAAAAGCTATAGCAAAAAACACCCCTAAGCTTGAGAAAACAAATGTATTACTTACTGGTGATGCAGTTAAAGATATATTTTCTTTTTATTATTCAAAAAGTAATGCAATTACAGTTTATAGAAATGAATCTACATGGAAAATAGGTGACAAGATTCAAGGTGAATATGTTGCGGGTGATCTTATAACAATGATACTTGATCCATTTATGAAAAATTCAACTAGTTCGGCAAGCTTTGATGAAGATGGATTTCCTTTAGAGTCTGTGACTATATTAGAAAAAGGTATATTAAAAAGATACATTGCGGATAATAGATATGGTCATTATTTGAATGTACAACCGACTGGAACAATAGATAATATGATAGTTTTGGGTGGAAGTAAAACAATCAGTGAATTAAAAAATGAACAGCATATTGAAATAGCTGCATTTTCAGATTTTACTGTAGATGAACTAACTGGAGATTTTTGTGGGGAGATAAGACTTGCTTGGTATTCCGATGGGGAAAATTCTACTTCCGTTACAGGTGGCTCTATTTCCGGAAATATAAATGAATTGCAAAATGAAATGTTTTTATCCAAAGAAGTCCAAAAGCATAATAATTTTGAAGGACCAAAAATGGTAAAATTATTAAATGTAACAGTGACTGGAATTGAGTAAAATGGAAATTTTAATATAAGAGAATATAATTGTAAGAATTAGTTACCTCATATATAAACTTTATAATGTTTAAATATGGGGTAATTTAAATGAAATTTAATCTTATTTTTGTATATGCATTATGGCTTTAATAGGGATTACGTATGTGATAATCATATGTCTTAAATTTAATCAATATTTATAAAAAGACGTTTATATAGAATTTGTGACATAGTTGTAACAAAAAATACTTATAATTAATTAATATATTGAAATTTGCGGAGGGATAGGATGAAGGAAAATAAGATATTGGTAGTAGATGATGAACCATTAATAAGAAAGCTTGTGACTGACTTTTTAAAAAAACAAGGTTATAGTACTATTGAGGCAGAAGATGGTAAAAGGGCTATGGAATTGTTTTGGAAGGAAGAAAATATAGATTTGATAATTCTTGATGTAATGCTGCCTGAATATGATGGATTTACTGTATGTAGAGAAATAAGAAAAAAATCTAAAGTTCCAATAATAATGTTAACAGCAAGAGGAGAAGAATTTGATGAGGTATTTGGATTAGATATTGGAGCAGATGAATACATCTCAAAACCTTTTAGCCCTAACATATTAATAGCTAGGGTAAATGCTGTACTTAGAAGAACAAGCTTAACGAATGACGATGTGAAAAAATTTAATGGATTAACAATAGATCATAATGCACATCAAGTTGCAATTGATGATTCTATAATTGATTTAAGTCCCAAAGAGTATGAACTATTGACTTATCTTTCGGAAAATTATGGAAAGGCATTAAGCAGAGAACAAATACTTGATAAAGTATGGGGCTATGATTACTATGGTGATTTAAGAACAGTAGATACACATATAAACAGGCTAAGAATAAAATTAAATGAAAAAAGTGATTACATACAAACTGTGCGTGGTTACGGTTATAGATTTGAGGAATGAGGATGAATAGATCAATAAGATCAAAGCTTTTTTTATCAATAACAGTTTTGTTGATATTATTTATTGGAGTTTTATGGCTGGTTAATAATTTGTATCTTCAGCAATATTACATTCAAAATAAAGAAGATATACTAAAAGAAAATGCACAAAATTTGGTTAGCATGTATACAGGAGATCCTGATGATATTCAAGATGAATTGGATAGGGCAGCTAATATAACGGGTGGTAGTATTGATATCTTTGATAAAAACGGGAAGCTTGTTTATAAATCTTCAAGAAGAGCACCAATGGAGAAAAATGTGGTTGACAATATGAAAAAAGGATTTAGAGGAAATATAGTTCCACCACCAAATTCACCAGAGGATACGGATAAACTTAAAGATTCAAATGAATATGATGAAGGTAAGTTTTATTTTGAAAATAGATGGGATATGCAGTTAAAAATAGATTTTTTAACTCTTGTAACTAAATTAAATAATGGTGATTTACTCACCTTAAGGGTTCCTTTAGTTTCAATAAAGGAAAGTGTGGATGTAGCAAACAGATTTATACTTATGATAGGTGGAATAATTGTAGCATTAGGAAGTATAGTAGCATTTTGGTTTTCAAAGAGATTCACAAAACCCATACTTGAAGTAAATAATATTGCTCAAAATATGGCTAAATTTGATTTTAGCAAAAAGTGTAGAATAAGTGGTAGAGATGAAATCGGCCAGCTTGGCCAAAGCATTAATTATTTATCAGGAGAGCTTAATAGAGCAATTACGGAATTAAATATAAAAAATCAAAGGCTTGAAGAAGATATAGAAAAAGAAAGAAAGATAGATGAAATGAGAAAGGAATTTATATCAAGTGTTTCGCATGAGTTAAGAACACCACTATCTTTGATACAAGGATATGCAGAAGGTCTTGCAAGTAATGTAAACGAAAGTGATGAAGATAGAAATTTTTATTGTAATGTTATCATGAATGAAACGAATAAAATGAATAAGTTAGTTAGAGATCTATTAAATCTTTCGCAAATAGAATCGGGTTATTTCCATATAGAAAAAACTGAGTTTAATTTAACAGCCTTAATAGAATATGTAATTAATAAATATGGATCAATTTTTGAAGAAAAAGATATTAAAGTGCAGTTTGAAAATAATGAAGAGATAATTGTATCTGGAGATATGACTAGAATTGAACAAATACTTACTAATTATATTAATAATGCAATTAATCATTTAGACAATAATAAAGTTATTAATATAAATAAAGTAGTTATTAATGAAAAAGTAAGGGTAAATGTATTTAATACAGGAAAGCATATACCAGATGAATCCTTAGAAAAAATATGGAATAGCTTTTATAAGGTGGATAAAGCAAGAACAAGATCTTATGGAGGATATGGTCTTGGCCTTTCGATAGTAAAGGCTCTTGTGGAACTTCATAATAATGCCTGCGGAGTGGAAAACATACAGAATGGAGTGAATTTTTGGTTTGAACTTGATATGGTAAACACTGCAACATAGCTAAAAAGAGCTGTCGCACAAAGAATAAAACTACAATGATATTGTATTAAATTTTAAGACAAAATATTGTGGTTGAATTTCTTAATGCGGTAGCTCTTTTTAGTTGAGAGTAAATTTAACGTTTATCGTGGGCATATAAAATCTTAATAAAAAAGAGAAGTATGAATAGAAAAAGTGGGTAGCGGTTATAAAAATATGATATAATAATTGTAATAATTTTCCATAAAATATAGATATATATTTAGCATTAAAGTAAATTAAAGGAGGTATAAGATGATAAGGAAGTTAAAAATAACTTCGATTAAGTTACCATCAAAGACTATACTAATATGCATGATGATTATAATTATATCATTAGGGAATGGACTAATGGCTAAAGGTACAGAAATAAATATCGCTTCCTCAAATGTTATTTCAAATGATAAGGTGAATGAAAATGATTTTATTATTGATCCGCCAATTAAATTTTATGAGAATATAAAAAAGACAGAGAAAATAGCAAATATAAAGTTTAAAGTACCTGATTTTTTACCAGATGAAGGTAAAGTAAATGGCTTTGAAATAATAAAACTATCTGATAAGGATAATGCAGTAGGAGTTTTATTTGAAGGTTCTGAAAGTAATTTTTCATTTTTAGTTTCAGCAAGTGACCCTGTAGAAACCTTAAAAAAAATAGAAAATAATAGGACAAAAGCTATTGGGAATATTAAAGTTGATGGTCAGAAACAGCCTTTGAAATTAGGAGATATTAATGGATTAAATGTTACAATAATTACTACTTTACCAGCGAGGAAGATAGGGGATAAGTATTTAAAAGAAAGCCAAAAAGTAAGCAACTATTATATATGGAAAAATGAAGGGTTATGGTATAGCTTAGAATATAATTCAACTTCTAAGAGTGAAGAAAATAGTAACATTTTAGTTAACATATCAAAAGAAGATATTATAAATATAATAAAATCTTTAAACTATCCAGAGAAAGTCAAAAACTTAGATTATTCATTATTTAGAAATGCTTCAACAGGAATTTCTGCACTAAATATTTATGATATGGAGGATTTAGAGAAGGCTAAGACCTTACTTGATTTTAACCCTAAATTCCCATTAAATATTGGAGAAGATATAAAAATAACTGGAGCAATAGTTGGAATATCAAAAGAATGCAATAAAAAAGATGATATATCCGAGTATAAACTTAATAATTTTTATTCAAATAAAGATGGTTCAATTATTTTTACGGAACAAAAAAAATCAAATATTTATGAGGAGCTAAGTAAGAATGGATTAATGTCTTATAAGGAAGATAATGCAATTCAACAAATTAAAGCAGAGAAATTAAATATTAGCAATAATCAAGTCTTTAAATATTTAAGTGAAGGTTGTATCCCTCAAGTGAACTATGTTTGGAGAGAAAATGATATATATTATTCGTTAAATATTTTTATAAATATTTTAAATTCTGATGAAATAGCTAAAAGCTTCATTGATTCCAAATCCATATAGTGATTGGAAAGTTAAATGATTAAGAGCTCTAATATAATAGTATTCCCATCGTTAAGGTATTTCTTTGAAGAAAATATCTTGATGGTGAGAGTACTATTATTTTATTGTTTCGAAAATTTGGGGGCATATTTTTAAAAACATAAGTGGAAAAATAATTTTACGATGTAACTTGAAAATAATGAAATAGAAAAGTAATATAAAAATAATGTTATTATACGACTAATAGAAGACTTTTATGCAATAAGATGATAAAATTATATACAATGGAGGACGATTATGTATAATTTATCAATTAATCAGAAAAAACTGATAGAGTTTTTTATTTTAGCATTTTTATTTTTGAGCTTGAATTTTATAGGAAAGCAAAATTACATATTATTTAATAATATTATAGAAATAATGACTGTCATTTTAGGTTTTACGCTAATAGTAGTTTCCATAAATACAATTAAAACTGGTGAAAATAATTACTTTCATATTTTGGCAATTATTTTTGGATTTGGCAGCATAATTAATTTATTTTATATATTACTTTCAGGTTATTATAATATAGGTATTCAATTAAATATATTTGATGAATACTATGAATGTGTTATGTTAATTATATCCTTTAATTATATTAATAAAAAAATTTATTGGCATAAGATGTTATACCTTCATATAATAATAGCAATTTTTATAGTTCTAGGCATTATTGGATTTAACTTTATTATAATAAGTTCTATGGATAAATATTTTTTGACTTTATTTTATCAGATAAGTAAAGGATTGCTTGCGATATGCTTTACTGTTACCTTGCTGGGTATTATGAAGTGTAAGGTAAATGTTTTAAATAATAATAAATATGGATTATTAATGGCAGTAGTATTTGAGATATTATCATGTATATCGTTTGTTATTTATGGTAATGTCTATGGAGCAGGTAATATATTAGGAAATTTGTTTAAGCTTATAGCATGTTATTATGCATTTAAAGCAACGTTAAAAGGTATAGTAATAGATACATATACCAATTTATTTCAAAAATTTGAAAACAAAGCTTATGAATTAGAAAATGTTAATGAAAAGCTTTATGAAGCAAATCATAAAATTCAAAATATAGAGAAACTGAATGAAAGATTCATTAATTTGATTCCAGATGGGCTTTTGATAGTGAGGGATAGAAAAATTGAATCTGCAAATAAAAGATTTTTAGATATGTTAGAAATAGATAATGAAAATGAATTAAAAAATAAGCTCTTTATTGAGATTCTTGATAAACAATATCATGGAATATTTTTGAATAGGATAAATTCACCAGATAAAGGCGTATTAGAGAGGCAGCAAGAGTATGAATTTGTTTGGAAAAATAGAAAGAAATGGGTTGAAACAACATCATTAATTGTTAATGATGAAGATGGAGAATACATTATTTCAGCAATAAGGAATATTGAAGATAGAAAAAAGGCTGAGGAGGCAGTACAATTATTAGAATTAAAGAGAAAAGAAGAAAATATGAAAAATGACTTTTTTGCCAATATATCTCATGAGTTGAGAACTCCAATAAATGTAATATATTCAGCACTCCAAGTAGAGAATAACTATTTAGAAGATGATAGTGCTAAAAAATTGATTCTTAAATATAATAAGATTATTAGGCAAAATTGTTTAAGACTTATGAGATTGATTAATAATATTATAGATATTACAAAAATTGAAACAAGCTTTTTTAAACCAAATTGTAAAATAGAAAATATTGTTTCTGTTGTAGAAGATATAACTATGTCAATTATTGAATATGCAGAAAGTAAAAAAATTAAATTGATATTTGATACCGAAGTTGAGGAAGCTTATGTAAGTTGTGATTCGGATTTAATTGAAAGAATTATGTTAAATCTATTGTCAAATGCCGTAAAGTATGGGAAAGAAAATGGCGGCATAGAGGTTTATATATGCAAAAGCAGTGAAAACAGCATATCTATTTCCGTAAAAGATGATGGGATAGGGATACCGGATGAAATGAAAGTAAAAATATTTGATAGATTTTTAAAAGTAGATAATAGTTTATCAAGAAGGACAGAAGGTAGTGGTATTGGACTATCTCTTGTAAAGCAGCTTGTAGAAATTCATAAAGGTACTATTACTTGTAATAGTAAATTAAATGAGGGGTCTGAATTTGAAGTAATATTTCCGACAGTTGAATATTCCATAAATACACCTAATACTGAAGAAATTAACCAACCTAAAAATGCGATAAAACCTACAGAAATAGAATTTTCTGATATATATTATTAGTTTATAACTAACAATTTAATTTAGACTAAAGAAGAAGGATAGTAGTTATTAATGAAACTGCTATTCTTTTATTATTAAAGAAATTAATTTTTATGTAGAAATTTGTATAAAAACAAAAATGTAAAAAAGTAGAATAATATGATATAATTATATAAAATATTAGCATTAGAGGTATATTACGAAGTTTATTTGTAAATTTTGATATTAAGCGGAAAGGGTCACAGGATGAATGTTTTTATTTAATAAGAAGCAAGTTATGACAAACGAGGAAAAAATATTGGGATATTTAAAAAAAGCAATTCCAAGCAGTAAAATTAATGGTAATGGTGTATATTTATCCAAATATAAGCTGACGATTGAGCCTCATATAGGAAAAATAGATAATAATAGTTTGGCTAAGGTAGTGGATTTATTCTTTAACATAAAACATGAACTATTTTGTGAATCTTTTATAGAATCAGCTACAGGAATAGGAAAAAATCTTGAGGAAGCATTTCAACAATGTGTAGATCATTTCTTAGTGGGACCTCTCTATGTTATTAAAAATTGTATAAGTGGTAAAAGCAACGAAAATTTTGAAACTACTTTTTTAGGCAAAAGAAAAGGCTGGCAGTTGTTTCAAGGTTCTATTCAAGGTATTAGCGATGAAGAAGAAAAAAAATATATACGGATTTGGAGTATAATTGGAGAAAAAGCAAAAGCTAGATTAGGAAATAAGAAAATTTATTGGATTAAAATATATATTGGCAAATTTTCAAATGGTGAAATTATTTCTAAGTGCCGTATTAATGGAGTTTATAATAATGAAATCAGTGATGATATTTCGGAGTATATAAAAACTTGGAAGGGTAATAGAGATATCTACTCTTTAAAGCAATATTTTCTAATAAAGCAACATAGTGAAACGTATAGTGAATATGAATTCTCAGAAGAAACTGTTAAAGAATTCACGAAAAGGGCTGTTAAGGTTCTTGGAGTTTGTAACTCAGAGGAAAAACTCCGAGAATTGAATGATGATATTTATAAAATTACTGGAGATTTAAATTTAGCTTACGAAATAAAAAGTTTTATACCAGAAATGCTTTGTGAACTAGTATTTAGAAATGTCAAATATGCTGATAAAATTAGTATAATTAAAGATAACAATAGAAGTTTAGAATTTTATAAAAATCAGTTTACAAGTTATTATTGGATCTATAGTGAATTGGCAAACAATTATTATCATAGAAATATTTTGGAAGAAGAGATTAAAACGATAATTTTATTAAGTTCAAGTTATGAAGTGATTAACAATGCACTAGATACTGGAACTAAGATTCAAGATTTAAAAAATTTAGAAATAACTCTATATGCTTTTAAAGAATATATTCCAGCATGATTTTGAGAAAGCTAATTAGAAGGTTAAAATAATATTTAACGTTAACAATGTTATAGGTTTTAATTTAAAAGCTATCAGTAGAATGAGCAAATTATAAAAAAGTACTCATCATTAATTTAAATATAAATCTCAAATAAGACTTATTCTCATATTGAATGAGTCTTATTTGATGTGAGATGTAAATAAAAAATATTTACATTAATTAGAAAGATGTGGTATAATTTTCTTAAATAATTATTATTAATTAACAATAGTTAAAACTAAAACGTAAATAATATTTTAACTTCTTAAAAATTAGGATTATTAAAAAAATTTCATATATTTTAATAATATAAATAAGTGAAAATACACACACTTATTTATAGAAAGTGTGTGTAAAAAGGTATAAATAAGAGTATGTTAATGAATTAAGAAAGGAAGATAAAAAATGAGTAAAGTATTGTATATAAAGGTTAATAATAAACCAGAAGGGCAGTCACGAACTTTTAAAATTTCAGATAAATTTATAGAAGAGTATAGGAAAAATAATCCAAATGATGAGATTGTGACTTTAGACTTATATAAAGAAAAGATAGATTTTTTAAAGGGGGAAGATTTAGGTACAATATTTGGACCTAAGAATGAGCAGAGCCGCAATCATCCAGTTTTAAAATACACATATGAATTTGCTGAAGCTGATAAATATGTAATAGCATCTCCAATGTGGAACTTAAATATCCCATCTATTTTAAAAGCGTATATAGATTATGTTAGCGTAGTAGGAATAACTTTTAAATATACAGAACAAGGTCCTATAGGACTTTTAGAAAATAAAAAGGCTTTGCATATAGCATCAAGAGGTGGTGCGTATTCAGGAACTCCATATGAAATGGATGGAATATATTTGAGAAATATTCTAAGTTTCTTTGGTATTAATGATGTAAAAACCATTGCAGCAGAAAAGTTAGATGTTGCAGGTGAAGATATAGACAAAATTTTGCAGGATGCAATAAACGAAGCATGTGAAATTGCCAAAGATTTTTAAAGAAAATAAATTACTTTTTATAGTAGTATATATGGAATAGAAACCATAAGTTTTGAATAATTACTTATGCGTTATTTTAATAAATTTATGATATTTTTGCTTTGTAAAACATAATTTATACTTTATGTAATATTGACGTATAAGTTATGTTTTATTTTGTTTATATATATAATGTATTAGAGATGATGAAGTGATTTGTTAAAAAATCACACTATATATAGGAGGAAATATGAATAATAAAAGTATAGAAATGATGAAAAAACTAATAGAAGAAAAGAAACAAAAGGGAAATAGCATTAAAAACAGTAAGAAGGCTTCAAAAGTAATTGGGAAAGCATCAAAGGGTGTTAAAGTAGGTAATGGTGGCGGACTGTTTGATAAATAGTAATTAATATGAACATAATATTATAAATAAAGGATAGAAAAACTATATTCTATTTTACCTGAGAAAAAATCACATAGAATTGTATTAAGAAAGGGGATTTAGGCAGATGGTTGATTTGCTTTTATTAGGTTGTGGTGGTGGAATGCCTATGCCTAATAGGTTTTTATCATCTACATTATTAAGTTATAAGGGAAGAAAGATTCTTATTGATTGTGGAGAAGGAACGCAGGTATCTATGAGGATATCTAATACAGGATTTAAAACTATTGATATTATATGTATAACTCACATTCATGGGGATCATATTGTAGGTCTGCCAGGCCTCCTTGGAACTATCGGCAACAGCGGAAGGACAGAGCCAGTGATAATAATAGGACCAGAAGGAATATGTGATACAGTAAATAAATTAAGAGTTATAGCTAATTGGCTTCCATATGAAATTAATATAATAGAAAATCCAAAAGAGCGCCTTGAAATGAATAAATACTCAAATTTAGATGTTCAGATCTCAACTATTGAATTAGAACATTCATCACCTTGTATAGGCTATTGTTTTAACTTTAAAAGACAGCGCAAATTTTGTGTAGAGAAAGCTGAAAAAAATAATGTTCCTAAGATTTTATGGGGGAGACTACAAAAAGGAGAGGAAAAGATTAGCCTAGATGGGATGGAATATATTAAGGAAATGGTACTTGGAAATGAAAGAAAAGGAATAAAAATCAGCATTATAACAGATACAAGACCAATTGGAAAAATACATAAATTCATCGAAGATAGTGATTATTTTATTTGTGAAGGTACTTATGGAAATGATGAAGATTTGCCTAAGGCAATTAAAAATAAGCATATGACTTTTAGGGAAGCGGCAAATTTAGCCAAAAGAGGAAAAGTTAAAAAGCTATTACTCACTCATTTTGGCACTGCCATGAATATGCCAGAAGAGTATTTAAGTAATGCAAAAGAGATTTTTAATAATACTATAATAGGTTTTGATAGATATAACATAAACTTAAATTTTGAAGAAGATTAATGAATAAGTAATTTAAATTTCTAGGAATGGAAGTCAGTAAATATAATATTTTATAAGCAAAAGACCTACGCTAAGATAAGATGTGAGGTCTTTTTTATATGTTGCAGTTAAAATCAAAACTAAAAGTAAAGAAGTTTGAAATAATATTTGCAGTAACTTTAAAATAAATATGTTTACTTGCTAAAAAATATAGTGTTAGCAAATAAGTAAAAAAAAGAGTATAATATTTTAGGAATTTACACAGATGGGCAAAAAACAGTAATTATGTATGTTATTATAAAGATAAATTAAACTATGAAATTATATTAGTAAAGACGAAAGAAAAAAGGAGAATTATGGAAATATGTTATTAAAAAAATTACATTATGGCTTTTATATGATATGGCTGAGGCTTAAAGGCTTTAAATTTGAATTTATTAAGAAAACAAAAGGTGAAAAGTCAGCACTTATTTATTTGCAAAAGGTTGCATATAATTGGAGCAAGTTTACAATTGATATAATAGGAATAGATTTAGATATACAAGGTTTAGAGAATATTCCTAAGGAAACTTGTGTGTTTATTGGGAATCATTCAAGTATATTAGATATTCCAATATTACTTTATACTACAAATAGAAATTTGGCCTTCATATCTAAAAAAGAAATTCTTAAAGCTCCAATAGTAGGATATTGGCTTAGAAGAAATAAATCTGTAACTTTAGATAGGGAAAATCCAAGAACAGCTATTGATACGATTAATAAGGCTGTCAAAAATATAGAAGAAGGAACTACCATGGTTATATTTCCTGAGGGAACTCGAAATAAGGAAGGAAAAGTTGGAGCGTTTAAAAAAGGTAGTCTAAAACTAGCTACAAAGTCTAAGGTTCCAATAGTACCGGTAAGTATAGATAGGGCATCAAGAGCATTTGAGGACACAAGAGAGTTTAGATCTACAAAAATAAAAGTTGTCTTTGGAAAACCTATAGATACTAAGAAGATATCAAAGGATGACGAAAAAGATTTGGTCGAAAATATAAGAAATATAATTATATCAAATTTGAAATAAAAATAAGGATGATTTTATGAAAAAGACAATAGGAATATTAGCACATGTTGATGCTGGAAAAACTACTTTTTCTGAACAGATACTTTATCATACTAATAGCATAAGAAATAGAGGAAGAGTAGATCATAAGGATTCGTTTTTAGATAGCCATAGCATTGAAAGAGAACGTGGAATAACTGTATTTTCAGATCAAGGAATATTTGAATTTAATAACTCTAAATATTATCTAGTTGATACTCCTGGACACATTGATTTCAGTACAGAGATGGAAAGAGCAATTGAAATTATGGATTATGCTATAATTGTTATAAGTGCGGTTGAAGGTGTTCAGGGACACACTCAAACAGTATGGAATTTACTTAGAAAATATAATGTTTCAACTATATTTTTTATTAATAAGTTGGATAGAGTTGGAGCTGATAAAGATAGAGTTATTAAAGAAATAAAAAAAGATTTAACAAAAGATATATGCTATTTAGAGAATGATTCTTTAGGGATTAATAATAATTTCAGTGAAGAATTAATTGAATTCATAAGTGAGTATGATGATGAGCTTTTGGAAAGATATTTAGAAGGAAACTATGATTTTGGTATCTGGTTAAACACATTTAAAATTCTTATAAAAGAAGGTAAAGTATTTCCTTGTTTTGGAGGTTCAGCCCTTCAGGATGAAGGAATTGTGGGATTTTTAAATGTTTTTGATAAGCTAAGTTTTACTAAATATGATGAAGGCAAAGAATTTTCAGGGCGTGTATATAAAATACGCCATGACGAAAACGGTAATAGAATAACGTTTATAAAAGCTCTATCAGGAACTTTAAAAATTAGGGATGAAGTTAAATATGGAGGCGAACTTAAAGAAGAATCAAATTTAGAATCGACTTCTAAGTATATTAATGAAACTTGTGAAAAGATAAGCAGCATTAGAATATATAATGGAAGTAAGTTTAAACCTGTAGATGTTGTTAAAGCAGGGGATTTATTTGCTGTTTCAGGTCTTTCAAAAGCAGTGGCTGGAGATGGAGTTGGAACACTTAAAGAAAAGACGCACTATGAAATGATTCCAACTTTAATGTCTAAAGTTATATTTGATAATACTTGTAATGTACGTGAGGTTTTAGGTTATTTTAAAATATTAGAAGCTGAAGATAACGCCTTAAATATAATATGGAATGAAGCACTCCAGGAAATTCATGTCCATATAATGGGTAAAATTCAATTAGAGGTTTTAAAAGAAATAGTACAGGAGCGATTTAATTTAAGTGTTGAATTTGGTCCATGTCAAATTCTTTATAAAGAGACAATAGAGGATGAAACTATAGGATGTGGTCATTTTGAACCTTTAAGACATTACGCTGAAGTTCATTTAAGAATTGAGCCACTGCCAAGAAACAGCGGAATTGTTTTTGAAAACAAATGCCATAGTGATGACTTGACTTTTGGAAATCAAAATTTAGTTAAAACTCATATTTTTGAAAGAGAACATCATGGCCTTTTAACTGGAGCATCAATAACAGATATAAAAATCACTCTTTTAACGGGGAGAGCTCATAATAAGCATACATGTGGCGGAGATTTTAGGGAGGCAACTTTTAGAGCATTAAGACAAGGATTTGAAAAGGTAAAAAATATATTATTAGAACCATATTATAAATTTGTGATTGAGATTTCCAGTGAGCATATAGGGAGAGTTCTATCGGATATACAAAGATTAAATGGAATCTTTGAACCAGCGGAAATAGAAGGGGATAGAGCGAGAATAAGTGGAAGAGGACCAGTTGCAACATTTATGGACTATAGTATGGAAGTTATAGCCTTTACTAAAGGAAAAGGAAGTATAAATTTGATGTATGATGGATATGATGTTTGTCACAATAGCGAAGAAGTAATACAAAACAAAGGATATAAGAAAAATGCAGATATAGAGTATACGTCGACATCTGTGTTCTGCTCACATGGCCAGGCATATCTAGTGCCTTGGGATGAGGCAGATGAAGCAATGCACTGTGAAGTGAATATATAAATAAATTTTATAGATTATAAATCCCAATTAAGTTTGGGGGTAGAAATTAAATTTGAAACTTTAGGAGAAAGTATGAAGCTGAAATTTAATTATAAAGGAAATGAAATAGAATTTAGTATAATTCGAAAAAAGAGAAAAACTATTTCTATCAAAATTGAAGAAGATGGAGATATTGTTGTTGGAGCCCCTTTAAAAATAAGCAGTGAGTATATTTTACTTGTTGTAAAGAATAAAGCTGCTTGGATTATAGATAAGCAGAAAGAATTAAAGCTAAGGGGGACTAAAAGAGCTAAAAGAGATTTTTCAAAAGATAGCACTTTTATGTATTTAGGAAAAGAATATCCGTTTAATTTGATTTTTGAAGAAAAAAGGAAAGATATATCAATTGAATTATGTGATGAATTTAAAATATATACAAATACATTTGATGTAGAAAAATTGAAATTAGAATTAGAGAAATGGTATAGAGAAGAAACTTTTAAAATTGTAACGAGAAGAATAGAATGTTATTCAAATAATTTTAAGGATAAGGTGACAGCTATAAAAGTAAAAGAACAAAAGAGAAGATGGGCGAGCTGTACTGGGAAAAACGCTATTTTATTTAATTGGAGAATCAGTATGGCTAGAGCCGATGTCATAGATTACATTGTAGTACATGAGATGTGTCATATGGATCATAGGAATCATTCAAAGTATTTTTGGAATAGAGTTGCGGAGATAATGCCAGATTATAAAGAAAAGCATGAATGGCTTAAATCAAATGGAATGAATCTATTTATATAAACCTATTTTGTGTCAGATTAAATTAAATGCAGAAGTTTTTTTCTGCATTTAATTTGGTTCGGCTGATTTTTCAGCTTCTGAATCAACGTGAAGGTTATACGCTAGCCCTGCAACTACAAGGAATCCACCAACAATCTTAGCAAAAGGAAGTGTTTTAAAGGTTATCCAATCTATAATTATTCCTGTAAAAAGCTGTCCTATAAATATTATTAAAGTTGCATAAAAAGACGACATTTTCGGAGTTATAACACTATTTAATATTACGATAACCACACCTAATATACCACCTAAATAAGCATAAGCTGGAATATTATAAAGCTGACTGAGTGTAATCGTATCTCTAAAAATTAAAAACAATATTAAAGCAGCAAATATGCCAGTTAAATAATTGAAAAAACTTGATTCTATTAAACCAACAGTCTCCGAAAGCTTGGTGTTAAGAATCCTGGAAATCACAACAATAGCACCAGCAGCAATTGAAATTAGTACATAAAACATAAAATCCTCCTTTTTAGGCAAAAGCCATAACAAAAATTCCTAAAGTAATTATTAGTAATCCAATAAATTTTTTCTTATTAAAAGATATTTTCGGCATTCCTAAGAAACCATAATGATCAAAGGCCAATGAAGTTAAGAGCTGCCCCAAAAGCCCTAATGCGACAGGGAGAGAAACGCCAAGAACTGTGTAGCTTAAATTGTTAAACATAACTGTAAATACACTAATGGCACCGGCAATATAAAGATATAAAGGTAAGTTGTTTCTAAAAGAAATTCTTATTCTTTTATAGAGCATTATTACTATTACACCTGCAAATCCAATAAGGTGAATTATAACTAAAGAAGAGTAAGTGTCTAGTCCATTTGAGAGATTTCCATTAAAAACTATCATAATTGCAATAAGTATTCCGATTAATAATGATAAAAAATTGTACATACGTTTCTCCTAAAAAATAAATTAATATTTATTAGCTAACCTCAACATATTAGTTAAATATAAATTAAACATGAAGAGTTGCTGTTTATATTTTAAGCGATTATAATAAAATATAAATAGGACATAGGTCATGTTTTGAAATTATACTTGGAATTTTTTAAGGAGAATATGATGATAAAAATAGATGATAATAAAAAAATAGAAAGATACGTCGAGAAATATAAACTCAATAATATATTCTCTAATGATATGGGAGAACATATGATGTTATATATGTTTAATAAGGGCGATTATATATGCAAGGAAGAAGAATATTTAGATAAGATGTTTTTCCTAGTTGATGGAAAGGCAAAGGTATCCAAACATCTAGAAAATGGCAAATCATTGCTGATATCATTTTATATACCATTTACAATAATAGGCGATGTTGAATTTATAAAAAATAATACAACAGATTGCAGCGTACAAGCAATAGAAGATACTTATTGTATAGGTATAAGCTTTGATATTGTAAGAAGCGAATTAATAAAAGATTGCAAATTTTTAATTAAAATATGTGATTATTTAGGCGAAAAGTTAACAAGTAGCAGTAATAATAGTTCCATAAATTTGTTATATCCATTTGAAAATAGGCTTGCAAGTTATATAGTCGCATTTGCAAATATAAAAGATGATGAAAATAAAAAATTTATGTTTAAAGAGAATTATAACGAAATAGCTGAACTTCTCGGAACGACGTATAGGCATTTAAACAGGACTTTAAATAAGTTTTGCCAAGATGGTATTTTGGAGAAGAACAATAAAGAATACATAATACAAGATTATGATAAATTGCTGTATTTAGCAGG
Organism: Clostridium sp. DL-VIII; assembly: GCF_000230835.1. NCBI lineage: Bacteria > Bacillati > Bacillota > Clostridia > Eubacteriales > Clostridiaceae > Clostridium > Clostridium sp. DL-VIII. The sequence continues at coordinate 3,468,157 of NZ_CM001240.1, forward strand.
AGATTTGTATAAGTAAATTTTGGGTATAAGTTTTTCAATATATATGTTGAAATTAGTTCTTTGCATTTTACATTTGGATATGTACTTAATATACAGATGTAAAATGCAATTTTATTATTGCAAAATATATATTTAATATAAAATTAAAAATGGACACTGGATTTCATTAAAATATCCAGTGCCTCTAGTGCGTATTTGCAACTTTTTATTTATACTTCTATAATTCGTCTGCTTATCTTAAATCCAATTGTATCTTCAATTTCTCTCAAAGATGTCATATTCTTTGGATCAATAAACATACAGGTATATCCGCTTTCACCAGCTCTTCCTGTTCGGCCTATACGATGAATGTAACTTTCCACATTTTCAGGAATATCATAGTTATAAATATGAGTAATACCGCTTATGTCTATACCTCTAGCTGCTACATCTGTAGCAATTAGATACTGAATATCTGCATTTCTAAAAGATTTCATTATTCGTTCTCTTTTATTTTGAGGAATGTCACTATGCAATTTTACACAATTATATTTACGTGTATGTAAGACAGCTTCAAGTTCATCAACTCTTCTTTTGGTTCTACAAAAGATGATAGCCATAAATGGGTTATCTTCATCCAATACTTTGCATAAGGCTTCTCTTTTATTTCTATCAGTGGTTTCGACTACATCCTGTTTAATTGAACTTAGAGTTACTTCTTCCTTTTGAACTGATATTTCAATAGGATTTGTCATAAATTTATAAGCTAATTTTTTTACTACCGAATCCATAGTCGCAGAAAAACATAGCATTTGCTTTTTCTTAGGCATTTCTTTTATTATTTCTTCTACTTCATTTTTAAATCCCATAAATAACATTTGATCAGCTTCATCTAAAATAAATGTATTAAGATTACTTAAAACAATGGACTTTCTTCTTAAATGATCCAAGAGTCTTCCAGGAGTAGCAATAATTAGCTGGACATTGTTATTTAATTTTTTTAATTGGCCGGCAATGTCTTTTCCGCCGTAGGTAGCTAAAATATTGATTCCACTGGCTTCGTTGAGCTTGTTAGCTTCATTAGTGATTTGAATAGCTAATTCCCTTGTTGGAGACAATATAAGAGCTTGGATGGTGTTGGATTTGGGATCGATTTTTTCAAAAAGCGGAAGTAAAAAAGCAAGAGTCTTTCCAGTACCAGTTGCTGCTTCAGCTATTATATCTTTTCCTTGTTTTATAATTGAGATACTTTGTTCTTGTATTGGTGTAGGGGAAGTGATTCCGGATTTTTCCAATATATTTAATAAATCTTCTTTTAAATCTAATTGTTTAAAATTCATTTTTTCATACCTTTCATAACTGACAATAAAATTGATTCGTATATATTTTGTTAAATACTATTCTTTATAATATAATTATTAGTTATTAAAAGTCAACTAATATGAAAAAATATGTTTACAAACAAAGTGTGTTAAATTAGAATAATAGGATATAATGTACTAATAATATAGGTATACTATAATCTGGAATAATTATGTCAGAAAAAAGAAAAGTTATAGAAAATTAAGTATTACTGCTAAATATATATAGTTGATTTTCTATAAATGTCTTAATATAATTAAATATAGAAAGAAAGGTAGGATATGGTGATTTTATGAAAATTTCAACAAAAGGTAGATATGGATTAAGAGCATTAATAGATATATGTATATATTCATCTTCTGAAATGGTTACAGTAAAAAGTATATCAGAAAGACAAGGAATATCTGAAAGGTATTTAGAGCAAATATTTTCATCTTTAAGAAAAGGCGGAATAATAAACGCGAAAAAAGGAGCACAGGGAGGATATTTCTTGGCTAAAAGTCCTAGGGAATTTAGAATAGGAGATATTTTAAGCGTTCTTGAAGGAGACTTACTTTTAATTGATATAGAAAATGATGACAATGAAATTGAAAATTTTATGAGTGAAAATTTATGGAATGTTATAAATAATAAAATAATAAATTTCTTTAACTCTATTACATTAGAAGATTTAGTCAATGACTATAAGAAACATAATAAGGAAGATATGTATTATATATAATTATCAATTAGACAAAACTTAAAATATATTGTGTTAATGTAAAAGTTTATGTAAAGGCCTACTATTATTGTAGGCTTATTTTATTATAGTTTGATACTCTTTAATCTATTTTTTAGTTCATACATTTTAACTTCTAAAGCATCTATTTTCTTATCTAATAATTCAATATTCCTAGCATCAGTTACTTTGGATTTTTCATTTAAAGTCCGATCAATGTCTGTCATAACCTCAAGTAACTTTCTAAATAAGTCATACGCTGTTTCCATTTTATCAAATCCTTTCAATAATAAATTTAATAACTCGATCGTAATCAATATATTCAAGTTATTAAAAAAGGTTACAAACATTAAAAGTGATTTTATTTTTGTTGAAATTTTTTACTGATTGTAGATTATAAAACATGATGAATTATTACAATGATCAATACTGTACCTAACATGCTATAAAAAGGCTTATAATGAAATTTTAGTATTTTTTTAGAAAACACTTGTAAAATATATTAGAATGTGTTATATTTTTATAAATAAAAGTTTTAAATTAAAGCCTTCGATAAGAATAGTAGATGATAAAGCTTAGTGTAAAGAGAGTTCGATGTTTGGTGAGATTCGAATACTGTAGATATTATTGAATGGGTCTTTGAGGTGACATTTTGAAATATTTAAAGTAGGAATGTACGGGAAGTCAGCCGTTAAAATGACAGGATATAATTTTATGAAAACTTATTTAACAGTGAGGGAAGAAATTCTGTAGAGTTTCAACATTAACTGTTAGTTGTAAATTGATGTAAGTTTCTCATATTACGTATCTGATAAGAAATATGCATTAGGTGGTATAGCGAAATTTTAGCATTTCGTCCTATTTTGGACGGAATGCTTTTTTTAGTTTATTTTATAATTAGAAAATACCATTTGAGTGTATGTGTATTTGGGTGGCATAACGAGTCACTTCGTCCCAAAATTTGGGATGGAGTGGCTTTTTTTATATTCAAAGATAGAATAAAAATTTGGGGGTGTCCAAATAATATCTAGGAGTATTCAAGATAATAGTAAGCCATATGCAATGTGAGCAAACGCAAATTTATAATTTTATGGAAGTTAAGGGGGAAGAAAGTATGATTAATATTTCAAAAGAAAATTTTAATGAAAAGAAGAAAGACAAAGCTGTATTTTCATTAATAAGCGAATTTAGAGGAGATGAAATTACTCCAATAAAAATTTTTAGAGGTTTTAAAGGAAGCAGAAAGTTTATCTTTGAGAGTGGAACAAAAGAAAACTATTTTGGAAGATACTCATTTATGGGAGAAGACCCGTATAAAGAAGTCTGTGGAGATGGCAAAGAAGAGATAGATGAACTTAAAAAGGAAATTAGAAGAAAATTTGATAAAGATACTAATTCTTTTTCATTTAAAGGTGGGGCAATTGGATATATTGGTTACGACTCAATACAGTTATATGAAAAGAAGCTCAATTTTAAAAATCCAGATGAATTAAAATTACCCATTATAAGGTTTAATTTTTATAATAGATATATTTGTTATGATCACTTTACTCACAAGGTTTATGTTGTAGATAACATTTTGGACAATGATAAAAGGGAATATGATGAAATAATTTTGTCACAAAGAGAATATATTAGCAGTCTGATACATGGAACAACTCTAGCTGAGGAATCAGAAGAGAAGAAAGATATATCTTTTGAATTTCATACGTCTAGAGAGAATTTTATTGAAAATGTTAAGAAGGCAAAAGAGCATATTTTAGCTGGAGATATTTTTCAAGTTGTATTATCTCAGAGAATGAAGTGTATGACTGAAAAGTCCTATTTGGAGATTTATAGAAGGCTTAGAGAAGAAAATCCATCGCCTTACATGTATCTAATTGATTATGAAACTTACCAAATTGTAGGTTCTTCTCCCGAAAGTCTTGTGTCGGTTAGAAACGGTAAGGTTATAACTAATCCTATAGCTGGTACACGAGGAAGAGGAGAAACTCCAGAAATAGATAGTGCTCTTGAAAAGGAACTGCTAGAAGATAAAAAGGAACTAGCAGAACATATTATGCTAGTGGATCTTGGAAGAAATGATATAGGAAAAGTAAGTAAGATAGGTACAGTTAATGTTAATGACTTTATGAAAATTGAAAAATTCTCTCATGTAATGCATATAACAACAAAGGTTGTTGGCGAAATAGAAGATAGTAAGGATGGCTTTGATGCACTTGCAGCATGCCTCCCTGCAGGAACTGTATCTGGCGCACCAAAGATAAGGGCAATGGAAATAATAGAAGACCTTGAAGATTGCATGCGAGGAATTTATTCAGGCGCAGTTGGTTATTTCTCATATGAAGGTGATATGGATGTGGCAATTACCATAAGAACTATTATCTTAAAAGATAAAATAGCTTATCTTCAGGCTGGAGCAGGTATAGTCTACGATTCAATTCCAGAAAAAGAGTTTGAAGAAATTCAAAATAAGTTAATGGTTTTAAAGGAGGTATTAAGATGATAGCGCTAATTGATAATTATGATTCATTTACATTTAATCTATATCAGTATTTAAGTGAATTTGCAGAAACTAAGGTATATAGAAATGATGAAATAACCATTGAGGAACTAGAAAAATTAAATCCTAAAGGCATAGTAATTTCTCCAGGGCCTGGTATTCCAGAAGATGCAGGAATTTCAATAGAAGTTATAAAGAAATTAGGGAAAAGTATTCCTATTTTAGGAATATGTCTTGGACATCAAAGCATTGCAGTGGCATATGGAGGAAAGGTAATTAGAGCTAATGAAATTTTTCATGGTAAGACTTCAAAGGTTCAGGTTAAAGGAAAGGATATATTTGAAGGTATTCCGAGAAAATTAGAGGTTATGAGATATCATTCTTTAATAGTCGAAAATAGTTCACTCCCAAGTTGCCTTGAAGTTATAGCTTCAACTGCTGAAAGCAATGATATTATGGCAGTTAAGCATAAAGAATATAATGTATTTGGACTTCAATTTCATCCAGAATCCATATATACACAAAAGGGCAAGCATATGATTGGGAATTTTGTAATTAACATTTGTAATGATAGTTTTTAGCAGCAGCAATAAAAGTAGAAGTAAGGAGATTTATTTTAATGGTTATTAGAATGAAAATAAATGCCAATGATGCAGAAATTAAAAAAGTAAAATCAATTATTGAAGGAAAAGGATTAAGAACGAATGTATCTAAAGGTAAAGAATACTGTATCATTGGTGCTATTGGAGATACATCAATGTTAGATATAGATGAATTTCAAGCTTTAAGTGGTGTAGAACGTTGCATGAAAGTGCAAGAACCATTTAAGAAGGCAAATAGAATGTTTAAAGAACAAGATACTATAATAAATGTTCATAATTCAGTTATAGGAGGGAACAAACTTGGAATAATAGCAGGTCCGTGTTCGGTAGAAAATGAAGAGCAGATTGTTGAGGTTGCAAGGAGAGTAAAAGATGCTGGGGCCAATTTTTTAAGAGGTGGAGCTTTTAAGCCTAGAACTTCACCATATAGTTTTCAAGGTTTAGAACTTGAGGGATTAAAATTATTAAAAACAGCAAAACAGGAAACTGGGCTTCCAATAGTGACGGAGCTTATGTCAACAGATTATATTGATGAATTTATAGAAAATGTTGATGTTATTCAGATTGGTGCTAGAAATATGCAAAACTTTGATTTATTAAAACAGATAGGAAAAACTAATAAAATAATATTATTAAAAAGAGGCTTATCTGCAACAATTGAGGAATGGCTTATGTCAGCTGAATATATAATGTCAGGAGGAAATTCAAATATAATTTTATGTGAAAGAGGAATAAGAACCTTTGAAACAATGACAAGAAATACGTTAGATTTGCAAGCTATTCCTGTAATTAAAAAGTTATCACATCTGCCGATAATAATTGATCCAAGTCATGCTGGTGGTTATGCTTACTTAGTGGAACCGATGGCAAAGGCGGCTATAAGTGCAGGTGCAGATGGTCTTATGATAGAGGTTCATAATGATCCGGAAAATGCATTAAGCGATGGGCAACAATCACTAACACCTGATCAATTCGATTCATTGATGAATAAAGTAAAAAGAATTGCTGAATTTGAAGGAAAACAAATTTAAAAGAATGTTGTAGTGGATGTGCATTGATAGGCACAAAGATAATAAATAAATTTATAAAAATATAATTTAAAGGGGGTATAAATAATGACAATAGATTATGCAATTAAAAAGTTATCCTTAAAGGAAGCATTAACAGAGGATGATGTAAGAGATGTAATAAATCAAATAATGAAAGGTGAAGCAACATCTGCTCAAATTGGAGGATTCTTAATAGGTCTTAAAATGTGTGGAGAAACACCAAGTCAAATATTAGGTGCAGTTAAGGCCTTAAGAGATAATTTTATTCCAGTAAAAATTGAAAATCCAAAGCATCTAATAGATACCTGTGGAACTGGTGGAGATGGGGCAAAGACTTTTAATATTTCCACAGCAGTTGCAATTGTTGCGGCAAGTGGTGGTGCAAAAGTAGCTAAACATGGTAACCGTGCAGTTTCAAGTAAAAGTGGAAGTGCAGACGTGCTTACTGAACTTGGAATTAAGATTGATTTTGATGATATTCAAAGCAGAAAGATAATAGAGGAAAACGGAATGGCATTCTTATTTGCACCAAAATACAATGGAGCAATGAAGAATGTAGCAAAGGAAAGAAAAGAACTTGGTACAAGGACTATATTTAATATTATAGGACCCCTTTCTAATCCAGCACCGCTTACTGGACAGCTTCTAGGGGTATATGATAAATCATTGGTTAAACCAGTTGGGGAAGTATTGCTTAAGCTTGGATTAAAAAGGGCACTGGTTGTGTGTGGTGATGATGGCTTGGATGAGATAACAACAACAACAGCTACTACTGTATGTGAAATTAAAGATGGAGAAATTAAGGAATATAAGTTAGAACCCGAGAAGTTAGGTATTAGTAAATCTAAGCTTGATGATATAAAGGGAGGAGATGCTAAAGAAAATTCAGAAATAATTCTAGATATTCTGAAGGGAAAAAAAGGTGCACCTAGAGATATAGTAGAAATAAACACTGGAGCTGCACTTTATGTAGCAGAACTTGCTGAGTCCATAGAAGAAGGAATTAAGAAAGCAAGCAAACTTATTGATTCAGGAGCAGCATATGAAAAATATAAAGAACTTATAAGTTTATAAGATGAGGTGATATATTTTGATTTTAGATGATATTGTAAAAAAGAAAAAAATAAGAGTTGAAAAAAGAAAAACAGAAATTCCTATAAAAGAATTGGAGAAGCAAGCTTTAGAAAAAGTTAAACTTGAAAAAGAATCAAATTATATAAATCCATTTAAAGCAGCACTAAAGAAAAAAGGTTTATCTGTAATTGGAGAATTTAAAAAAGCATCTCCATCAAAAGGACTAATAGTAAAAGATTTTAATGTAAAAGAAATTTTAAATTATTACACTTACTTAGGTATTGATGTGTTCTCTATATTGACAGAAGAAGATTTCTTTTTAGGATCAGATGAATATTTAAAGGAGATAAGAAAAGTTTCACATATTCCGATTTTGCGAAAAGATTTTATAATAGATTTTTATCAAATATACGAAGCAAAGATCTTAGGAGCAAATGGAATTTTACTTATTGCAAGCATTTTAGGCAATAAATTGGGGAGCTTTTACAATGAAGCTAAGAAATTTAATCTGGAGCCTTTAGTAGAAGTTCATAATAAGGAAGAGTTAGATTTAGCATTAAAATATGATTGTGAAATTATAGGCATTAATAATAGAGATTTAAAAACCTTTAATGTAACTCTAGAAACTACAAAGGAGCTAATAAAACATATCCCAAAAGGTAAGATTATAGTTGCAGAAAGTGGGATCATGAGTATAGACGATTTAGAAATGATAAAAAACTTTGGAGCAGATGGAGTGTTAATTGGAGAGTTATTTATGAGAAATATAGATAATACAGAATTCAAATCAGAATATAAGAAATTTAGAAATAATAAGTAGTGAGCATAAAGTAGTAGGCAAGTTTGATTTTGTGTTAATGATAATAAGAAATCTTGAGTAAATTTTTTAAAGCTTTAATTGTGATTATCATATTGCTAAGTGAAATAAGCGGGGATTTAATATGATTGAAATTAAAATATGTGGAATAACTAATGAAAAAGAAATCGAATTTTTGAATATTTTAAAGCCAGAATATATAGGCTTTGTATTCACTAAAAGTAAAAGACAGGTGACACCTAAAATAGCAAAAAAATTATGTCTCAATTTAAATAAAGATATAAAGATAGTTGGAGTATTTAAAGATAATCCTTTAGATGAAATTTTAGATATTATTGCAGAAGTACCGTTAAATGTTCTTCAGCTTCATGGAAAGGAAGATGAAAACTATATATCGTTACTTAGGAGCAATGTAAATGAATCAATAAAAATATGGAAAGCTTTATCTATAAATGATATAGAAAACATAAATAAATACGTAAAGATTACTCAGAAGCACTTGATTGATGGTTTTCTTATAGATGGAGATAAGCCGGGAAGTGGTGAAGTCTTTTCATTAGATAATTTAAAAGAGTTATTCATTAAAGAAACTTATAATTTAGGTTTTGATACTGAAACTGTTAATATGCGAGATACTTTCTTTCTAGCTGGAGGAATAACCCCTGAGAATGTTGTTGAACGAATAATTAAGGCAAGGCCTAGAGGGATAGATGTTTCATCAGGTGTAGAGATTATCAGGGAGGATGGAGCTAGAATAAAATCTTTTAAAAAAATGAAAGATTTAATTGAAAATGTTAGAAAAATTATTGATTAATAATTCACAACATAAAAAGCTATTAGTTGAATAAAAGAAGGGATGGAAAAATAATGAAAGGTAGATTTAACGAATTTGGGGGACAATATGTTCCAGAAACTGTAATGAATGCACTGATAGAACTTGAAGATGCATATAAAAAAGTAATTGATGATAAAGAATTCATGGATGAATATATGTATAACCTAAATTATTATACAGGAAGGCCAAGTCCTTTATATTATGCTGAAAATATGACAAAGGACTTAGGGGGAGCAAAAATTTATTTAAAGAGGGAAGATCTAAATCATACTGGTGCCCATAAAATTAATAATGCTCTTGGTCAAGTCCTGTTAGCTAAAAGGATGGGGAAGAAGAAAGTTATTGCAGAAACTGGTGCAGGACAGCATGGTGTTGCAACAGCTACAGTGGCAGCGAAATTTGGCATGGAGTGTAAGATATTCATGGGAGAAGAAGATATAAAGAGGCAAGCTATGAATGTTAAAAAGATGGAGCTTTTAGGTGCTGAAGTTGTTCCGGTATTAAATGGAGTAAGAACGTTAAATGATGCAGTAACTGAGGCAATTAGATATTGGGCTACAAATGTAGAAGACACATATTACGTTTTAGGAACAGCTGCCGGACCGCATCCATATCCAACTATGGTAAGAAATTTTCAAAGAGTAATAGGTGATGAAGCAAGAAAGCAAATTTTAGAGCTCGAAGGAAAATTGCCAGATTATATTTTAGCTCCAGTAGGCGGTGGAAGTAATGCAATTGGAATATTCTATCCATTTATTGATGATAAAGAAGTAGGTCTTATCGGAGTTGAGGCAGCAGGTAAAGGTATTGAATCTGGAGAACATGCAGCAACTATTACAAAAAAAGAAAAAGGAATTTTACATGGAATGTTAAGTTATGTGCTTCAGGATAATGATGGAGGGGTACTAGAAGCATATTCAATATCTGCAGGTCTAGATTATCCAGGCGTTGGGCCAGAACATGCATATCTAGCTGAAACTAATAGAGCAGAGTATGCAAGTATAACAGATGAAGAAGCAGTAGAAGATGGATTTATGTATTTGACGAGAATAGAGGGAATAGTACCAGCACTAGAATCATCCCATGCTGTAGCATATGCTAAAAAACTAGCACCAACACTTGATAGTGATAAAATCATAATTATTAATATTTCAGGGAGAGGAGATAAAGATATGGATGCGGTGCTTGCATATCTAGGTGAAAAATAATGAATAGAATAGATATATCATTCAATAAGCAAAAAGAGAATAATGAAAAAGCTCTAATACCATTTGTAACATGTGGAGCAGATTTCACAGTTGAAGAAACAGCTGATTTAGTAGTGTCTTTAGAAAAAGAAGGGGCAACTGTAGTTGAAATTGGTGTACCTTTTAGAGATCCTCTTGCTGATGGTCCAGTAATACAAAATGCATATACTAAAGCACTACAAAATGGAACGAAAGTAAAAGATATATTTAGATGTGTAGAGCTAATAAGAGAAAAGTGTGAAGTACCAATTGTATTAATGGTGTATTTTAATGTTGTATATTTCAATGGAATAGAGAATTTTCTTAAAGCTGCAGCAAAAAGTGGGGTAGATGGACTTATAGTTCCAGATGTTCCACTTGAAGAAAGAGGTGACCTCGATAAAGTTTGCGAAGAAAATGGTATATATCTAATTCCATTAGTGGCGAGAACATCTAGAGATAGGATAGCAGCAATAACCAAAGGGGCAAAAGGGTTTGTATATTGTGTATCCACAAATGGTACAACTGGTGAAAGAAAATCTTTAGATAAAGGAACTCATGAATATTTAGCTGAAGTCAGAAAAATTGTTGAAATCCCAATGTGTATTGGGTTTGGAATTTCTTCAAAGGAAGTAGTTAAGGAAGTAAAAGATTATTGTGATGGGGTAATTGTAGGTAGCGCAATAGTTAAGAGAATGGCAGAAGGCAAAGAAGCAGTAATTGATTTCGTAAAAGATTTAAAAATGGGGTTTAATTAAATAAATTTTTAAATAATAGCAATAAGCTTATAACTAAAAGGGGCTAATTAATTATAAATATAGTTTAAGTATTAAAATGTAAATGCAGAAGATCACTTCGTTCAACACTTCGGGGACGAAGTGATTTGTTTTATTATAATTATGTCAAGTTTAAGAAATAAATTAAAAAATAAGCCTGAACTAAATTTAATAGGTAACATCTATAGGTTTAGTTAATTTGTAAGTAAAAAGGAGGAAATGAGGTTTTTATGATATGCAAAGATTTAGAGGAAGTAAGAGATAATATAGATAAAATTGATGAAGAAATTGTAAGGCTAATTGCAAAGCGAAGTAATTATGTTATGCAAGCTGCTAATTTCAAGAAGAATCGTGATGATGTTAAAGCGCCCCAAAGAGTAGAAAGAGTTATAATCAAGGTAAGACATTTAGCAAATCAAAATAATTTAGAGCCATATTTAATTGAAAAAGTATATAGAGAAATGATAGATTGTTTCGTGAATTTTGAATTAAAGATAAAAAAAGAGGAGTGAAAAAAATGCCATTCGAGTTATCAAAAGTAGTTCCATGGGGGAGGACCTTAGAGGAATATAAAACAATGTTTTCATTAACCGATGATGATTTGAAAAAATCTATTGCAAGCTTTGGCGATGGACCTGCAAGTTTTAATGCTGAAATGAAAAAATTAAATAATACTGTAATATCATTTGATCTAATTTATGAATTTACTAAAGAACAATTATTGAATAGAATAGAAGAAACAAAAGATGCTGTAATGAAACAAACTAAAGAAAATAAAAAGAATTTTATTTGGACAAGTATAAAGGACGTAGAAGGTTTAGAGAAGATTAGAATGAGAGCAATGTATAAATTTCTAAATGATTTTGAAAAAGGAAGACAAGAAAATAGGTATATTTCTCATGAGCTACCGAATAAAACTAATTTTCAAGATAAATATTTTGATATTGGACTTAGTTCACATTTTTTATTACTTTATGCTCAATTAGGTTTAGAATTTCATATAAGAGCTATTGATGAAATGCTTAGAATATGCAAGGAAATTCGCATATTTCCAATTTTAGATCTTGATGCAAATGAGTCAAGCTTACTTCAGCCAATCATTAATCATTATAATGCAGCTTATACAGTTAAGGTAGAAAAAGTAGAATATATATTTCAAAAGAATGGGGATAAAATGTTAGTCATAAAATGATAAATAAAGAAGCAAAAAAGAAACTTGAAGCAATAGCTTTGGTTTCTTTTTATATACGTAAATCTATGTTATAAGCTCCATGTATCTATCTGATCTTTTATAATATTTTCACTACATACTCCATTTTGGTGTTGAGCCGTTATTTAAGTAGCTATATTAGTTAGTAATGGATAAAACTAAATTCATGTTGTTTATTTCTAGAAAAATATAAATTTGAATGTTATAATCGTCTAGAAATGAGGTGTTTATATTTATGGCAAAAAAAACGAGTAGAAATACAGATATTTTAATGGATACTAAAGCAACAACTTCTCCTAAGATATATTCTTTATTAGTTGAATTAGTTAATGAAGATAGAGAAGATTTAGCAGAAGATGTTTTAAAAATAGATTACTTGCTAACTTATACAAGTAATTGTATTAAGGATAAAGATTTTAGTGAAGCAAAGGACACAATGAAAATAGCAAAAGCCAGGATCGATAAGCTAATAAATAATAATGTAAATGTAGAATATTTGAAATATCTTTATGATGGAATTAATGCGAAAATAAAGTAGGCTTATAAAATTATGAAATACTTTAAATAAATATTTTAAGTATTTCATAATTTTATATTGCTTATATTTAGATTGATAGTAAGATTAATACTAGTGTTTAAATTGCAGGTATTTTCATGTTTTCTAGCAATTATTAAATGTTTATATAGTTTGTTTGTATGGAATTTAAATTATGAAAAACTCTCACTAATATTATTGTAAGAGTGACATATTTTTGATATTATAAATTTTAAATAGATATATAGCAAAGTTTAGTGTTATAATAAGTTGACTTTTATTAAGCGATTAAATGAATAAATAAGAAAAGTGAGTAATATACGATGAGATTTGAAAAATTAGAAAAAACAATAAATAAATTAGATAGTGATATAGAAGCTTTACGAAGAGCTAAACATTACTTATCTAACAAGGATGAAATTAATGAAATAAGTGA